>PAMQ01000007.1:112500-354322 GCA_002707365.1 Trueperaceae bacterium
TTACGATAAAGAAGCTGAAAGTTTCTATATTACAGGGAAGAATTGGCCTACGCTTTTCGAAGTACGCTGGGCCGTCGGATCCCCTTAGTGACTAACAAATCCGCCTAATGAAAAGAAATTAAGATTTTTTCTCACTCTTACCAGCAGAATCACNCTTACCAGCAGAATCACCCTTACCAGCAGAATCACCCTTACCAGCAGAATCACCCTTACCAGCAGAATCACCCTTACCAGCAGAGGCCTGGTTATCAGTAGTTGTCTTAGCCCCTCTTTGGCTGTTCTTAGAATCGTTGACGTAAAAACCGGATCCTTTAAAAGCAATTCCGACAGGCTGTATCAGACGTTTAACCGGATCCCCCGTCTCCGGATGCACACGGAGAGCAGGATCCGTAATGCGTTGGACAAACTCGAAAATTTCATCAGTCACAAGGTTCTTATAAACATAAACAGGCATCAATGTTTCTCCGAGACAGCCTGCAGTCAACACGCAGGTCTGTCGGGCCGCATTCTAGCACCCACTGCTTACCGTAGTGTCGCAATATCTAAAACATAGGGAACAATTCATGGTTGGTTACGACATAACAACGTTAGTTCTATCCTGAATTCAAAAAACGCAAAGTTAGAAGGAGGCTGTCGCTTGTGAACCTACATTCACAAATTACTAACTATCAGCAACTTTTTACCCCACAGGGAGTTATCACTGGAAGGGTACCGCACGCCAACCTCGCATTTCTGTTACACTCGGGCTTCTCAATGCCTCCTTATGTCGGTAATATCTCCATAGCCGCAGTGGAACTTTATTGGCGACTTGCCTCAAATTTAGACACAGCAACCCAAGGAAAGCTTGACGACGCTAAAACGCTGATAGAGAATACAGCTACTCAAGTGATTAAGCGTTGGCCACGCCAAACCACTTGTTCCACTTTGAATGGCGCCCCTTGCATCGCTGAACATGCACTTGTCGCCAAAATAGCTTCGACCAGTTCGCATATGAGCGTTGAAAGTGGCCTCAGAAGCCTTAAGGATGAAATTGACCCAATCAACCCGACTCACACCTAATCTAGAACACCCACTCGGGGCAGCTCTACAGAAGCGCATCCTAATATTAGACGGTGCAATGGGAACCATGATCCAGCAAGAAAAGCTCGAGGAGGCCGATTTTCGCGGTAAACAGTTCGCAAAACACCCTACAGACCTCCAGGGCGCCATGGACGTACTCTCACTTACCAAACCTAAACTTATACAGTGTATCCACGAGGCTTATCTTGATGCAGGCGCTGACATCATTGAAACCAACACTTTTAACGCCACGTCGATTGGCCTCGCGGAATATGGACTCGGTAACGAAATCTACGAAATCAACTGTTCTGCAGCATCAATAGCGTGCGCAGCCGCTAAAAAGTTTACGACCATAGACAGACCAAGATTCGTTGCAGGCTCTATGGGACCGACAAATCGTACTGCCAGCTTAAGTCCTGATGTCGAAAATCCTGGCTTCCGAGCCATTGACTTTGACGGTCTTCAGAAAGCGTACGCGGAGCAGGCTCGAGGACTAATTGATGGCGGGGCTGATCTCCTGCTAATCGAAACCATCTTTGATACCCTCAATGCGAAAGCTGCATTGTTTGGCATCGAACAGGTTTTGGCGAATCACGGTAAACGGATACCGATCATGATGTCCGGTACTATCACCGACGCGAGTGGGCGTACTCTATCAGGGCAAACATTAGGGGCATTCGTNACTTCCATCTCCCATGGGAAACTGACTGCAATTGGACTTAACTGCGCCCTCGGACCAACTGAACTTCGTCCCTATGTTGAGGAACTCTCGCACCTCACNGGATTGTTTACGGCTGCGTATCCTAACGCTGGTCTGCCCAACGCCTTCGGTGGTTACGATGAAACACCTGAACGGATGCTCGAAACAATGCGGGATTATCTTGACCAAGGGTGGGTCAACATCCTAGGTGGTTGTTGCGGCACCACACCCGAACACATCCGCGCTTTTGCTGAAGCAGCCCGAGATTACGATCCTCGAGTACCACAACAACCAGCCCCTTATTCCCGGTTTAGCGGTCTCGAATCACTTGTAATCCGGCCCGAAACCAATTTTGTCAACGTCGGCGAACGAACGAATGTTACTGGATCAAGTCGCTTTGCAAAACTCATCCTACAAGGCAATTTTGACAGCGCCCTCGAAGTAGCTAGATCCCAGGTACAAGGAGGAGCCCAGATAATCGACGTTAATATGGATGAAGGGATGCTTGACTCGAAGGCGGCTATGGTCCACTTTCTTGACCTTGTTGCATCCGAACCCGACATTGCCCGGGTTCCACTAATGATAGATTCCTCAAAATGGGAAGTAATTGAGGCTGGACTACAACGAGTACAGGGTAAAGCCCTAGTTAATTCTCTTAGTTTAAAAGACGGCGAGACGGAATTCCGACACAATGCCGTAAAGGCTCGCCAATATGGCGCCTCAATAGTTGTTATGGCTTTCGACGAGCAGGGTCAAGCAGACACGTTTGAACGACGTATTGAAATACTCAAGCGGGCATACACCATTCTTGTACACGAAATAGGTATCCCGGCTAATGAGGTAATACTAGACCCTAACGTCCTTACTGTAGGAACAGGCCTCGAGGAGCACCGACGATACGCCGTTGACTATTTCCAAACCGTATCTTGGATCAAAGAAAACCTACCTGGCGCCCTAGTTTCCGGAGGAATATCCAACGTTAGCTTTGCGTTCAGGGGTAACCAGGCAGTACGAGAAGCGATGCACGCCTCGTTCCTCTATCACGCCCGTCAAGCGGGCCTAGACATGGGCATTGTAAATCCATCAATGCTTGAGGTATACGAAGAAATTCCCGCTGAACTACTTCAATGCGTTGAAGACGTACTTTTCGACCGAAGAGACGACGCTACCGAGAGATTAGTAGAGTTCGCCGCCACAGTTGAAAGTGGGGCCCGCCGCAAAGAACAAAACGACGAATGGCGTAAGCAGCCAGTCGACGAACGCCTCAGACATGCCTTGGTACGTGGAATAGTTGAACATGTCGATGATGATGCAGAAGAAGCTTATCAAGCTTATAGATCTCCTCTGGCTGTAATCGAAGGACCGCTAATGGACGGCATGAATGAGGTTGGGGACCTGTTTCAATCAGGGAAAATGTTCCTTCCGCAGGTAGTAAAGAGTGCACGGGTAATGAAAAAAGCTGTAGCTCGACTGACACCCTACCTAGAAGCCGAACGCGCTGCACATCCTGAAAGAGCTAAAAAAGCCCCCACGATACTCCTCGCGACTGTAAAAGGTGACGTTCACGACATAGGCAAAAACATTGTTGGCGTGGTTCTAGCCTGTAATGGTTTCGAAGTAATTGATCTAGGTGTCATGGTACCAGCAGCCAGCATCCTTGAGGCAGCCCAAAGTAAACAAGTTTCGATAATCGGCCTATCAGGACTAATTACCCCCTCTCTAGATGAAATGGTACATGTCGCAAAAGAATTGACACGCAATGGATTTAACCTCCCGCTACTCATAGGTGGAGCCACAACCTCGCGCCTGCACACAGCCGTTAAGATAAGCCCGGCCTATGATGGTCCGACAATCCATGTCAATGACGCATCCCGTAGCGTTCCGGTAGTGTCACGTGTCCTCGGGGATGAAAGTAAGGCTTTCTCGACTGAAGTCGCCACAGAGTACGCCAATTTACGCGAAACGCACTCGAACAGACGCGCAGAGAGGCAACTGATTCCTCTCGATGAAGCTCGTGCAAACCGGTTCGCTTTTGATCTTAAAGCAGCCGCTATCACAACTCCATCCAAACTAGGAATTGAAACCCTCGCAAATTACCCGCTCGAAAGGTTAATAGAGAGAATCGACTGGACACCATTTTTCATGACCTGGGAAATGAAGGGAAGATTCCCTAATATACTCGACCACCATGAATTTGGTACTGAGGCTCGTAAGCTTTACAATGACGCTCTCAGACTTCTTGATCGTATCCTCGCGCAAAACCTTTTGCAGGCTACTGGCATTTTTGGACTCTTTCCTGCCAACTCTGATGGTGACGACCTAGTCCTATACCGGGAAGATCAACCGGATGAGGTTCTCACGGTTTTACATACGCTCCGACAGCAAATGAAGAAGCGAAATGGCCAACCTAATCTGTGTCTGGCTGACTTCGTCGCACCCCGTACCAGCGGAACCCCTGATTACGTAGGGGCTTTTGCCGTTACAGCAGGATTCGGTGTGGAAAAGTTAGCAGCTGGCTTCGAAGCCGACCTCGACGATTACTCGAGCATTCTAGTAAAAGCTCTTGCTGATAGACTCGCTGAAGCCTTTGCTGAGGAACTGCACGAGCGCGTAAGGAAAGAATTCTGGGGCTATGCGTTATCCGAATCTCTTAGTAACGAGGAATTAATCCAGGAGGATTATAGAGGTATTAGGCCAGCACCAGGATATCCTGCCTATCCTGACCATACGGAAAAATCTCTCTTGTTTAGCTTACTTGGTGCAGAACGCCAAACAGGGATTAGCCTTACCGAGAACTTCGCTATGACCCCCGCCGCTTCCGTTAGTGGTCTTTTCCTGGCCCATCCTGAGGCTCATTATTTTGGCGTAGGGCGCCTCCTACCAGATCAGGTCAAAGATTATGCCCAACGCAAGGGACTAACCACTACTGAAACTGAACGCTGGCTTGGACCCAATCTTGGCTACACCCCGAAATGATAAGAAGAAATGTTTTCAATAGCGCGCCATCCTGATGAACCAAAGGTGCTTTGCCTTTATATTATTCCGGCCAGATAGTCAGCCACGTCAATGCCAATAGGCATGAAGTAAGCGTTCCCATTGCGGGATTGCAACAAACTGAAGGCTTCCCCAGCTAACCGTCTAGACCATTCAAGGTTAGGTCGGAAATCAACAGGGAAAATAGCTCGATTACGAGCCTGCCAATAACGCATTGATCTTTGTGAAGTTATGGTAGTAAAGCCCCAAAAAATCTGTACACCAGAAAGAAGTTCGGAGTAGATATCCAAAAGACGAAGATCAAAGAAGGGTTGGGTGAACAGCCCACAAGCTCCTGCCTCAAGCTTCTGGTGAGCGTACTCTATTTCGGCTTGGAATCCCTGCCTATACGGATCAAGAGCTCCGTAAATGCGAACTCCTGGTAACTCATCGCGAAATTTTTTAATCACGGTTAGCGTACTCGTGCCATATACCGTCTGTGACATTTCGGCCGGCATATCGCCAGAAATAACGACAACTTCTGTAACCCCAGTAGCCTGTAACTCATTGGCCATCGCAAGTGGTGCCTCCGGGTTTACATCCATAGCTCTAATATGAGGAATAACGTGTGGAACATACTTTCTTGCAATCGTACAGGCCTCCCAGCTCCTCATTTCAAAGCGGTGGATATCAGGCACGTTTATGGTGTCGACGCTGGGAAAGTAATTTTGTACCTGGCCAAGTTGACCTTCAAGATCTATTTTATTTCTAGGCACCAACTCAACAGATACACGCATACGTTAGATTCTAGCCCACCAATGCAGGGCCAGTTAGTCTATTCCTCTAACTCGTTAGGTCCCTCAGCCTCTATAAAGATCCGACGGATGTCAGGATGTGCAACTTTAATAGCGCGTTCGATCCTTTTAATGGCAGATACGATGTCGATCCGGCCATCATCAGCTACAAATCTAACGCCAAGATTTAACAGTATTTGTCGAGAACTAAAGTGCATAGTTAACGGGTCATATACTTCCAAGACAGCTTCGTCAGCTTCTGCGATCGCCCGCACACTTTCGATAGTTTCCATATCAGCACTTTCACCGATCAAAAGAGCTTTGCTTTCAAAAGCAAGAAATGCAGCGACAAGGCAAAGGATAACACCGATTACTATGGAGGCGACTCCGTCTAGAATAGGCATTCCTAATAATTGACCTAGAAAAACCCCCAAGAAGGCCACTAACAAGCCCAGCATTGCCGCAGTATCCTCGGCAAGAACCGTGAACACTGCCGGGTTCTTACTCGCCCGCAGGGCCCGAAAAAAGGGAGTGTCGCCTTCAGCTTTGCGTAACTCCTTATAAGCCAAAATCCAAGCAGCCGATTCAACTACAAACGCAATACTTAAAACAACGTAGTTCCAGGTTGGATTATCAATGGTAACCGGGTGCCTTACGTGCTTGATGCCTTCATAAAAAGATAATCCTCCCCCAAAACCAAACAGTATTATGGCAACAACAAAACTCCAGAAATACAGTTCTTTCCCATACCCAAAAGGGTGCCTAGCATCCGGAGGTTTGCGACTTCGACGAAGACCAAGTAGAATCAGGGCCTGATTACTCGTGTCAACAACCGAGTGCACACCCTCAGAAAACATAGCTGAACTACCAGTGACGGCAGATGCCAAAAACTTGGTGATTGCAATTACAAAATTCGCAACGAGTGCGCTGTATACAGCAACGGGACTTCCAGATTCTGAGGCCATTTACAAACCATAATACCCCTCTTAATAACCTCCTAATGGGAAATAAACGTCCTAACGGTTTCTGAGGCCCACCTTAGCCACCGCCCTAAGGGTCACAAAGAAATATCTTGTGCTCATTTAGCCTTAAAGAGTGAGGCTCTTAACAATATTTCCAAAAGTTAAGCATATTCTTATAGCCCCTTGTTCCGACCTCCCTTCTATTCTCACTTTCTCTTCTAAGCAAGGGCTTGAACCTTCTTTTCCGTTTCGAGTCCCGTGTGCGATTAGCTAGAATCTCAATTTTTATACTGGCCAAATATGAGAGCACAATTCTGACCACCAAAAGCAAACGAGTTGGAAATGGCATACCTTACCGTTACTTCCCTAGCCTCATTTGGGACCACGTCGAGCCCAATATCTGGATCAGAATTAAGATGATTAATCGTAGGCGGAACAACCTGCGAAGATATCGCTTGGATTGCTGCTATGGCCTCAACGGCTCCTGCCGCACCAAGAAGATGCCCGGTCATAGATTTTGTAGAGGAGACAGGGAGCATTTTGGCGTACCTTCCGAATACAGCCCGAATAGCTTCAGCCTCAGCCCGGTCACCCAAAGGCGTTGAAGTTCCATGGGCGTTGAGGTAACCGATCTCAGACGGTTCTAAACAAGCCTCTTTTAAAGCAGCTTGCATAGCTAAGGCTGCGCCCCTACCATCGGGACGTGGTTCAGTCATGTGGTAGGCGTCAGCGCTACGCCCAAAACCAATCAGTTCTCCATGAATGTGCGCTCCTCGGGTTTTGGCATGTTCCAAAGTTTCAAGCAGCACGACTGCCGAACCCTCGCCTAAAACAAAGCCATCTCTGTCTTTACTAAATGGTCGACTAGCCCGGATAGGGTCATCGTTACGAGTAGAAAGGGCTCGCATGACGGAAAAGCTTCCTATGCCCATCGGGGTAATTATGGCCTCAGACCCACCAGCAACCATTACATCAGCCTCCCCGAATTGAAGCATTCTATAGGCGCTTCCTATAGCTTCTGCACCTGTCGTACAAGCTGTCACTACAGTTGAACTGGGACCCATAAACCCAAACCTCATGGCTATTTTGCTCGCGGCCATGTTACTAATCATCATTGGAATGAAGAAAGGACTTATCCTTAACGGATGACGTTCAGCGGCAACCCTACTCTGGGCTTCCCAAGTTTCCATCCCACCTATCCCGCTACCTACTAACGTGCCTATTCTGGTTCTATCTTCCCTATCTGGGATCAGTCCACTTTCTTCTATTGCAAGCTCTGCAGCAATAACTGCAAGCTGTGCGTATCGATCCATCCGCCGTTGTTCTTTTGTGTCAAGCCACCGGTCCACTGGAACGTCTACTTCGGCTGCTATACGTACAGGGTAATCCGAGGCATCAAATCGTCGGATCGGACCTACACCACTATGACCTTTAAGTTGCCCCTCATGAAAATCAAGCGTACCAACTCCGATAGGAGTAACAGGGCCCATACCTGTCACAACCACCCGATTCACAGGTTAGTCTCGATAAGTTCATGCTCTAATCGAATGGCCTTAAGAGACCTCCGCGCTTCACAGAATAATAACAATCTTGTTCTCGGAAACAATTTTGTGAAAGAGCTAATAACGCCTCTTGTTTGGTGTCGCTTGCAATCATTTGTATGTATGTTCCAGATACTCATGTTCCGCATTCGACTTGCAATAGTTCGGGTTAACCATCGCTCAAAGTTACACGCTTTATAGACATAGAAAATTGACCCGATCTGTAACTCCATAAAGATTCTATTCGGCCCTGTCCCGGACTGTCCACCACAATAAACCACCAATTCCTAGTACTAAAAAAGCGACTCTAACAGGGCTAGCATTAAAAAATTCAAACTGGAAAACAATCCCTAATAACGCGACAAATAGAAATGACAACCCTATTCCCATAAAAGCTAAGGCTATCCTTCTGTAAGTCCGTCGAGAATCCTCGTCCATCATCGAACTCATTATAGCCATGTTCACTTAAATGGCAGCTTTTCTTGTTTACTACGGGTATCCTATTTTAGATTAATGAACCCAAACCCACAAATACGACATAAGAACGCTGGCAGCAATCCAGAACATATAGTTAGGCGGAGTAACAAAACAGGTCGCTTTCAAAAAACCCAAGAGATCTTACCCGATTTTATGGAACGGGCTCAGGTCACAACTGAGGAGTTCGCAATATCCATCTACACTAATTACCGAAGCAAAGACCAGCGCTTGCTAACATAATCGGTATGGATAATATGCCGGGCCTTAAGCCTGACCTCACGCCCGAGGCTCTTACGTTACTTCATGAGCCACCACCAAAAGACATCGACGAATTCCTGAGTCAACCTTACGTTATTGAGCGGACAAAAATTGATGAGTACGAGGAAAAAGGCTTTGTGAAGCTTGAGAAGGTTATCAGTGGTCGTGCTCTGGAATACTACCGGGAACTTATCGGTTTCGCTGTTGGACACGTTTTTAAAGACGACAGTCGACCTCTAAGCGATAAACCTGTCTATGAGAGAAGCTTTTTGCAGGCTTTTAATCTCTGGTTAGAATACCCAGCCATTAAGCACTTCGTGTTCAGCACCCGCTTTGCTCAATTAGCTCGGGATCTAATGAGAGTTGACGGCGTAAGGCTTTGGTTCGACCAAGCACTCTACAAGCAGCCAGGAGGTCGTATCACTGATTACCATCAAGATGCTGGCCTATGGCCTGTGCACCCGCCACAAAAGACCACAACCATGTGGTTGGCTCTAGTCGATGTTTCACAAGCTAAAGGCTGCATGTCTTTTGCTAAAGGTAGTCACCTGCTCTCTCGAGAGACCGAGTTCATTGATATCTTCAATGCCCAAGAAGAGATTGAATTAGGGGACAACATGCAGCAGCTTGACTGGGAATGGGTACCCCTAGCAAGCGGAGATTGTACTTTCCACTCGGGAGTTACCTACCACCGAGCAGCAGGAAACAGAACGAGCATGATGAGGGAAGCTATGACTATCGTATACATGGTGCATGATGCGATATACGACTTCCCTGAATCTAATCCCAAGGCTGACAGACACGGGAAAGCTACTACGGGACTAAAACGTGGTGACGTGATTGATAGTCCAATCACGCCACGTCTTTTATGAAGAGCTTTTACCTCTAGGGGGTTTTTCTAAATACACTGTTGTCTTTAGCCTTGTGATAGAAGCGCTTCTTCGCCACGCCGCTCCCGATAACCGTGAACCATAACACCTGGCCTCCCGAGGCTCTGCCCTGCTAACTGAGTATTGTGCGGATCACGGTAACCGATCCGGACCATGCGCCTTGGTTGATCAGTAGTATTGATATACGATCCGTGAACCGTGTAGTAACAGAAGCAGACTACATCCCCCCGCTTAGCCGGAACAGGTATGGTTTCCTCTAATCTCCATACTTCTGTTGGCAAATGCGGCTCGCAAGGACCGTCCTCAGTCTCTATAACATGCTTTAAGGCCCCATTTTTGTTTGATCCAGGAAGGAAACGAATCTCACCATTTTCGTGGTTAGTATCGTCTAAATGCACTAGAACATCAATGAATTTCTCGTTCTCGTGGGCGTAAAAGGGGTGGTCTTGATGCATTGGGAAAGGGTGACCGGTCTGAGGAGGTTTGATGTGCATCGTCGAATGATGAAGCTCTACGTTAGGACCAAGCAAACCAGCCATGGCCTCGGTTAGCTTAAGCTTAGTTACCGCTCTTGCCCAGGCTGTAGAGTAGAAATGAAGATCATGCATAGCAGTCAATTTGGACTTCTTTTCGATCTCAGGATCCATATAGGCCTGGCGCCAAGGACCTGTCCAACCCGGACTCGTGAATGACCATTCTTCCACCAGGCGATCTAACTCGTGAGACAGCTCCTCTGTCTCTTCAAGACTGAACATTTCGGGAATATGAAGGTAACCATTTTCGTGGTAAAAAGCGATCTGGTTAGAGCTCAGTATTTTTTTGCTCAGTGTCATAATGGATCTCCAAACTAACTATCCACCTTGAAACGCATCAATGATAGCAAAAACAATTCGTGGTGTGATCGTTAACTAGCCCATTAGCTTGCATGTAGGCATAAGCAACTTTTGGACCTACAAAGACAAACCCTCTCCGTTTCATATCTTGACTTAATTGAAGAGCTACAACAGTATAAGTGGGAACCTCGTCTTGATGTTTCCAGGAATTAACAATCTGTTTACCATCAACGAAACTCCACAAATACTTACTGAAACTACCAAAATGATTCTGTATAGCCAGAAAAGCTTGGGCATTGGTAACAGCTGCGTTAATCTTTCTTCTATTACGAATTATGCTGGAATCTAACAGAAGGGTGTCGATCCTGGCTCGGGTATAAGTTGAAACAATTTCTGGATCAAATCCGTCAAAAACCTTACGGAAGTTCTCACGCTTTTTGAGGATTGTCCACCAACTTAGGCCTGCCTGAAAACACTCAAGAACCAAGAATTCAAACAGGATTAGGTCGTCATGAGTCGGTAAACCCCATTCCTGATCGTGATAGGCAACATAAAGCGGGTCGTCGATCACCCATGCGCACCGTTGGACCTCAAAATCCATGAGACCATTCTAAATGGTAGTTTGACAGTGTAAACTCCGGATAACTTTAGGATTAATCACTAATTTGCTGGCTAGTAGCTACAGGTGCGTCATCGTAGCTGACCCAATCACTCCAGGAACCAACATAAAGCTTGGCACTTGTGAAACCAACTTCTTCCAGAGCTAGAATGTTGTGAGTTGCGGTAACCCCCGAACCGCAATACACCACTACCTCGTCAGCTTCTTGGGCAATAGTAAACCGTTGTCTTAGCTTCTCGGAAGCTAGAAAGCGGCCGGCATGGAGATTATCTTCATACGGTAGATTAATCGCACTAGGTATGTGACCCGCAACTGGATCGATTGGTTCGACCTCACCACTGTAACGCTCACCGGCACGAGCATCTATAAGAAGGACTTTCTTATTCTCAATATTCTTGAGAACAAAGTTCCGGTCTACTACCATAGAATGGCGGGGAGAAGGAACAAAAGTCGAGGTCGGGTAAAGTGGGTGATTTAGAGAGGATGAATATCCGGAGGCTGACCATGCTTTGAATCCTCCGTCGAGGACACGAGTATTGTTTAAGCCAAGATAGCGCAACATCCACCATAGGCGCCCAGCAAACATGCTGTCACCGTCATCATAAACAACTACCTGGTGATTATTACTAACGCCACGCTTTCCAAGTTCCTCTGCAAAAACATTAATATCAGGAAGAGGGTGCCTTCCTCCATGCAAATCAAGAGGTCCAGAAAGGTCCTTATCTAGATCGAAGAATATTGCTCCTGGAATGTGACCGCTATCATAAACCTGACGTCCCGCATCCAAATTGGTGAGATCAAACCGTGTGTCAGCAATTCTCAAATCAGGAGTACCTAACAGGTCATATAAGGATTTAGCAGTGATGAGTTGACTCATAGCACTAGTTTAGCTTGTGGGCTACAATCCCGAGATGGGAAAACCACCGGATTTAATCGAGAGCGCGAGAAATCCCCGCATAAAAGGAGTTCTTCGGCTCCAAAATAGACGTTTCCGCGACGAGAAGCGTCGCTTCCTCGTAGAAGGAGCACGTGAAATATCCAGAGCAGTACAAGCAGGGCATAATCCTATAGAAGTTTTCTTCTGCACTGAGGTGTGTAGCCCAACAACAGAAACCATCGCGATGGAGTTGGCTGCATCAAACACGAAATGTTTTCGTGTTTCCGAAGAGGCATTCAACAAAATTAGTTTGCGACAAAATCCAGATGGCATCGCTGCTGTAATGGCCTCCTGGAACGGCAATCTGGCTGATCTGAATACGATTACTTTGTCGCTCATACTGGTTATCCATGGCCTTGAAAAGCCGGGCAATATTGGGGCCTTGCTACGGACTGCTGACAGCGTTGGGATCGATGCCGTTATTCTCACAGGTAAAGGAACCGACTTATTCAATCCCAACGTAGTAAGAGCTAGTATGGGAAGCCTCTTCACTACAAGGGTCATTCAAGAGGATTCCACTAGGGTCCAAGAGTTTTTAGTGCGTCGAGGGATCTCGGTGGTTGCTGCAACTCCAAGCGCTAGCCAACCACACTGGGGGCCAAGCTTCCTCGAGCCCATGGCACTGGTAGTGGGAAGTGAAGACACGGGCCTTGATAACGCCTGGTTAGAAACCGCAGAGACGTTAATCCAAATACCTATGCATGGAACCGCGGACAGTCTGAATGTTGCAACATCTGGGGCAGTAATTCTTTACGAGATCTTACGGCAACGGACAACCCAAAGCGACTCGACGAGATAAAGAGGTTATTAGTAATGGCTGAAAAAATTATCAACTTTGATGGTTTCATAGGTTTTTATGGATCTACCAATTTAGAGAAAACTCGGGAATTCTATGAGGGTTTGCTCCGACTAACTTTGGCCCGTAATCAGAAGAGGTGTTTAATTTATAGAGTTACGGACAAAGCCTTTATTGGTTTTTGTCTGCGAGAGGGTCCTTTTGTTAACAACGCTTGTTCGATTATTACTTTTGTCACTAAAGACGTAGACACGGTTTACCGGCGCATGTGCAAACACGAAATTCAATGCGAAGGGAAACCGGTCCTTAATGAGTTTTTTGGAATTTATCACTTCTTTACTGCTGACCCTGATGGAAATAGAGTCGAAGTACAACAGTTCCTTGAACCGCTTTAAACCGCCATAACTTTGGTAACTTCAGTCTTTCTTATGGCTTCCTACAATTCTTTAACCGTCAAACTAATTTAGAGTATCTTCGCCTCGTATAAAAACTATCATTCAAGAACCAAGCAGTAACAGGTTTCACATCTCCAGACTAGGTATATTATTTAACGTGAATGAAAATCCAACGAACCTTAAATCTGGGACCTGGACAGACTATAGTAAAGATCTCCGAGTAACAAAAAATCCAACCCTCCGCGTCGTTTATGCTTCACTTGGGTTCGCGTGTTGTTGTCTGGGCATATTCGGCGTATTTGTACCTGGCTTGCCCACAACAATTTGGATTCTATTGGCTATATTCTTCTTTGGAAGATCCAGTCCCCGATATTACAACTGGATTATGAATCACCGTTTATTTGGACCACTGATTCGGGATTGGAAATCCGGCCTAGGAATCACTCGGCGCGCTAAATTTTTCGCTATATTTTCAATCACGTTTGGTATAACCACGAGCGTCTTACTCATATCAAACGGTATAACCCGAATCTTACTTGTATTCATTGGCCTGGCAGTGAGCATATATTTGATTACCAGACCAACAAAACTCGTATCCAAAAACTGAAGGTAGCTGGCCAACCAGAATATTTTTAAGCCAAAACCTCCAATAGACCAAACTGTTGTTCCCTACCCACTACCAAAACCCCATATTATGCCCCCAATCGGGGGTACGTACCTGAATCACAGGGCAACATCCACCGCTTACTTTGTCTAGACGACCTAAAGGGAAGATACTGTTAAGAAGCCTAGCAAACTCAGTTCACTAAACCCTAATGGAGTATCAGTAGTTCCAGGCGTGCTGGAGCGCCACGGTAAATATCTTCCGTAGTTACTACCCCAATGCTAACAGGACCGGTGAGACGAAGTAGTTGGGTTAGAAATTCTTCTTCCTCCTGCCTGAGATGAATAGGATCAGGAGATACAAGACCGGTGCTTTCTAAGATCTTCTGGGCTTCTAAGAGAAGTCCTGCCAGGACCTTCCCCACCTCCGCTTGGCTAGTTTTCAATTCACCGCTGCCAAGGTGAATCTGCCTACTAAGTACAAGATGGCCTCTTGGTAGCAACTTAGTGTTTGGCAATACCTCAACCGATACGAATATGTCTTCAGACAAAAACTGGTTTTTGGGGGAAATAAACAGGACTAAGTCTACTACTGGTGTTTGCGTAACGGCTTCTACAAGACGATCAAATTGTTCTGTAAGAAGCTGGACAGCACCCGCTCCTTCTGCAAGGGTCTTCTCGCTTGCATCAAGAACTAATTTAGATAACTCATCACGGGCTTCGATCGGAGAAGTTGCCCTTAATAACCCGCTATAGACAAGTTCGTTATCAGCAAACACAATTTGGGTATTGGTAACCTGATCAAACTGTACCCGAATCCGATCGAGCTCTGCGGCCTGGCCCTCAAGGACAACTTGAAGCTTATCAACCTGTGACTTTAGTCCTCTCACCTGATCATTAGAATCTAAGATTTCACTACGAAGCTGGTCATTCACCACCTGCAGGTTGATATTTCGGCTTCCAAGAGTAGCATTCGCATCACCTAGTTGTTGATTACGGAACTGTAAATCTCGATTTTCAGCCCGAAGGCTTTCAGCTTGAACGCTTAGATTTCCAACCTCACCATCTAGTTCGTTAATTATTCCGCCAAGGGTTCTGATTTCACCCTCAAGAGTCAGGCGTTCTGCTCTTAATCGATTTAGTTCCTCACCGACCTGTTGCGCGTTGATAATCGTCTGTGTGGCGCCACGAAAAGCAAGCGAAAGAACAATAAGGGTAGTCAACGTAATAAGAATTCCTGCAACAACTCCAACTATCTGGCCAGTTCGTCTTGGCCTTATACCAAACAAACTTAAACGACGACGTGCTACAAACATGCCAAGGCGATCACCGGCATAGGCAGTAACGCCAGCCAGAAAAATCAATAAAACTATGAGACCCAGTAGACTAATCACGAACGTCGCTTCCTCAAACCCGGAATTCGTTGCCCAGGTAAAAGTTGCGCACATCACGATTTTCAGCAAACTCTGCCGGGGACCCTTCGAAACGAACTTTTCCGTCAAACATTAAATAAACACGATCTGCTATTGCAAGAGTTTCACGCACACTATGGTCAGTCAGCAAAACACCCAAGCCGCGGCTCTCACGAAGATCGGCAATTAGCTTTTGTATCTCATGGATAGATTTCGGGTCTACACCCGTAAAGGGCTCGTCTAGCAAAATGAATGTTGGATCAATCGTAAGGCTACGAGCAATCTCCATTCGTCTTCGCTCACCACCTGATAGGGTGTCAGCTCGCTGACTCTCAAGATGACTAAGGTGAAATTCTTCAAGCAACTTGCTAGCTCGTTCTTGTTGTTCAGTTTTACTTAGATCTTGGAATTCTAAAATCGCAAGTAGGTTGTCCCGTACACTCATCCTACGAAACGCACTCGGCTCTTGAGCCAGATAGCCAAGGCCGTGACGCGCCCGTCTATGCATTGGCCAATTCGTAATATCATGATTGCCAAGAAAAATTGTTCCCGCGTTTGGCTTTACGAAACCAAGCATAGTGTAAAAACTAGTAGTCTTGCCAGCCCCATTCGGCCCAAGCAAGGCAACGATTTCTCCAGGAAAAAGACTAAAATCTACACCATCTACGACGTTGCGGCTACCATATCGCTTAACGAGGCCTTGGGCCCTTAAAGCTAAGTCAGATCCGTGATCAACCTCTATATTCCTGTCAGGAACCTGGATAGATCGCATAACGGCTCATGCTATCACGGGTTACATGAGATGCAAAAAGGAGGCTTCCTGGATATCACAAAGATCAACTCTCCCCGGTAACCCTCTTAGCCTTCCAACGCCAAAAGAAACGGCTCCTCAATAGCCTCACACACCCACCGAAGAAACCTGGCGGCTGAAGCTCCATCTATAAGGCGGTGATCGTAGGTGAGGGCCATCGGCATAATAAGACGTGGGGAAAAGTCGTTAGTCTTTATATTGTATACGGGTTCATAAACCCCACGAGAAATACCCAGAATGGCCACATCAGGTGGATTAACAATTGGGGTAAATCCTGTACCACCGATCCCACCTAGATTAGAAACAGTAAAATTGCCACCCTGCATTTCTTCCAAAGAAAGTTTACGCGTACGAGCTCTTTCAGCTAATTCACCAAGTTCTTTAGACAAATCGATCACGTTTTTCGTATCAGCATTTTTAATTATTGGAACAAGAAGCCCATTATCAGTGTCAACGGCTACACCAACATTGACATAGCTCTTGTAAACCACCTCTTCAGCGCCTATGTCAATGCTGGCGTTGAAATCTGGAAATCTGCAAAGGGCAGAAGCCACGACCTTAATAAGCATAGCCGTAGGCGTTAGTTTTGTCCCAACCTCTTTTGCCTTAGGTTGATGACTTTTCCTTATAGCTTCAAATTCCGTAATATCCGCCTTATCGAATTGAGTGACCATTGGCACTGTTGCCCAAGCTGTAGTCATGGAACGAACAGTAGCCTTCCGAATCCCAGACATCGGCTTCCGTTCAGTTTCGCCCCAGCGCTGAAAATCAGGTAGCTTGAATGCTGTTGTTGTTGATGTTGGTCCGGCTGTCGATACAGACACTGTCCCAGTTTCTGCAAATCTTCTAACATCAGCAGCGGAAATCCTACCGAGGATTCCCTTACCATCGACCAAATTAATATCTACACCGATCTCACGGGCTAAACGGCGAACTGAAGGAGCTGCAGGTATGAGTCTTTTGGGATCAGACGACAATTGTGAAATCGTAAGCTTTACCCCTGAATCATCGTGATGATCTGGAACTTGTGCTGCACTAAGGTCTGATTCAGGTTCTGTTTTTGATTTATCTTTTGCCTCTATATGCTCTGACGCTTTATCAGTTATTTCTGGCTTACTTTCAGCCTGATCATTAAGGGTAACAATGATCTGCCCAATTTTGACCTCTTGCCCCACTTCTACATGTAAAATCTCGACCACTCCGGTTGCAGTAGCTGGCATTTCCACGACGGCCTTGTCAGTTTCTAGCTCGAGAATTGGCTGATCAACCTCGACACGATCACCTAAAGAAACAAGTAAAGTTACGACGGTTCCGCTTTCAATTCCCTCGCCCACTTCGGGGAGTGTAATATCAGTTGTCACGCACCAAATCCTTTCGGCCTTTCCAAATCGCACAACAAGAAGTCACGCGCTATAGGGGTTCACTTTACCAGGATCAATCGCTAGGTCTTTGATCGCCTTAGCGACCATCGCCACATCGACCATGTCATTGTCCGTTAGAGCTTTCACTGTGGCGAGGACAATGTGCTTCGCATCAACCTCAAAGAAATCTCGCAATTCCTCACGACCTTCACTTCGACCAAGACCGTCAGTCCCTAATGAAGTAAGGGGAATCGGGAGATGGCGTGCAAGAGAATCCGGCAGGATCTTCATGTAGTCTGAAGCAGCTACCAGAACTCCTTTCGCTTCTGCTAAAGCCTCAGCCACAAAGGCCTTGCGTGGAGTTTCAGTGGGATTAAGTCGGTTCCAACGTTCTGTTTCCAGAGCGTTTTTATGCAACTCCTTGTAGCTAGTTACACTCCAAACATCAGCAGCTATATTGTACTGCTCAAGCATTTCTTGCGCTTTAAGCACTTCTTTCATGATGGCGCCCGAACCAAGTAGCTGGGCTCGCAACTCAAAATCTCTTTCTGAGGCCCGGAATCGATAGATACCCTGTAAAATCCCCAGTTCCAACTCATCGCGTCCTATCGCCTCTGGCGGAGGTGGTTGCAGATAGTTGTCATTCTCAATAGTAAGGTAATAGAAAAGATCCTCTTGAAGTTCGTACATCCTCCTAAGGCCATCCCTAATGATGACCGCCATTTCAAATGCAAAGGTTGGGTCATAAGCCATTACATTTGGGTACGCGTATGCGAGTACATGGCTGTGACCATCCTGGTGCTGAAGTCCTTCACCATTTAAAGTTGTTCGACCTGCAGTTGCGCCAAGCATGAAGCCCTTAGTACGCATGTCGCCTGCTAGCCAAATTAAGTCACCAATACGTTGAAACCCAAACATCGAATAATAGATGAAAAAGGGAACTGTGCTTACGCCATGTGTGGCGTAAGCAGTACCCGCCGCGATGAATGAAGCCATAGAACCAGCTTCAGTAATACCTTCCTCTAAGATTTGCCCGTCTTTGGATTCTCTGTAGTACAACAGATTGTCCCGATCTACCGGTTCATATAGTTGACCAACAGAAGAATAAATACCGATCTGGCGAAAAAGAGCTTCCATGCCGAAAGTACGTGCCTCATCTGGAATAATTGGAACAGCAAGTTTACCCCAAATCGGATCACGTAGTAGTTTTCGGAGAATGGATACAAACACCATCGTGGTTGAGACTTCACGACCTTCGGTCCCAATCATGAATTCCTCAAATAGTGTCCTGTCAGGCGCCTTAACGGGTTCGATTTCAACTGCACGTTGTGGGAGGAATCCTCCCAGTTGTTCGCGTCGTTCAATCAGGTAGCGGTATTCTTCGCTATCCTGATCTGGCCTAAAGAACGGGTACTGACCAATTTCATCATCAGTGATAGGAATTTTGAAACGATCGCGGAAAGCCCTTAATTCTTCCTCATTTAGTTTTTTCTGTTGATGGGTAACGTTTTTCCCTTCGGCTGATTCCCCAAGCCCATAGCCTTTGACGGTCCTAGTAAGAATTACGGTTGGTGAACCAGTATGTTCTACTGCCCTTTGGTATGCGGAATACACCTTAATTGGGTCATGACCCCCACGATTTAAACGACCAATATCATCATCGTTCCAATCCTCGATTAACTTTTTTAGCTCAGGGGTGTTGAAAAACTTTTCTCGCAACTCTGGGGCCCCAAAAGCAGCGTAGCGTTGTGATTCACCATCAACAAGCTGACCAAATCTCTTTACTAGAATCCCATCACGATCCTTAGCTAGTAATTCATCCCATTTACTGCCCCAAGGAACTTTAATAACGTTCCAACCAGCACCTCGGAAAATTCCCTCGAGCTCCTGAATTATCTGCCCGTTCCCGTGCACAGGACCATCAAGCCTCTGGAGATTGCAGTTAATGACCCATATGAGGTTATCAAGAGCCTCACGAGCAGCGAATTTTATGGCCCCTGTTGTCTCGGGTTCGTCTGTTTCTCCATCCCCGAGGAAAGCCCACACTTTCCCAGTTCCGCGTTTCTTTAGACTCCGATCTTCTAAATAACGATTAAAACGTGCCTGATAGATCGATAGGATCGGTGGCAACCCCATTGAGACAGTTGGAAACTGCCAATAATCCGGCATAAGCCAGGGGTGTGGATAACTCGACAGGCCCGGGTGTTCCTGAAGCTCCCGCCGAAAATTCCTCAAGTGCTCCTTATCAAGTCGCCGCTCCAGGTAACTACGAGCGTATATACCTGGACTAGCGTGCCCTTGAAAATATACCTGATCCCCATCAACTCCTGCTTTAGGCCCACGAAAGAAATGATTAAACCCGATTTCATAAAGCGAAGCAGCAGAAGCAAAGGTTGAAATATGACCACCTAAACCATCCGAAAACTTATTCGCTCGAACCACCATAGCCATTGCATTCCACCGGATTAACCTCATAATATTTCGTTCAATTCTTAAATCACCTGGATACTCTGGTTCCTCTTCCGGAGATATCGTATTGATGTAAGGCGTGGTAGCGGAAAACGGTATCTTCACACCAAATTGTTGTGCGCGTTCCCTAAGCCCCTCTAAAAGGTCAACTACCCTTTCAACCCCTCCGGAAGCAAGAACGTAGTCAAGCGACTCTAACCACTCACGCATCTCAATACTATTGAGTCGTTCGAGCTCAGAGGGTTCCAATTGGGAGCGATCTAGGTTCAGAATTTCGTCTAAGACATCTGTCATTTGCCCCCCTCTCTTTAACACACACCCTTGGTACTACGTCCCAAATAAAACTAGCTTCCTTCAGGCTATTGTACAACTCAATTAACAAACCTATTGGTTGCTAGGACGCGTTAACCAGGAAGTAACCATAAGTGACTTAAAACTGACTCCTGTAACTATTCTAAAGAATGCGACTACCGGAAATTAGAGGTTTTTAACCCCAACTGACCGGATACTATCGACTAACTCCAACTCGAAATCAGAGGATCTAAAGTCGAAGTCTTTACTAACATTAGCTTCCTTAATGAAGAGGTTCCGAGAAAAACCCAACTATGCTAGATAAAGATAACTCAAAATAAATTTTCCTGAGAATATTTATCTATCCTTCTACCAATTAGGGTTAGAGGCTCATCCGGTCAACAAAGCTCAGGTCCCTTCTTCCCATGAAGACAAATATTCTTCCTGCTCGGATGTAAGAATGTCAATAGCAATGCCCATTTCCTCTAGTTTGAACTGAGCAACTCGTCTGTCGATCTCCTTCGGAACCGAATGGACACCTGGTTTAAGTTCACCTGCATGCTCCACTATGTGTCGGAGAGATAGAGCTTGATTAGAAAAACTCATGTCCATGACTGCAGCTGGATGCCCCTCTGCAACCGCTAAATTGACAAGACGTCCTTCGGCGAGTAGTCGCACACGACGCCCATCAGCCAACTCGAACTCCTCAATAAATGGTCGTGGCTTACGTTTCTCGATAGCCATTTCCTCAAGTGCAGGGATGTTTATTTCAATATTGAAGTGTCCCGCGTTAGCAATCATGCAACCATCCTTCATAACCTCAAAGTGCGAGTCGTCTATAACGTGCTTGTCCCCCGTAGCAGTAACGATGAAATCTGATATAGGCGCAGCTTCGATCATAGGCATAACTCTGAAACCATCCATGTGGGCCTCCAAGGCTCGCAAGGGATCAACTTCTGTAACCACAACGTTAGCCCCCATGCCGTCGGCACGACGGGCTACTCCTCTGCTACACCACCCATACCCCACTACAGTAAAAGTCTTACCAGCAAGCAACACATTCGAAGCTCTCATCAGACTATCCAAAACACTTTGTCCGGTACCATAGCGGTTGTCGAAAAGATGTTTAGTCATAGCATCGTTCACAGCTATTACAGGGAAAGAAAGCGCTCCGGAATCTTCCATAGCGCGAAGTCGTATAACCCCAGTCGTGGTTTCCTCAGTCCCCCCCAACACATCCTTGAGCAACTCTCGGCCACCACGGTGAAGTTCAGTAACTAAGTCTGCCCCATCATCCATAGTGATTTGAGGCCCATCCCTTAGAGCTTGATTAATGTGGTCGTAATAAAGCTCTTGGGATGCTCCAAAAACGGCAAAAGTAGGTACATCCAAGTGCTCAACTAACGCAGCGACTACATCGTCCTGAGTGCTTAACGGGTTACTCGCACACAGAGAAATTTGAGCTCCCCCGGCAACAAGCACCCTCATCAAATTCGCGGTTTCAGTCGTGACATGAAGACAAGCGCTAACTTTTACGCCATGGAGAGGCCTATCAGCTTTAAACCTTTTCTCAATTCGCCGAAGTACAGGCATCTCTTGATAAGCCCAATCGATACGCTTCATACCTTCATCAGCCAAAGAGACGTCGTTCAAGTCCCCATTCAATAACTTACCCATTAACCGAGCCTCCTCAAAGATTCTCATAGTAACCCCGCAGGCCGAGGAAAGCCCAGTTTCACTGACCCAAGCCTCTACAGTACAATAGGGAACAGTAAACTAAAAGACAGCTCCACTGTATGCAATATGCAAGGCAATCGATACTTGCCAGAGCGTGCTGTAATCGGAAAGAGGCTTGATGAATAGATCATTTAGAGGCGTAATTACGTCACTTGTTATTGGGTCAGTTATATCAGTCTCTGCTCAAAAACAAGAAACCTCGTTCCTTGGCATAGATTTTAGCACCCATAACATCCCTCTTGAAGAGGTAATCCGTGGGAATCCACAGCCTAATGGGATACCGTCAATAGGCCACGAGGGTGATTGGCTGGATTGGACATCACCGACTTCACCACCAGAGTTTATTTCGCAAGAGGAAGCTTCTCTGTGGCTCGACGAACAGGAACCAGTTATCTCAATAATGTTGAACGGTGAAGCTAAAGCTTACCCGCTCCAAATCCTCACCTATCACGAAATTGTAAACGATTCTATTGGCGGCATACCAATAGCCATTACCTTCTGCCCATTATGCAATAGCGCCATCGCATTCGATCGGCGCATACTCCTGACAGAAGAACATCGCACACTACAACTCCAGAATAACGATCAACTCATCTTTTCGGACCTTGATGACACGCTAATTGAGGCTTATGCCTTTCAGAACAGCCATCTCCCTCAATTCGTAACAGCCCTCGAAGTCACGTTTGGCACTTCAGGCCTGCTATATAACTCCAATCTTTTAATGTTCGACTCAAAATCTAGTACACTTTGGTCTCAGATTATGGGAAGAGCGAATATCGGGATATTAACTGATGCCAGACTCTTGAAATATCCGGCTCAGATAATTAGCTTCGATGAGTTCCAAACTTCCTATCCAAACGCGTTGGTTCTGTCACGAGAAACAGGTTTTAACCGACCTTATGGCAACAATCCCTATCCAGGTTACGATCACATCTCTTCGCCAGCCTTCTTATTCAGGGGACCAACTGACAACCGTCTTTTAGCCAAAGAACGCGTTGTAAGCATTGGCCTCAAAGAAGACAGCGTTGCTTTCCCTTGGAATTTGTTAAGAGAAGTCCATGTCGTCAACCACTACGTGGCTGATACACGGATAACTGTCTTCTGGAAAGATGGTACAACCAGCGCATTGGACACCACAAAGATTGGTAATGGTAAACCAATTGGTGCAGTTGGCGTTTACAATAGAAATGTCGATGAGACGGTGTTAACTTTTCGGTGGGATGGGGCCAACTTTCGCGATATCGAGACCAACTCGAAATGGGCCCTTACAGGTCAAGCTATCGAAGGTGCTCTCCAGGGAAGACAGCTAGAACCAATCAGCCACGACAACACCCTCTGGTTTGCTTGGGCAGCGTTCAAACCTGAGACTAGGATCTACCAACTGGACGTCGAATAACTCCTTGCAAACCTAAGGGGAATGGTTAAACACTAATCGACCAAGAAAAACCCCAAGAATCAATAATGGGAGGGTCAACACCAACTCAAGTGGATCCAAGGTAATAGAAGGACTAAGGTTCTTAGCTACCGTAACTCCAACAGCTAGTAGACCCCCAAATAATATCGAGAGCAAAGCGGCATTATCAATATCGCGACGCTTTAGCCAAAGCAGCATAAAATACCCGAACAGCAAGAAAAAGGCGGCACCCAGCACGCTGTTTATGGTTGTGGTTGGCTCAGGAGAAGCTACAACAGCCTGCATTATGATGAAAACTACAGTAAGTCCCATTAAAACACCAGAAAAGCGCCCCGGTAATTTACCTTTCCTCTCAGCCCGAGGTGTTAC
The DNA here is from genome assembly GCA_002707365.1 of Trueperaceae bacterium. Taxonomy (NCBI): domain Bacteria; kingdom Thermotogati; phylum Deinococcota; class Deinococci; order Trueperales; family Trueperaceae; species Trueperaceae bacterium. The sequence goes on from PAMQ01000007.1 coordinate 136,202, forward strand.
GAGATCAGACCCTTCCTCCCCCCGCTTACGGCGAGATTTCTGTCTTCGTTGGCGAATAGAACTCAGTCTCTCTCGCCTGGCCATCCGACGCTTTTCCTTCTCACGATCGGTTTTCTTATCTTGCTTACTCTGGACGCGCCGAAGCTGCCTATTCATGCTGTCAGCATAACAGGTGTAGATGGGATCTAGGAATCGCTCTGGGTCTACTAAGTCTCCGGGGGAAGCTAGGCTTTAATCATGACCTGACTGGTAATAAACAATTCGAAAGACAAAAGTGTTAAACCGGTGACTGCGAATACACTGCGACGGCTGAGGTGCCTACTCCCTATTAAATTACACAGTAAACCGTTGCCCAGAGCATTTTTGGACTAACGTCGTTTAGCTAAACCCAATTCAAGTGATACGGAGGAGGTTCACAGTGTTTTCTTTCCCGTCTGCGTATACTAATTCACGTGAGTAAAATAATTGTCATTGGAGCTGGATTTGGTGGTTTAGCTACAGCAGTCCGCCTTGCATGCAAAGGCCATCAAATTACCCTTCTGGAAAAGCGTGAGAAACTAGGTGGTCGAGCTTACGTTTACGAAATGGATGGCTTTAGATTTGATGGCGGGCCCACGATTATCACGGCACCGTGGATGTTCGACGAACTATTTTTGATGGCAGGTAAGCGTCGAGAAGATTACGTAGAATTCGTAAAATGCGATCCGTTCTATCGTATTTTTGATAGCAATGGACAATCATTTGATTATAACGACCGGGAGGAGTTCATTTTATCCGAAATTGACCGTTTCCGGCCTAGTGACAAGAGAGGCTATCAACGGTTTGTAGAGTCTGCCCGCGCCATCTTTAATAAGGGCTTTGTTGAATTGGCTGATAAACCCTTCTTAACGTTGGGAGATATGCTCCGGGTGGCACCCGACCTGATCCGACTACGTTCCTACCTGAGCGTCTACAAGTATGTTTCTCAATTTATCAAACACGACTTTTTACGCCAAGTTTTCTCCTTTCATCCGCTTTTAGTTGGTGGCAATCCATTTGATACAACCTCAATTTACGCCATGATCCACTACCTTGAACGTGAATGGGGAGTTTGGTATTCCATGGGAGGAACAGGTGCCCTGGTTGATGCCCTCGCCAAACTCCTAGAGGAGCTTGGCGTAAATATCCGACTCCAATCGGAGGTAAAAGACATAATCGTGGACTCAAGTTCACGTAAAGCCAAGGGCGTAAAGCTCACAGACGACACGATGATTTCGGCTGATGCTGTGGTATGCAATGCTGACGTGGGCAACACCTATCTTCAAATGATTAAATCCAACCATCGCCGTAAATACACTGATCGACGTGTTAAGAGAATGCGCTATTCTATGAGCCTGTTTGTTATTTATTTTGGAACTAAACAACGTTACGCCGAACACGGCCTTAAACACCACAACATTATCTTAGGCCCTCGTTACGAGGGCCTCCTGAAAGACATTTTCCACAACAAGGGGAAATTAGCTAGAGATTTCAGTCTCTATCTTCATATGCCTACCTATACTGACCCATCCTTGGCACCTGCGGGTCATGAATCATTTTATGTTCTTTCTCCTGTGCCAAATCTTAAAAGCGGTATCAATTGGCATGAAGCAGCAGGCCCCTACCGGAACGCAATAATGAGTTTCCTTGAAGATAACTATTTACCAGGATTACAAGAAAATCTTGTTGTCGAGCACACTATTGACCCTTTGCATTTTGAAGATACTCTTAACTCTTACCAAGGTTCAGCCTTTAGTATCGAACCAATTCTTACTCAGTCTGCCTGGTTCCGGCCTCACAATAGAAGCGAAGAACTCGATAACTTATACCTTGTTGGAGCCGGAACTCACCCAGGGGCTGGCCTACCAGGCGTGTTGTCGAGCGCCAAGATCGCTAGTGACCTAATAGGCCCTATGTCTTAACTTACTTAAGAACCTTACGACGTATCCCAGGGTGCCAGATATTCGTCGATAGGTGATCACCACCACTTATTTTTATCCCCCACCAAAAAGTGTTCCAGTATTAAGCTAAAGACTGACCTTAACTCTTAAGCTATTCCCTAGGCTGTCAACAAAATTCTTGTGCTATTTCTAGCAAGTTAACCGATGACTACATTACAACCCGTCATAAGGTTAATTAGATGTTAAACCTACCAAAGGACCTAACATAAGAAGTGTCAGCCTTCGTTACGAGAGTTAAAATTCCCCGTATATATTTCTTAATCTTTTCAAGGCAACATTGCCCCCCATATCTTCCCAACCCAGATATATACGTAGGCTAGAGGGGGATTGAGCGCAAGGCTTAGGTTACACAATTCCTTGCTCTAGTTAAGAAGCCTGGAAATGCGTTCTAATGCCTCAGTAACATTGTCGAGGCTGGTGGCGTAACTGAACCGAGCATGTCCTGGAGCTAGAAAGTCGGTACCTGGAACGACCCCAACGTGGGCGTCCTCTAAAAGCCTTAATGCAGCTTTGTTCTCGTTAGGATCAATAACCGTAAGGTCGCTCATCACATAAAATGCCCCACGGGGATTCGGTGTCTTTAAACCCATTCGGTTCAAACCAGAAACCAGTAAGTTCCTCCGTTCTCTGTAAGCTTCTAACGTCATGTCGATAAAAGCACGGGTCTTATCGAACTCGTTGAGGGCAACAGTCACGGCATATTGAGCAATAGAGTTAGCACCACTAGTTGATTGTCCCTGAAGGCGATTCATTGCCTTAATCAGATCTATTGGACCAGCTCCATACCCAATACGCCACCCGGTTAAAGCATAGGCCTTACTAGCTCCGTGAATAATTAATGTGCGTTCTCTCGCGTAACTGGCAGCGGCAGTGAATTTACCGTCGTAAATTAAGTGTTCATAGAGATCATCAGCGAAGAGCCAGAGATCGTGTTCATTTACTAATTCGGCAATAGATATCACTACTTCTGGTGGGTAAACAGCGCCAGTAGGGTTGGCAGGTGAGTTAAGAACTATGGCTCTTGTCCGTGCTGTGATGGCTGACCTTATGTCATCTATATCTGGGATAAACCCGGTCTCGGGAGGGGCGCTAACAGGTACAGGTACGCCACCTGCAAGCTCGATCTGGGCCGGATATGTAACCCAATACGGGGCAATAATAATTACCTCGTCACCAGGGTTTAAAACAGCCATGAACCCGTTATAGAGGATCTGTTTCCCCCCAGTACCTACAATAATTTGTTCTGGGGTGTACTCAAGATTATTCTCGCGAGCGAACTTCCCACATACAGCCTCCCGAAGCTCAAACGTGCCCTCAGCAGGCGTGTATTTAGTAAGCCCCTGATCAACGGCGTCCCTTGCAGCCTCAAGAACGTGATCAGGAGGTTGGAAATCAGGCTCTCCAGCCGTCATAGCAACAACATCTATACCCTGACGTTTCATTTCCTGAGCCCGAGTGTTAAAAACCACAGTGGACGAAGCTTTCAATTTAGAAATAGCCTGAGAGAACTGGGGCATGGTACCTCTTTCTTCTAACGCCGATTAGACGCCTCAATATCGTACTTGTTTAGGGCCTACAGTGATACCCCCTTAAGAACGATTACAAAATAGATTGCGTTCTTAAAACCACCTCAAAGGTAATGTCTTCTAATGAAGGGAGGTTACATGCCTTAGAAAAAGAAACTAGCTTACAACATAAAATGTCAGCTTCAGGAAATCCTATTGAGGTGCACTATCTATCGACACATTAGCTACCGTCTCCACCGCGTATTCCGAATCTTTGAGGAATATTTTTGGTATTAGAGGTCGAAGAAAATGCTAATCTCGCGTTCAGCTGTCTTGGGAGAATCTGATCCATGCACGATGTTTTCGTCGATAGTTGTAGCGTAATCGCCACGAATCGTACCCAGAGCCGCCTCAGAGGGGTTTGTCACGCCCATCATCGTGCGCCATCCATTTATCACATCGTCACCCTCGAGCACCATCGCGATGACGGGTCCACTTGTAATGAAATTGACCAAGTTTCCATAGAATGGTTTTCCGGCATGCTCACCATAATGCTTTTCGGCCAGCTCGTGAGAGATAGTAATTAGTTCCATTGCGGCAAGTCTATAACCTTTCCGCTCTATCCTCTCTACTATCTTGCCTACTAGACCCCTCTTAACACCGTCAGGTTTCACCATTGCAAATGTCTGTTCAGTAGCCATAACTGACGTGAAGAATAACACGAGTTTCGTTATACTCGTGAACTTCATTAACAAATGATTATAAGAAAAGCAGTCTCCGCCTATTACGCAAAACCCTTAATCTTCATCTCGAGCTCATATGCAGACCCCAATGCGAAAAAAAGTCGAATTTACCGTCATAAAATAATTTGAGTCGAACGTAAGTCAAATTGTTTTTTGATTTCTAGTAGAATTTGCAACACGTCTGGAAATTTGAACTAACATTTCAAATTACTCTCTGCATTATTATGGTGGCATGGATGATTCTCTGGAGATCCCCGCAATAGACGTAAATGAGGCTAAAAGGCGAGCTGCTCAGGGAACTATGTTTCTTGATGTACGTGAAGACCATGAATTTGCTCAGGCTAGAATCCCTGGCACCGTATTGATCCCCTTATCAGAGTTTATGGAAAGATACGAAGAATTACCAAAGGACCAGCAGATTCTAATCCATTGCCGTAGCGGCCAAAGAAGCAGCGATGCCACGATTTTCCTGAACCAGCGCGGTTACGATGCAATCAACGTAACAGGGGGAATGCTTTCTTGGAACGAGGCGGGATTACCTATAGAGCCCGGTGACGATCAGTAAACCTTGCCCTTACCGTACCTAATGCGTAACTATGGCATTGAAAATAATCAAAGGCTAGTAACGATCTGGCGTCCAGCGCTTACCAACTGAAGCCACCAATCAGGAAAAATCCCAAGCAAAATCGTACCTAGAGCAGCAATGCCGATGGCAATATTTGTGGCACGGCTATGGAATTCAGGAACATCTACCTCGGGAGCCCGGAAGTACATGGTGCTAATAACACGGAAGTAATAGACGACCGCTACGATGCTGGTAATAACCCCAAGGATAGCAAGCCATAAGTAGCCAGTCTCAATAGCAGCTTGCAGTACTAGAAGCTTGGCCGTAAACCCGGCAAGCGGTGGAATGCCAGCGAGCGAAAGCAGAAACAGTGTCAGGGCTAGGGCCATTGTAGGGCGTCGATTACCAAGACCTGCAAGATTCTTAAGGTTGTCGCCTCGATCGTTTTTATCGGTGATCAAAGTCAATACTGAAAAGGCCCCAATATTCATCAAGGCGTAAGCAGTCAGGTACCAAATCACTGCCCTAATTCCTAGTTCACCCGAAGCCAACACGGCTAACCCAAGGTAACCCGCATGCGCAACTGCCGAATATGCAAGCATACGTTTAACACCAAGTTGCCCAAGTGCAGCCAAATTTCCGACCACTAATGTGAGCGCTACAAGAACAGTAAGCGCAATGGTGATGACTGCCGCAAAATCTGGAAAGAACAAGGTAGTGATCCTTATTAGACTTGCAAATGCTGCAGCTTTAACAACCACACTCATAAATGCGGTAATCGGGGTTGGTGCGCCAGTATATACGTCTGGCGCCCACTGGTGAAAAGGAACCAATGCAACTTTAAACGCAAGGCCCCCTAGAATTAAAATACCGCCAATCACAGCTAGGGCTTGGGACCATGCCTCACCACCCATGTTGGAAATAATTCCAGTGTAGTGGAAGGCACCAGTAGCGCCATAAAGTAACGCAATCCCATAGATAAAGAATGCCGAAGCAAAGGCGCCGAGTAGAAAGTATTTCATACCTGCCTCTTGGGACTCTCTTGAACCCTGACGCCACGCCGAAAGAACATATACCGCTAGCGACATAATCTCAAGACCAACTAGAAGAACGATTAAATCAGCGGCAGCAGCCATTACCATTGCACCTACCGACGCTAGTAAGATTAATGGGTAATATTCAGGATGATCTAATTCGGCCCGTTCAAGATAATCGTAACTAATTAGAATTGCAAGTGCAGTGCCTATTAAAATCACAAAATTAAACCCGGCTGCAGGAAGGTCTGCGAGGTATCGATACCAGAACCCCGCAGTTGGATCTCCAAAACGGGCCTCCTGAAAAAGAAAGAGGTTTATCACGGCAGCTGTCCCTAGACCCACAAGAGCAAGCAATGCAGAGGTCCGACCTCCCTCTAAAAAAAGCGCAAAGAACAAGCATAATGCGGCCGTTACAAGAAGAATAAGTGGTGGTAAAAGTGGAGCCCAGCCAATGTCCGGAATGGGAAATTGCATTACCGGTCCCCTCCTACCGCTAAGCCCGAAGGTGAGGCCTTAACCTGATCAACAATTACTCGGGATTGTGACTCGATTTGCTCGAGTTGCGGGGCCGGAGCAACACCGAGCCATAAGATCCCAGAAAGAATTGGGACTAAAACAAATAACTCCATCGGACTTATATCACGTACGGGTTTTCCCTGATTACCCTGGTACAAACGCTGAAAGAGGTTGACACCATAAACTCCGGCCGCAATGACAGCAAGTACCGCCAAAGCAGCTGCAACTGGATTAGCCTGAAAAGCGCCTACTAGACTCAAGAATTCTCCTGGAAAGTTAGCGAGCCCTGGCACACCTATGCTCGCGAAAAGAATAAAGAGTGTAACGGCTGCTAGAGCCGGAGCACTAGCCGCTAGGCCACCATATTTATCGAGCTTGAAACTACCCTGACGCTCAAACAGCATTCCAGAAATTAAGAAAAGCCCCCCCGTTGTAAACATCTGGGCAGCTAATAAATAGACGGCCCCGTTAAGACCCGCAAGATGAAGACCAAACAAGCCCACGCCGACTATGCCCATATGCGATATTGAAGCGAAAGCCAGTAGGCGTTTAAGTTCATTTTGGGCGATGGCAACCATAGCACCGTAGATAGCGGTAAATGCAGCGAGGATCAGGAGAAAAGGTCCTACCGTGACAGCTGCTGCTGGCAGCAAAGGTAACGCCCAAGCAAAAAATCCGTAACCACCTACTTTGTACAGAGTACCTGCGACATCGGCCACTCCGGAAGGGTGATTCTGGGTGTGAAAATCTGCTAACCACGAATGCAACGGCCAAAGGGGCAACTTGACCATGAATGCAACAGAGAAGCCCAGGAATAACCATACTTGGGTTTTCAGTGAAAGAGTCGTAGTAGCTACAAGCAAGTCAGCTAATCGGTAACTCTCAGCCCCGGAGATTGGTTTAATCGCAAGAACCGTAACAAGCATCAGGAGTGACCCTGCTACGGCATATATGAGATATTTTATAGTCGCTTGACGGCGTCCATTTCTGCCCCAAATGCCGAGCATAAGTAGGCTCGGGATTAAAGTTGCTTCCCAAAACACATAAAACAGTACTAAATCCTTAGCGAGAAACAATCCATTGAGACCTGCTTGCATGAACAAGAGCAACGATAAGAACGCTCCGGTTCTCTCTCTAATCCTTAGTCCAGCACATAACACTACAGGAATCATTACCAAAGAAGAAGCTAGCACTAGAACGCTACCTGCTCCATTAGCGCTCAGGGAAAAATACGCCCCAAAACTAGGAATCCAGGTCCGCTCGACGCTCTCGCTACCGGGTAAAAAGATTGCAATAACGAAGGTAAGAATGGTAACCAAAAGAGCAATGGCACGCTGGCTTAGCAAATTTGGGCTTAAAGGAAACTTGAGTGAGCTTAACCCCAATACCAAGCCTCCCAAGAGAGGAATCATGAGTGCTGCTAGGGTCACAATTTTCCTCCAAATAAAGTAACGAGCACTACCAGTACACTCACACTCAAGAGCATCACAAAAGCGTAACTGCGGACGAATCCACTCTGCAGGCGCCGTACTACTCGAGAAAGGAGTCCAAAACTACCAATGCTATTAGTAATTACTTGATCTATAAGATCCTTGTCAATTATCCGTACACCTTCGGCTATAGCTTCAACTGGCCGTACAAAAATAATGCGGTACAAATTATCGAAGCCAAAACCAGTCTGCGACAACCGGTTTATGGTTTGATCACGTAGTCGGACAACAGGTCCACCCTTCTTGACTTCATACACCCAGTACGCAACTCCAAGACCAATAGCTGCTGCAACAATCGAAAGCACGAGTAAAGCCCACTCAATTTCGATAGCTGGGTGGGCAAATCCTGTTAGGGTTCTTGCTGCTGGTTCAATCCAAGAAGCGAAAAGATTGGGGAAGGCAAATGCTGGTAGTCCAACATAGCCAACACCAATACTAAAAATGGATAGGATTATTAGTGGAACTGTCATAACTTGTGGCGATTCATGAATTTTGGCCTTAAGCTCCTCGGCAATACGTTCCTGACCTACAAAGATTCCGTGATACCACCGGAACATGTAAAAAGCAGTCATTCCTGCTGAAAGCAGCAAAATTGCGTAGATAACAACAGCTCCGTTACCTGCAAGCAGATTGCTGTTAAAGGCATGAGCAAGAATCGCATCCTTACTAAAGAATCCAGACAATAACGGAACACCAGCAATTGCCAACGTAGCAATCAACGAGGTAGTTCCAGTGACACGCATGCGACGCCCCAGTCCCCCCATTCGTCGGATATCCTGTTCACCATCAAGGGCATGTATAACCGATCCTGCGCCCAAAAACAGCAAGGCTTTGAAAAAAGCGTGGGTAAAGAGGTGAAAAATACCGACCCAGTAGGCACCGGCACCTACAGCTACAAACATAAAACCTAGTTGGCTGATAGTGGAGTAGGCAAGTATCTTCTTAATATCGGTTTGTGCGAAGGCAGCGAAAGCAGCAATCAGTGCGGTTATAGCCCCCACCCAAGCTACAATCACTGATACTTCCGGTGCTCCTACGAATAGGGGGGCTGAACGTACTACGAGATATACACCTGCCGTAACCATGGTAGCTGCATGAATCAAAGCTGACACCGGAGTCGGTCCAGCCATCGCGTCAGGCAACCAAACCTGCAACGGAATCTGGGCAGACTTGCCGCTAGCAGCAACTAGTAACAAAAGACCGATCCAAACCAAAGTACCAGATCCAACCACAAGACTAATAGCTGCCTGGTTAATGGTTGCAATATCAAGAGTGCCGAAGGCAGTCACCATGAGAAACATCGCAAGCAAAAAACCAACGTCACCAATGCGATTTACTATGAAAGCCTTGCGGGCGGCATCAGCATTGAGTCGATCCTGATACCAGAAGCTAATCAAAAGATACGAACAAACCCCTACTCCCTCCCATCCAATAAACATCAACAAGAAAGAATCCGCCATAACCAGAACTAGCATTGCTGCCACAAACAGATTAAGACCAGCAAAATACCGGCTAAGGCCCTTATCAGCCCGCATGTAACCAATAGAATAGACGTGTATTAGTAATCCCACTCCGGTGATTACAAGCATCAACAGTACACTAAGCCGATCGATCATAAAGCCTAGCGAGAGGTCAAAATTACCCGCTGATAGGTAGGGCCACAATTCAACAACAACGCCACTAGGGTCACGGTTAAACAGTGAGAAGGCCGCTATCAATGATAGGGCAAAACTCACACCGACAGCTACACTACCAATTACCCCTGGACGGATATTACGTCCAAATAGTCCGTTGGTTAAAGCACCTATGAGAGCTATTAACGGCGCTAACGCAGCGATGGATACTGGATCATTCATAAAACTCTCGCATCAGTCACAGCCTAATCTCTGAAAGGGAGTCGACATCGGTACTTGCACGATTCCTGAATATCGCCACGAGTATTCCTAAGCCTACCGCTACCTCAGCTGCCGCAATCGCCAAAATTATGAATACTGCACTTTGGCCGGCAAACGCACCCTGAGCCCCCGCAAGCGTCCATTGTCTAGCAAAGGCAACAAGTGCGAGGTTCGCCGCATTAAGCATGAGTTCAACTGACAAAAAGATAAGAATTGCGCTCCGCCGTGTCAAAACCCCTATTGCCCCAATAGCGAAGATAGCTGCACTTAGAGCAAGATAGTACTCTGTCGTCACCATGCAGCCACAACCCCCTTCTCTATAGCCACCGAATCAGGCCACATTGGATTCCTCCTCAATGGATACAGATCCAGACGGCTCAAACTCCGGAGCATCCTCGATAGCACGGCGTTGTACAAGACCAACTGCACCTATAATCCCAGTGAGCAGGAGTACCCCCACAAGCTGGAAGGGAAGCATAAATTCCGTAAATAACGATTCAGCAATCTCCCCAGCTCCCCCTCCATTAAGGACCTCATTAACGACAGCTAAATCCAAAAGTGGCATCGAATTACTGAACGCTACGATGGCTATCGTAGCTGCTGCTCCGACAGCTGCAAAGTAGGCTAAGGGAGGCATCCATCGCAGGGTTGGTGCAGGCTCGTCTCCCTCAACGTTTAGGAGCATGATCACAAACAGGAAGAGAACCATAATGGCTCCGGCATAAACTATGACCTGGACAGCTGCTAAAAAGTGAGCCTGAAGAGTTACGTAAGCTACTGCTAGGGTAAGTAGCGTCCCAACAAGCGACAAAGCCGCATGCACCGGTTGCCGAAGGGTTATGACCCCAACAGCACCAATCAGCATTATGGCGGCTAGGATTACAAATGTAACCATCAGTAATCCACACCCTCCAACTCAGGGCGCGGACCCGATTTAAATCCTACCCGAACATCGCTGTTGCGACGCTCGGCTTCACGGCGTTGCCATTTACTTCCTTGGACGCCCACCATCATGTCGTCCTTGCCATATGTGAAATCTTCAGAACGAAAATCAGCTAGTTCAAACTCGTGACCAAGGACTATCGCTCCTGTAGGACAGGCTTCTTCACACATGCCACAGAAAATACATCGCAACATGTTGATCTCGTAAATGCTGGCATAGCGTTCCCCAGCCGAAGTTGGGTCCTCTGGATCATTCTCAGCAGCCTCAACGTAAATTGCGTAAGCCGGACAGGCAGCAGCACAAAGACTACATCCAATGCATTTTTCTAAACCGGTATCAGGGTGACGAAGTAAATGATGCCTTCCTCGGAACCGGGGCTTGATGTCTACTAACTCCTCCGGGTAACTGACAGTGGCAGGTCTCTTGAAAAGATGGCCTAGAGTCACTCCCATCCCTTTAGCTATATCGAGAACACTCATGTGTGCGCCTCCTGTAGAGAGAAACCTGCTGAGCAATGTTGAGGAGAATATTTAAAGCACAAATGCGATCACCGCCCCAGTGACGAGCGCTGCACCTAAGGCAATTTCGAAAAGGTAGACCCAACCAAACCTCATCAGCTGGTCGTAACGTAATCTTGGTAATGTTGCCCGCAACCAAATGAAGAGAAACATAAACAGGGCCATCTTAAGTATCAACCAGATAAACGGCCATTGCGAAATACCTGGTATGAAAAAATCCAGGAACTCTGGTCCCCGCCAACCACCAAGGAATAATGTGCTCACAACAGCAGATGCAGTCAGCATGTTGACATACTCGGCCATCTGGTAAAGCGCCCACTTGATAGATGAATATTCTGTTAAATAACCCGCTACTAACTCCTGCTCCGCCTCAGGTAAATCGAATGGCGTACGGTTAACCTCAGCAATTCCGGAAATAAGGAAAGTTACAAAAGCAACGGCGAGGGGAACCCATAAAAGCGGATGAACGGACCATACATTAAGGTCAACGATCTCTCGTAGGTTTAGTGTTCCCGCTATCATGAGTACAGTAAGCGCTGAGAATCCCAAACCGAGCTCATACGATATCAGCTGAGCGCTTGATCGAAGACTACCTAGCAGTGAATATTTACTGTTAGACGCCCACCCACCTAGAAAGATACCGTATACCCCAATCGATGTTGCAGCAAAAATGAATAGTAAGCCTATGTCAAGATCTACGATCCATGGATCAAGACCAAATAAACTCCCTGCAGGTCCTGCTGGGATCGCTCCAAAAGCAGCTAATGCAAAAGTAATCGATACAAAGGGCGCCAAAATATATACGAATCGGTCAGCCGCTGACACGACAATGTCTTCCTTGAAAATAGACTTAATAGCATCAGCAATCGGTTGTAGCAAGCCGAAGGGTCCTACTCGATTCGGACCAATACGGTTTTGCATGCGAGCCAAAAGGCGGCGCTCAATAACCGTCATATAAGCGAATACACCCAGCAAGATGACGCACATTAATAGAGCCTTAATGAGGGTGGCAAGCAAAGAATCCATCAGACTGTTTCCAGTGCTGAACGCTCTATCTGAATAGTTCCCAAGTCGACCTGAACTAGGCCTGCTGGTTGATCTGGTAAAGATGGTACATGCATGAACCCCTCTGGAATTAGTTCGCTACTCTGGATCGTAACAAGACGCCGGAGTTTTCCAACCATTACACTGACAACATCCGAATCGTGTAGGCCCCAAGCATTGGCTTCGGCGGGGTTAATGCGTAATAAGACTCCCCCGTTCGAAGCACGGAGGCTTGGATTCTTGTCTAAATATTCGGTGCGAACCATAGCCTTAGTTAGAAAAGCATTACCCTTCTGACCTCGGTTGACCTTACTACTGTCCTGACGAGACGATTCGGTCCCTGCCTCACCAAGAACACCTTGGTCATTAAGATCATTTAAGTCGACGTCAAATTTCTTCCGGAGTACCCGGCGGGCACTGCGGGTACTTCTACCTTCAAGGCGCACTCCTGAAGCCTCACCAAAGTGTCTTACAAGTCCAGTGAAATCCTCAGCGTGATTGTTCTCGATTGGAGCCGACCTAACTGGGAGCAGTCGCCCTTCAAGATTCATAACGGTTCCCTCTTTGCCATAACCAGTACGAGCCGGTAAGACAACGTGGGCCTTGGTAGCGGTTTCTGTAAGAAATAGATCGTGCACTACGAGTAAATCAAGGTCTTCTAGTTTCGTAGCTACAGCTGGAGCCTGTGCTGGATCGAGACCAGAAAGAATTAGAGCTTTAGCCCCACCACTGATCATTGCTTCATAGTCGTATTTATCGTGACTTGGAAATAATCCTATCCTTTCGAGTCCAAAGCTGTTGGCCATAGGTCCGATTAACATGAGCCGGGCATCAACGGTCTTGGCCAGAGTCTTGGCTGCAGCAACAGCTGCGTCGTTAGCCAGGACTAAACCGCCACAAACTATAACCGGCTTCTGAGCCTCGATTAGTTGAGTCACCAATAACTGCATTTCCGACTGATCAAAACCCAAATGATCAGTGTCAGAAGTCAGTGATTCTCCTGCTGCTACAGCAACTAGGGCTTCCAATAGATCGGCTTCGGAGCCTGGTTGGTAAAGCACGGATTTTCCTGAGTGGCTCATCAAATCTGTAATAAAAGGAGCGCCCACAGTTAGAATATCTCGTTTTCGAGCCATTCTCTCTTTCAATCTCAAATCAGCAATAGGAACTCCATGTTCCATTAATTCAGGAGGCACAACCCCTTTGAGAGCATCCTTGATTCTTAAATCTGCAGCAGGAAGCTCTTCAGTAACATCAGCCAAGACAAATATTGCATCAGCCCGAGCAAGATCATCAAACGTAGCTGGTGTTTCAGGTGGAATCACCGAGGCGTTTGGCCGCGGATAATGGTCAACCTGGCCAGTTTGAAGGTGCTCAGCTAGTGCCAGTACCGCAACACCTTCTTCTAAAGTAGCGTCTGCCCTGATGGCTAGACCCACCTCCTTACCAGCAAGACCGTTGATCTTGGTAGCAATGAAAGCCATAGCCTCGTCCCATGTAGCCTGAGTAAGCTCTCCGTCTTTTCTGATCATGGGGCTTTGTATCCGGTCGTCAGCGTTAGCATACTCGTGACCAAACCGAATTCCATCATCAATCCACCGCTTGTTTATATCTGGGTGTAATCCAGCTTTAATGCGCTCAATGTGCCCGGTGCGGGCATCCACTACAATTGGTGTGCCACTAGAGTCGTCAAGACTCGTCGTACGGGTGTGGTGGTATTCCCAGTTGCGACCTCGAAAGCGACTTGTGGTGTCGAGAAGTGCACCTACGGGACAAATATCGGTGATATTGCCCGTAAAATTAGACGGTAAATCCTCATCTGCAGTACCAATATACGTGTGGCCACCGCGTTCTATGAAGTCAAGAACCTCATCTCCTGGAACTTCCTCAAAATAACGAACGCATCTCTTACAGTGAATGCAGCGTTCTCGGTCGAGCGTAATTAGTTCCGAGAGCGCATGGTGCTTTTCTTGATGACGCTTATCGAAGGGGAATCGACTTAGGCCAGTGCCGTACTCGTAGGCTCTATCCTGCAATTCACAGGCACCACCTTTGTCACACACGGGACAATCAAGCGGGTGATTAATAAGTGTAAACTCGACCATGCTGTTTTGAGCATCTTTAACTTCCTCAGAGAGAGTATCGATTACCATTCCCTCCATCACGGTCGTCGTACAGGTAGCCATCAGATTGGGAAAGTAAAAGACTTTAGGCTCTCCCGTCTCCTCATCTAGGATCCACTCTCCAGTAGATCGGTCTTGGCGAGGAGCACCGACCTTGGCTAGGCACATTCGACAAGCACCAATTGGGGACATGTACGTCTCAGAACAAAAATACGGCACATCATGGCCAGCAGCGAATACAGCATCTATAGCGCTGGTTCCAGGAGCGAGCTCTAACTCCACATCGTTAATTCTTACTTTCATTCCTGCCACCAGTCCGACTTCTTGTACATACGTTCTCCATGATCGACTAGGTATTGGTACTCGTGCCTGAAATGTTTAAAACTAGCTTCAACAGGCATTGCACAAGCGTCTGCTAAGACACAAAAAGCTGTGCCCTGTAACCGCTGTGACATCTCTTCTATTAGAACCAAATCCTCCTTGGTACCCATGCCAGCCAATAACTTTTGATACATCTTTGGAAGCCAAGTAGCAACGCCCTCGCGGCAGGGAGTGCACTTTCCGCAGGACTCGTGTGCATAAAAGCGAACCACGTTATACATGGCAGTAACCATGCATTTCTCTTCTGGTATCACAATCACTCCGCCGGTACCTAGCATCGAACCCAAACGAGCGAGGGTACCGTATTCCATAGAAGCATCTAAATACTCGTTTTGAAAAGGAAACATTGGGCTTGATGACCCACCTGGAATGAACGCTTTAGCCCGCATTGTTGGGCCTCCTGCGTGATCAAAAATTAACTCACGAAAAGTTGTTCCCATAGGTAATTCATACACGCCAGGCCGTCGCACCGGACCGCTAATCTGGTATAGCTTCGTACCTCGGGAATCCTCTGTTCCCATTGAAGCAAACCAGGCTGAACCTTTGGCAATGATATGAACTGCACTGGTAAGTGAGGTGACATTGTTAATGGTTGTTGGTAACCCATATATTCCTGCCTGCGCGGGGAATGGGGGTTTAAGGCGCGGATTAGCACGCAATCCTTCGAAAGAGTTCATTAGTGCAGTTTCTTCGCCACAAATGTAGGCACCTGCACCCCGATGGAGGATTATGTCAAAGTCGAAGTCTGTACCGAACAATCCTGTTCCAAGCAAACCATGATTACGAGCCTGTTGGATTGCTTCGTACAGTCTCTCATAACCTGTCATGTACTCGCCTCGAACGTAGATCACGCCGCGGGTTGCCTCTATTGCATAACCGGCGATAATCATTCCCTCTATGAGCTGATGTGGATCGTCTTCTAGGATATACCGGTCTTTAAAAGAGCCGGGCTCTGATTCGTCAGCATTGCAGAGAATGAAACGTTGTCTCCCATCAGGGGGTGGCATAAAGGACCACTTCACACCTGTGGGGAAACCAGCTCCACCTCTACCTCTGAGACCTGAAGCCTTAACCTCCTCAACCACCTCTGTGGGCGTCATGGCAGTTAACGCCTTTCGTGCTGACTCATAACCGTCATGACCAAGATAGTAATCGAGAGTATGAGAATTAGAAACACCCACATGCCGGTACAGTGTCACTTCGTACCGCGGATCGTGACGACTCGTAATTTGCACAGGAGATTCTTGTGCAGGTTCCGCCATTTAGTTACCAGCTTCCCTGCTGTCGCTAAAAGGTTTTGCGGGAGACCCCTCAACGTTATCGCCACCACGTTCACGGGTTGACTCGGGCATTTCGCCCCGACTCAAGGCTTCAAGCAACGTCCTGCACCTAGACCTCGAAACTCGCTCGTAGTATGTATCGTTAACTTGTAAGACGGGGGCCGTACCGCAAGAACCAAGACATTCAACCTTTTGTAGAGAAAAATGTGAGTCACTATCTGTTTCTCCATTTACGATACCTAGTTCCTCAGTGATGAAATCGTACATTTCATCCGATCCTGCTAGAGAGCAGGACAGAGTTGAACATATCTGTAAGTGAAAACGTCCTATCGGTTGTTCGTGATATGTCGAATAGAAGCTCATTACGCCCTTAACCTCGGTAGCGGTCATATCGAGAATCTGAGCAATCTCCTCTATGCGATGATCAGATATATGGCGTTCCGCGCGTTGTACTTCCCACAGAAGCGGCATGATAGCGGTACGCCGTCCGTAAGAAGGGTACCTATTAAGGATCTCAAGAAGTAGATCTTGTTTATCAGCAAAGAATGGCGTGATGACATCCAATTCAATCATCTTTGGCGCCCCACTGGGAGTTATACAGGGTATGCCTCATTTATCCACGTCCCCCATTACCGGATCCATGGTTGCTATATTGACGACCATGTCAGCAAACAGGGCCCCTACGCACGCCGGCTCAAGGCTCTGCAAATTAATAAGGCTTGGCACTCGTACCTTGACTCGATAAGGCATCGAACCACCATCCGAAACAAGATAGTAACCAAGTTCACCTCGAGCCGATTCTGTAGCAACGTAGACCTCGCCACGTGGTGGGTGAAAGCCCTCTGTTACTAATTTGAAATGGAAAATTACAGCTTCCATCGAGTTTTCAAGCTCATGTCGAGGTGGAAGGGATATTCGACGGTCAGGGTCTTTAATTGGTCCTGGTTCCAGTGCGTCTAATGCCTGTTTTACAATAGCGAGACTCTGTTCCATCTCGAGAAATCGCATCATAAACCGAGCGTATGCATCCCCCTCTTCGGAGGTGGGGACATCAAACACGTAACTTTCGTAGCCACTATATGGCTGTGCTTTCCGGAAGTCCAGCGAAACCCCGCTAGCCCGCAAGGATGGTCCCGTAAGGCAATAGTCCAGCGCAAGATCTTGCGAAATAACTCCTACACCCTTTGTACGATTTACAAAGATATCATTCTGTACAAACATGGTTGCATATTGTTCCATCATGGTTGGAAATTCTGAAATAAACTCACGAACAGCTGACTCGAACCCTTCTGGCAAGTCAGTTGAAAGGCCACCGACTCGGAAGTAACCGTAATTCATTCTGACGCCGGATACCAACTCAAAAATGTCTAGGAGCCGTTCTCGTTCTCGCATGGTGTAAAAAAATAGGGTCAAGGCTCCCATGTCGAGAATGCCAGTACCTAAAAAGACCAGATGACTAGCTATACGATTAAGCTCGGTGAGTATTACTCGTGCTCGTTGAGCTCTTTCCGGGACCTGAGCGTCCATCAAGGTCTCGACGGAAAGGACATAAGCAAGGTCATGACCGAACCCGTGGAGATAGTCCATTCGGTTGGAATACGTCACACCCTGTTGGTAGGTTCGGTTCTCCATAGTTTTCTCGAACCCAGTATGCAAATAACCTATTTGCGGCATTATTCTAGCAATACGCTCGCCATCGAGATCTACTACTAAACGCAAAACGCCGTGGGTAGAAGGATGCTGAGGACCTACGTTAATACGCATGTGGCGCGTGTCGAAAGAACCTGTTGTCTCCCGACTAATCTCCCGGACGTCGTAACCAGTGTTAGGTATGCTCACTCGGTTTCCTTTTGCGAGGCATCTACACCAGACATATTCCCACTTCGGACGCCCTTTCTCGCTCCGCCTGCCCATCCTGTAAGTCCGGGGTCACGCCCCATCATTCCTGCACGAAAAGCTGCTGGATCTAGAAATCGCCCTTCGTTAAACAAAGTTGCAGTCTCATCTAACGGAAAATCCTTCCGATGTGGGTGCCCGTCAAGGTCTTCCGGAGTGATTATCTTTCTAAGGTTTGGGTGGCCTTGAAAAGAAATGCCGAACATGTCAAACACTTCACGCTCCATGAAGTTGGCTCCTCGCCAGAAACCGGTTAATGTTGGTAGTTCCTCAGTCTCATTGAGATCGACACGGAGAAAGAGCCTTTCTCCCTCAGCGATGGCATAGAGGTTGTACGCGACAGTAAACCGGGGGCCCTGATGACCAGGATAGCTTTCGTAATCAATCCCGAAGATATCTGAAAGGTGGTTAAACCCATGATCTCTAACTACACCTACCGCCTCAAGTATTGTTTTCCTCTCAAAGTTGACAGATACCATTCCCTTGAACTCAGACTTCTTGCCCCCTGCAGCCTCAAGATCTTTAAGAACCACCTCGAGAAGTCTTGTCTCATCACTCATTGTGACCAACCCTCTACCATTGGAAGGGCAATACCTTCTTGGTCAAATACCTGGCCACGTACCTTCTTTTGCAGCTGCATAACACCGTAAACAAGAGCTTCGGGCCTTGGTGGACATCCTGGAACAAAAATATCAACTGGTACTACCGAATTCACATTCTGAACAACAGCGTAATTGTTGAACATGCCTCCGGAGCTAGCACACGCTCCCATCGAAATAACCCATTTGGGGTCGGGCATTTGATCGTAAACTCGTCGCATTACGGGTGCCATTTTCTTAGAGAGCCTCCCAGCAACGATCATCACATCTGCCTGCCGAGGGCTAGCTCGAAAAACTTCGGAACCAAATCGAGCCAAATCATTACGCGAATTTGTTGATTGCATCATCTCAATGGCGCAACAAGCCAGTCCGAATGTTGCTGGCCAAAGGCTATTACTACGGCCCCAAGCAACGAGGCCCTTTATTGTCGAGAATAAAATGCCCTCCGCCTCAAGTTCCTGAAAATCTTTCTCAAAAATATCTCGTATCGCCATACTCACTTCCAGTTCAGTACACCTTTGCGCAATATGTAAACGTAACCAATCGCCAGTATGATGACGAAAACGATGGCTTGCGCAAAGAGGAATTCAGGCGCCATTTTGAATTTAACTGCCAACGGATAGAAGAAAGCCGTCTCAATGTCAAAGATGATGAAAAGCATAGCAACAAGGTAGAAATGTACTGGAAAGCGTTCTCTAGCATTACTTGAAACAGGTACACCGGATTCATAGGCATCTAGTTTTACTTGGCCTCCCTTTTTAGGCCCAAGCAAACCACCTACTATGAGTGCCATCACTCCAATAAAACCCGCAACTAGAAATAAAAGAAATAGTGCTGTATACAAGGACTTTCTTGTCTCCCTTCGGCCGCACCCAAAAGGCTATTGACTCCACCTTGTGCTGCATTTCACAACGTACAACCTACCTATCGTACCATCGGGCTGCAAAGCACTCAAGTAGGTATCGAAAGACAACAGTACAGTAGGCTTCTAGCTACCGAAAAGCCCTGTGATTACGTAGAGTGCAAATGATTCCCTTGACAGCCTCAGATCTCCTCCATATACTGACGTGGCTGCGCGGCCATCACGGCCACCGCTGGAAGGGTCGTTAGCTCAGTTGGTAGAGCAGCTGACTTTTAATCAGCGGGTCATAGGTTCGAGTCCTATACGACCCACCACCCAGGGCCCCTTCGACTAGCGGTTAGGTCACCACCCTTTCAAGGTGGCGGCACGAGTTCGAATCTCGTAGGGGTCACCAGAATCGGGAGGAGCAGTTTCTCCTCCCGACCATCCCAAAAATTGGTTTAAACGCTGAATGACTCTAAAACGTTAATTACTTACAAGTTGCCTTTGGGAGTGACTAAAGCCTTCATCTCATGGCCCGGTTACTTTTGGCGATAGAACCTTTTTAGGCCAGAGGGCTGTCACATGTTGTGCAGAATGGTTTAAACTCTCTGTTGGTCCGGGCGATTAGCTCAGTTGGAAGAGCGTCCGCCTTACAAGCGGAAGGTCGGCGGTTCGAGCCCGTCATCGCCCACCAGAACATTTCTGGCCATCACCGGACGCATTTGATTGTTTTTCTAGACTGCAAAGTATAAGGAACAACATCCGACTTACATCTCTTAGTCTCAGAACCTTAAGAAACCATTGGACTCCGATAACTTAACTTATATACCTTTGTGTTGGATTAAAGCACCAATAATCGTGTCTACTATGCACTCCGGGCCGCTGGTAATTAATACTTCTATTGCATCTTTAGGGGGTTCAAGAGTAGCAAATTGACTCCGCAACATGCCCTCTTTCATGTAATGACCCTCACGGGACTGCATTCGAGAATAGATCAAATCAAAGTCACCCGCTAAATAAACTAAATGAATACGGTTATCGTTCGCAAGTAGTATTTCTCGATAACTCTTTTTTAGGGCAGAACAGGCCAATACAGAGGATTGGCCTTCAGCTAACCGTTGTTGTACGAGTTCGCGCAAATTGAACAACCAAGGGTTTCTATCTTCGTCGCTCAGAGCTTTACCTGAAGACATCTTGCTGATATTAGTTGCCGGATGGTAGTCATCTGCATCAAGGAAAAGCCAATCTAAACGTTCAGCTAGTAGACCACCAACAACAGTCTTCCCGGAGCCCGATACGCCCATTAGGACTACAGCTTTGGGATCTTGCCGGTCAAATTTCATTCAGGCTCAACTCGGTACAAAATTTCGCCCGCTTTTTGAACAAACAGAATGCCCTCATCTTCTCTGTCTTTCCAGGATTGGGGATCAATAGTGTGTGGATCGATATAGCCTAAACCAAGCCGTTGGCATGTCTCAGCATCTAGTTTGCTTGATAAAGTAACCTTTGCCCTTGGGTGTTCAATACCTCCCTCATAACGTCCAGCCCCTCTCACATGAGTGCTGTGCGCAATCACGCCAAGAGGTACGTCTTTAAAGCGATTCCATTGCGATAGAAAGTAGTCAAGTACGTGGTAACCAATCCTATGTATATAAGCGCCGTGAACACGACTTACTTCCGAAAGATGGGGAGCAAATATTATCACTTCGCCACCCTCAGCTAAAGCTGGTTCTAACTTGTACATTGCCTTGCCAGCAGTCCATAATTCGTCATACATGGTCGGGGCCCACGAAAGGATTTTGCGAAAAGGCCGCTTAACCCAACGGATGTGACGCTCAGAAGAAAGCGCAGCTGCTGCTTCCCAAGCCTCGTCCCGATCCCCAATAAATACTCCCGATAGACTTCCATCCTCGACTACTAGACCACAAAGTGTAATTGGAGTAGGTACGTACTCGGCAGCGGCATTGATCATTGCCCTCACTGGGGTCTCAGCGATACCAATTGTGTCAACCACGCCTGCCAGAGCGCCAAGCCAATGGGTTGAGTTAATCATCTCAGGTCCACTTATTCCGGGGAAAAGGTACTTAACCCCTCCAGAGAAGCCTGCTACTTCGTGGGGAAAAACGGGACCCAGTATCAATATGTGATCGGCTTGGATTGCAAGTTGGTTAATTCGAATTTCCACGTCACCGGAAAGAGTTGGGTGCCAATAGTTAGATGCGACGCTCTTAATGCGGTCTTGCGTGAGTGTTCCTATAGTTGCGAGTTGATTAGGGTCATCCCATCGGTGGTTCAGAAGTCCAATATGCCCGTACTGGCCTTTCCGCTCCGACAACTCAAGGCCGAATAGGCGGCAAAGGTCCTGTTCAGTGAGAGGTGGGTGCGTACCAAGTGCCACCATAAAATCAACCTTCGCAGCCCCTCCAAGAGCGTCAGTTGTTAGACGAAACAACTCAGGTAGGGGTAAAGTACGAGTGTGATCTGGGACCAACACCAGAACATGTTTGCCTGTAAAACGTTGGGCTAATCCCTTTTGAAATGTATCGATCAATACTTCTTTAGTAAGGATTTCTCCTCTCGGAGCTGTGACAGCGGCGTCCATCATATGCCTCCGAACGCGGAGAACCCTCCATCTACAGGTACAACAACTCCAGTCACAAAACGACTAGCATCTGAGGCTAACCAAACTGCTGTACCAATCAACTCTTCAGGTTCTCCAAACCGCCCCATTGGGGTTTGCTTGACTATCTGCGTACCTCTCTCAGTAAGACTACCGTCTGGGTTTAGGAGCAATCCCCGGTTTTGTTCGCCTACGAAAAATCCTGGGGCAATAGCGTTGACGCGCACCCCTTGCCCATAAGTTTGCGCCATGTGTACTGCAAGCCAGCGGGTGAGGTTATCAACAGCTCCCTTAGCCGCACTATAACCAAGAACGCGAGTAAGTGGTTTCTGAGCAGCCATTGAAGAAATATTGACAATGCTCCCATATCCTTCAGACGCAATAACTTCGCCAAACACCTGGATGGGGAGAAGGGTTCCCGTGAGATTGAGTTCGACCACTGAACGGAAAGCGTCATCAGAAAGGTTGAAAAGCGTGACTTCATCGAAGACAGTGGCTTCGGGTAAATTCCCGCCAGCGGCGTTTATTAGGATGTCTATACGGTTCCAAGCTTTCAAAACCTGTCCAATAGCTCCCTTTAGTTGTTTCCTGTCAGTTACATCTGCAATAACGGCCATAGCTGCACCGCCTTCCAACCGAATTGCTTCAACTACCTGGCTTGCTGCCTCAGGACGCCGACTAATAATCACTACCCTTGCTCCGGCGGCGGCTAGACCTCGAGCCATCGCTCCTCCTAACGCACCACTTCCGCCGGTCACTATTGCGGTCTTTCCTTCCAGCTGGAACGAAATCACATCAGGCTCCCCTCTCAAAACAAAACCAACTCTAAAGCCTTACACGCCACTACGAGACCTATTTGATACCCTACGGACACTTGTTTATACTTCCCTTAGTCCGTAAGCAAAGTGGAATTTCAGGACTACTTGTTCCGCTCATAATCTTGCAACCTCCAAGCAGCATATACCTGACAACATCATTAGTCGGGGTCAGCTTCTGGAATACCCTCAGACACTGACCGGAGCCAACTATGGGCCTCCTTAAGCCTGAATTGTACTAATTCAACAAGTCCTTGAGGGCCAGGTGACTGCTATACTTGCTCCCGTGACCGATGGGCACAAAGTAAACCTGGAGAACGAAAGAACTCGGCCCTCTCCATATACAGAGATGCTCTTCGGTTCACACTGGGTCGCACCCATCTGGCATTAGACGACGTTTATTTAGGAGGTAATTCGTGGGCATCGTTTACGTTTCTCCCGAGAAAATGTGGGATACGTGGATCTACCAGGCCGGAAACGAGTTCCACCTGTTCTTCCTCTCGGAAGGCAACATAGGTAGGGCAGTTTCAGCAGATCTGATCCACTGGAACCATTTGCCACCTATCAAGAATATGGCCGTCGTCGGGGATTGGGACGAAACAGGGATGAGGATGACCGGTAGCGTAGCCAAGGTCGGTGAATCGTATTATCTGTGCTACGGCTCCCGTGGTGAGGGTACTCCAATCGGGTTGATCCGCTCCGAGGATCTCGTGACATGGACGCGAGTGGGAGATCATCCGATTCTGCCCTCGAAAACACCCTACGACGCTGGCAACTCCTGGCGTGACCTTACGGCATACCTCGACGAAGAAGCCGGGGTCTGGAATGGGTACCTGTATGCGATCCATGGAGAAACCGGAAAACCAGCGATCGCCCACATCCGGTCAAAGGATTATTTCACCTGGTCTTATCACGAACCGATCTACATGAGCGAAGAGACCTACAGTCGGACCAACAACGGATTCGTGGACCTCGAGGTTCCAGACTATTTCGAGATGGAAGGCACTCGCTACATGCTCTTCTCGAGCTGCCAGTCCAGAAAACACTCAACCTCGGGCAGAACCGACGCCATGGGCACATGGTACATAAGAGCAGATGTGGGGAACGAATCCTGGGAATTGCCTGCAGCGCCTCTACTTCTGGGCTCGGGCCAGGGCAGATTCGACAACTACGTAGGTCGCACGGTAATGTTTCGTGGTCAGCGGTTGCTCTACCATCATACCTGGGGTGAAGGCAAAGTCTCCTGGGCCACACCGAAGCTCATAACCCAAGATGCCAACGACAATCTCGTTCTCCGTTATTGGCCAGACCTTGATCGCTTGATAACAGGTGCCGCCACAGTTAATCGGAATTTCTCCGTGCATGCCGCTTCAAATGAGACAGCGTGTGAGCTGATCGACACGACGGTCGAAGACTTTATGCTGACCTGCACTGCCGACGTATCTCACGCAAATAGTGCAACATTGCTCTGGCACGTCCAACCTGTTCGCCACTCACATAGAGCGGGAAGCACCATTGTCGCCTCAGGCCTTCACATCGATCCCAAACAGAACACCATCTCTTTGATGGAGGTTCGGTACCTTGAACAAAGTATTCGTCGCTTCAATGGTAATACGTACCCGAGATATCTACGCGATAACTATGCCTTTGGGACGCTCAATTGCGGAAAACTCCAGATCAGAATCATCTCGAGAGCGCATCAAGTGGAAATCTATATCAACGATGTATGGGTGTTCTCGATGGACATGTCGGATCTACCCTTATCAGGCCAGTTCGGCATACTCTGTGATTCCGGGCAGACGCATCTTTCTGAAGTAGTAATTTCCGAGCTCGAACCACTGGCGCGAGAGTATTAGTAGCTAACCGCAATAACTAACCCATAGAATTAATTTATTTAAAGCCTATTAAAGGTACCGGCGTCCTGTGAAGTCATTAAATGTTCACTCGCAACGCTAGAAGGAAAGGTCTTGGCAGCCACTGAGGGTCCAGCCACTGATCACGGAGGTTAATATTAACCAATGAATCCCGAAACAGTGTTTGAACTGGGCATTATTAGTGACGAAATTAGTGACGATGTTGACTGCGCTTGCAATCTAATCCGCGAGTGGGGCTTGAACCACGTTGAACTCCGACGAATGTGGGGCAAAAACATTCTCGAGTTAAATCCTGAAGAGGTTGAACACGCTGCGGGGATAGTAAAACGACATGGCCTTACGGTCACTGCGGTTGCTTCTCCGATATTTAAGTCTTCCCGTGATGGCAAAATTAGCAAGGAGGCGCAGGGTGACTTTCTACTAGAAGGGTTCAATAGCTTTGAAGAGCAACTTAATTTAATTCGTAAGGCATCTGATATTGCGAAACAGCTCGGCACTAATTTTATTCGGATATTCACTTTTTGGCGCGAACTTTGGAGCACAGCTTTAGTCGATGATGTTAGCGATAAACTGATCGAAGCAGCTCGGCTAGCACGTGACCTGGACATTGTTCTGTTGGTGGAAAACGAACCTGTATGCATAGTGGGATCAGGCAAGGAACTGGGGCAACTTTTCCAAGTAATTGACCAGAAAACGGATATCGAAGTTCGGAAGCATATAGCAATGCTCTGGGATCCTGGTAATGCTTCTTACGGTAACAGCGAGACTCCCTATCCTGACGGTTACGATTTCCTAGACCCTACCCGTATCAAACACATTCACTTGAAGGATTCGACACTTGACAAAGACGGAAATCGACAATATGTGCCAATGGGCCACGGAACCATAGATTACGTTCAACAACTGAGAAATCTCAAGGAAAACGGTTATCAAGGAAGCCTAGTTCTAGAACCCCATTTCCACCCTGAGGGTCACACTAAAGAGTGGGCAGCGCATGTGTGTGTAGTTGCAGCTAAAGAGGTTCTTCGGCAAGCCCTAGATGATCGGTAGGGCTGATCATGGACATTCGAAAAGTCACTCTGTCTATTAGGTTCCCATAGACGGTTCTATACCCAAAATCCCATTAGGTAATTCGTAAGTCGCACCGTACTCTTCTTACAGTAACACTGGACTTCCATCACGTACCGATTGATAGATCGCCAGAATTATCTCTACTGATTTCCTAGCCTCAATACCATCGATACTGGGCTTGTCACCAGATTGAATCGCTGCGATGGTTTCAGAAATCTGACGTTGATGCATTTCAAAACCTATACCCAAGGGATCGGATGATCCGCTGCCAAGGGGTGCCTCTAGAGAAAGCATTTCAAGTTCTTCGTCTTCGCTAGAATCCTTGAGCTTCCAAGTGACAATCCTTCCTTCCTGAAGCACAATGGTGCCTTCTGTACCGCGTAATTCTACTTTTGCGGGCTGACCTGGCCAGCAACTCGTAGCTCCCTGGATTACCCCCATCGCACCACTACGGAAGGAGAGGGCTGCTGTCGCAGTGTCCTCGGTCTCCATTCCATGCCTAGAAGTTTGGGTCAAGCCGAAAACACTTTCAACTGGGCCAGCTAACCATTGCAACATATCTATACTGTGTATCGATTGATTCATTAAAGCTCCACCACCGTCTAACGCCCAAGTACCGCGCCAACCGACATCGTAATACTCTTGTGAGCGGTACCACTTCACGAATGCATCTGCAAGGACTATTTTCCCGAGCCTACCCTCAATAATTGCCTCTTTAACCTTTTTAACCCCGATCATAAAGCGACTAGGGAAAAAACAAGTTAAGGTGACCCCAGCTTCCTTAACTGCCGCAATTATAGAATCCATGCGATCAGTCGTAATTTCTAGGGGCTTCTCAATCATAAGATGTTTCCCTGCTTTGGCTGCAACCAAAGCAGGCTCCAAATGAGCACCACTTGGAGTACATATTGAAACGATGTCAACATCCGGGTGACTTACGGCAGACGCCAAATCACGAATCCAGTCAGCCTCGGCAGTAGCGGCTAATGCACGACCATTTTCCTCACCTCGACCTGTAATTACCACAACCCGGGCCTCAGTAATATGTTTTATGGCTTCAACTTGTACACCTGCAATGTTGCCAGCACCAACGATAGCAAATCCTAGAGGCATGTAATCCTTTCTTTAACTCTTGATATGACAGCTCGGCTCGTTTTCTGTTTGATCTGTCGAACTTTCCGTAGAAACGATGATTTAACGGGCTGACCGTTTTTTAGTTGGCCTAAGGTCTACTGTCTCGACGGTTACATTCTGAGGAAGGGTAGCCACTAAAACAACAAGATCAGCGAGATCCTGAGGTTGAATCATGACTGATCTTGACTCAGCATTAGGAGGTGCCGATCGCCTATCCAGAATTGGGGTGTTACCCTCTCCAGGGTTCAGAACCGTAGCCCGAACATTTCGGGGGTTACCCTCCTGATTAGTCACAACCGTTAAAGCTTCCATACCACGCTTTGACGAACTATACGCAACGCCACCCAGGAGGCTTGGGTTTGAGGCTGCCTTAGATGCAATATTAATAATAGTTCCGCACTCTTGTTTCATCATCCCTGGTAAAACTGCTTTCGTTAATATATAAGCGCTAGTGAGGTTTACCTCGAGAATCATTCGCCAAGCTTGAACGTCGGTATCCGTAATGCTGCGCGTAGTTACGTTGGTTCCTGCATTATTTACCAGCAACGTTACGGTTCCCCAAGCTTCTTTTACCTCTTCTACGACAGTTAATATTTCTTGTTCAGAACTGATATCAGCAGGACAAACCAGGGCATTACCACCTGCTCCCTCGATCTCAGCTTGCAGGGCTTCAAGCCGATCTCTCCTCCGGGCAACCAGTCCGACAAGGGCACCCTCGGCTGCCAATGTCTTCGCAATAACCCAACCGAACCCACTACTTGCCCCTGTCACTATCGTGACTACACCTCGCAACCGATTCATAGTTACTCCTTACCCTATAACCCTGAAGGCAGTAAAGAATGCTGGTGGCAATCAATTGACAAAGACACCTCAACACCCTTCTGGCTTAACATCATCCTGGCATTAGAAGGCTAAAGAAACATTCTGACCTCGTGAGCTAACGACTCAATCATTCCTTAGGGCCCTATAGTGGTCTCTGCTATGTCTGGTGAGCACCCTCCTTTTGATCCCCTACGTCAGCCTCTAAGGCCGTTCGACACTCCCGGTAGGTACCTGCACCAACACCGATTGCAATCTGGCTAAGTGGGGCACACATTGACTCACTTGCACCTCCGAGGCTTACTAGTTATAAGCTATGCTATCACCTCGATTCAGTACCCTTAAACTACGCCACGGTTTACCTTTACCTCGATTGGGCATCTCCCCTATTTAAACAGTGAGTCAATTGAATCGACCCACAGTTTTATGCCCAAAGTTAAGCAACGTAACGAAAGGTCTGTTTTGAGAAAATACTATTGACCAAATCAATTATGCGCTTAAGATAAAGCCAGCAAAACTTTGAAAGAATAGGCGACAAATCCCCAACAGGACCACTACATACTTGGCTATTAGCTAAGACTACGGAGTTGCTTAATCAATAGCCAAGTATCTTTGAGTTAACCTTCTGCAATACTCAGGCGTTCATCCCAACCGGTAACTTGCTTGCCGTTAACTCCAAAATTGGGCTAACAATCGCTGCTTTTTCTAGATCGGAGCACATTTCGAACAATGCGTTCCCTTGATCGAGAGGCAAGATATCTTGTGTTAAGGCAGCAAATTTAGTGCGGAGTTCGTCTTCAGTCATTCGGAATTCTGGCTCGCCTTTAGCGAACGGTACGCTACCTTCCAATTGTCGGCCATTACGAAGGTAGACTTCGACCGAAGCGCCATTACCGTCAGGATATTTACTTTCAATCTCTGGGTGAACCTCAATGTCAACAAGCTGACGTAATCGACGTACATCTGGGTCATCCCAGTGAACTAAATCTGCTGGCCACGTACTTCCCCTTGTTAGTGCGACAGCGGTAGCTACCCTTATACTTAAACCTGCTACCTCACGTGAACCTGGGTTAGGATCAACGCGAAACGAGGGTTGGAGAGCATAACGGTATGTGCGGACCAAAACCCGGTCAATATCGGAAGGATCTAGCTCTTCTGTCGCAAGGATGTTTTGTACAGCATCCACAGCTTGGTGAGTGTGACGGCATCCACCGTGTGGCTTAAAAGCAGTGGAAACAATAGAAAAGCTACTGCCAAGATCATCGAATAATTCGGTGCCACTACCATCACCAAATGCCCTTAGGAAACCATATTCCCCATCAATAGCTCCATCGGGTCCAAAGAATCCAGCTTGTGCGAGTTGGACAGCGAACACGCCATTACGGGCCGCAAAGCCAGATATCAGATCCTTAGTATCACAATTACCAGACTCATATACGTATTGTTCAGTTCCCGAAGCCATATCGGCTGCTATGCCTACCGCATTAGCAAGGGTTTCTCCCTCCAACCCTGCACACCTACCAGCTGCCAAAGCAGCAGCAATCGGTCCAAGGGTACCTTTCAAATCAAGGCCACGGCTGCGCTGCTCTTTTCGAACAGCCATTCCGAGTCGAACAGCTAAATCATAGGCCGCAACGATGGCTTCTATCACGGTACGACCTGGGGTCCTGTATACTTCAGCTGTAGCTAGAACAGCAGGAATCACTTCAGCAGCTATGTGGCCGGCACCTCGATGGGAATCGTCCATTCCTAGTACCTTTATCATTGTTCCGTTTGCGAAAGCAGCTCCTTCTGTTGTTGAGCGACTTCCATTACCTAATACCGTGGCTTGGTCACCTGGCATCATAGCGTTAACGTAAGCGAATGCCTTACGACCACGTTCTGTCTGGTATCCACCTAGTCCAGTGCCAATAGAATCGAATACGAGCCATTTCGCAATGCGAATGGCTTCCTCACTGATCTCCTCATACCTTAGTCCAAGCGCATAATCGACCAGTCGATGAACTAAAGTTCCGCTTGCCGCCATGTATTGCCTCCCTATCAACTTGTTTCTTAAAGTCTACTGCACCTATTGGGCATTGCCGCCTATAAGTGGCCGTAATGCATCTATCGCAAACCTGACATCATCATCAGTCAACTCGACCGTTACCGGCAGAGAAAGAAGTTCTCTAGATAACTTTTCCGTTATTGGTAAGGACTGTGACCCCTTTAAGCCTTCATCGTACACGGTGTAATGATGAACAGGAGGAGTGTAATGTAATACTGCTTCCACTCCAACCCGTCTAAGGGCATCGTGAGTAAACTTTTGATTGGGGACCCTAATCGTGTAAGAACGGAACGTAGGGTTTGATTCTGAACGGAAATCCGGAAGAATTGCGTTAGTATCAGCAAGACCTTGCTTATATGCCTCCGCAATCTCACGACGCCTCTGAGTCCAACCTGCTAAATGCGGTAACTTGATCCGGACAAGAGCAGCCTGCAACGGATCAAGAGGTACATTGTAGCCCTCCTCAAGATAATTCTGGCTACCCGGATCTTCACTTGGAGTTGGATCATGTCCATATCCAGTTAGTAACTCTAGCCGTTCCGCTATACCCGGATCGTCACAAACTATTATCCCGCCACTACCGACACTTCCCAATGGCTTCATCGGGGCAAAGCTAAACACAGCAGCGTCAGCAAAAGCACCTATAGGCCGGTTGTGATCCTCAGCGCCCGTTGCCAGTGCAGCATCTTCTACAATGGCTAAGCCGTGGCGCTGGGCTACCCCGGAAAGAGCCTTGGCATCAGCTGGGTGTCCGTGAAGGTCGACTGGAAGAATTGCTTTCGTACGATCTGTAATCAGAGGTTCAACCAAGCTAGGATCTATAGTGTAATCAGCAGCTATAACGTCACACAAAACTGGTACAGCCCCACAGAGAGAAATCGCTCCCGTCGTGGAAATATCGGAGTTAGCCACGGTAATAACTTCATCTCCCGGACCGACACCACAGGCTCGTAGTGCAATTACCAATCCGATCGTACCTGAGTGGACTGAAATAGCATAAGCCCGACCCGCAAGCTTTGCAAAAGAACGTTCCAGTTCTAATCGTATATCTCGACCTTCGCCTCCTACCGGACCAAAGAGTAGTGGCTCAAGGGCGGATCGTATCTCGTCTTGCAAAATTTGATGCGTTTCATGAACACGAGATCGGGGGACCTTAAACCCTGTAGGGTATTTTTCGGTCGGGTGCATATTTTAGGCCCTCCTTACCTATGCTAATTATGGAACTAGGTTATTTGTCGAGACGAATGTAGTATCTGCTCGCGTTGTGAGGCGAGAGCCTAACCGCACCTTCAGGAGTCACTAGGAAATTGTCGGATATTAGGAAACCTCGATCGTTTTCCAGAACAGTTCCAGGGTGGAACGACAAGACCATATTACTTTTCAACTCGAAATCGGGTGCCCCTAGGGAATTAGGCCCATCACTACCATCAAGCCCAGTACTGTGACAATCAGGAGTATGTTTACCTGCAACGGGAAAACCAAGTCCTCGGAGTGTGTCGTCATTGGCTGCCGATACATCTGCAAAAGTGTTTCCTGTCCGCGCGGCGGAGGAAGAAGCCTCGACCGCTCTTAAATAACCCTGTAAGAGGCTATCGATTTCGTCAGGAAGCTCGTTAAAGGAAAACACGGTCGTCATTTCGAGCCAATATCCCCAGGGAGACTCGTACACTATTTCAAAATTGATGATGTCGTCTACGCCCATTCTATGGTTCTTGTCGGTAGGAACCGTATAAGGGGTAATGTCTAGAGACAGTTTTGTCCGTCCCCAGAAAGCACCGTGTGACTTCACGTAAGCTTCGGTTGCAGCGCAAACATCCCAATAGCGCGCACCAACGTATGCAGAATCCCTAAACACATCTAAACAACCATCGAGAATAGCTCCGTTCTGCTGTAAGGCTTCCAACTCAAATGGCGTCTTAATCTGCCTAATAGTGTTATAGGCGTCAGTAACCTCGACTACCTCGTAACCGTTAAGTGCCGCCATGAACTTGGCGTGCTCACCAACGCTCAGTAATTTATTCATATTTACCATCCCGATGCGCCGGCTCTTTTCTGCGTAATTGCGGGCAAGGTTGGTAGTTTCACCGACTATGTCACCTGGTGAAATCACGCGATCCTTCTGGGTGGTAGTTTCATTTCGACTCCAAACTCCCTGATAACTACTCCACACCAAGAGCCACGGGTCAGGATCTTCAGAACCTAATACTCCGTACGCTGCGCCACCCCAGAGGTGTACGTTTGTAATGTAACGGAGTGCACCGAGACCGCCAGGGGCCCCACCCCCAACAATAATTATCGCTCCTAGATCTTTTTCTGCCATCATGGCCTGTATCCTATTGATACGTTGAGAAACGTCGCGTGTTAAAGCATCGTGAGTTAGCATTACTTTTCCCTTCTAGTTTCAGGTCGAGTGTAAAAGTTGAGGTGCCTCAAGATTGCCCCTAAGTTACAGGGTCACCTAGTATCGCTAGAGTGACTCCTTCCGGCAACAACGGCCAGGACGCGCCTGCATGCAGCATTACGCCATCCCTAGGAGCCCGGATCTCCTCTAGTGTTTCTCCCGTATAGGGGTGCAGTACGTAACCAATCTGCTCGCCGGCTGCCACCGATTCACCACGCTTTTCGGAATCCATAAATGTGAACCCGCGCTCGCCGTTAGGTTTAATAAAGGTGTGACCATCTATGATTTTTACAGGCCCTTCTGACTCGAGTTCTCCTTCAATCATCCCGAGGTGTCGGAGGCCATTTAAGACTGCATTTCGGGTGCGCCTCATGTCGTCATCACGGTAGTCACGTAAACCTGGTCCACCACCAATCCAGGTAGAACACACTGCCTTACCGTCCTGAGCTGCCTCAAACGAACTAGAAGCATCATCGGGTTGACCTAGAAGCACCTGTGGCAAACCAAGTGAAATAGCAAGATCGGTGGAAGCTTGTATGGCGCCAGTCCGATAAATCCCGGCATAGCGGAAGTAGCCCCACTGAGCACCAGTTCGTATATCGATCACTGCATCAGCTTGGGATATAACTTCGTTGTAATAGCGGTAAATCAACTGCTCACTTACGGTTCCATCAGCGTTACCCCGCCCCAGAGCGTTAAGATCCTTATCGTCCCAAATCGCATTGACTTGTTCAAATTCGAAACCAGAGGTGTTGAGTAACGGAACGACGATTAGCGTTCCAGTGATTTTGGCTGGATCCAGTTCAGCTACCAAACCAGGTAGTGTCAATGATGGCTCGACCTCAAGTCCACTAAGTCCCGCTTGCACCAGTAACACTGGGCCCTCAGACTGACCCTGAATTATGTGAATAGGAACATGTACCGGAAACCGCGCGTGAGTCTTTCCAACTTCGAACTTACCGAAAACCTTCTCCCCTGGTTGAGCCTGGATATCCCCAATTTTCATCTTATTCACCTCCTTGTTCGTCGAATGATACGTATACATCCATACTACGTCGATCCTCAACTCGATCTATCTCACCTAATATGCCAATAGAAGTCGCACCGATAGTGACCCACTCTTGACCACTCGGGATAACTATTGCATCCTCTGTATTGGGAATATTAGCTAGCAACTCGCCAGTATAGGGATCCACCAAAGTCGCATAAACTTCACCCTCAGAAACATGTTCGCCGAAACGCCGTTGGCGAACAAAAAGACCGTCGACATCAGGCTTCCATAGGACAACGTTGGCGTTATAAACAGTGCATTCAGGGGTATCAGCTTCGAGTTCGCCATCAATCATCCTCATGGCTTTCATCGTGTTCCAGATTCCGCGTTCAGCATCAGCTACATTATCTGCACCGTTCTTAAACCAACCAGTGCCTCCGCCGAATTCCAAAGTGATTTGCAATACACCAGCATTCTCAATGGCATCCTTAGCTAAATTTGCACCAAACGTATTTGGTGGAAAAAATGCTGCTTGATCGAGTCCGAATGCAACCACAAGCTTACGGCGTTTAGCCTCCATCGCAGTAAGGTTATTTGGATCTTTTTCAGCCCCGAAAAGGACATAACGCTCGTACGCGGTACGAGCTCCAGCGTGAAAATCAAGCATTACGTCTGCTTGACGTACAACCTCTTCAAAATAAACGTGAGCAATCTGGTCAGAAACGCTCCCATCAGATTTGCCCGGGAACAAGCGACTAATATCTTTGTTATCAACGCTTGAGCCTCGCTCGCCAAGCTCAAATCCAACACGATTAACTACCGGCACGGCAAGAACGTTACCGCGTATCGACTTAGGATCAAGTTTCTTTATTATATTAAGAATCGCTATTGATCCAATGACTTCGGCACCATGAATGGCCCCCTGCACTAATAGTGTGGGACCAGGTTCAGTGCCGGCAAAAAGGTGTACCGGTACGTCAGGTGCAAGACCAGATCGGGACCGTGGACCTTCCAAATACCCGAAAGTGTGCTCCCCCGGTTGAGCTTCCAAACTACCAACTCTCATTTATGTCTCCCCTTTCAGACAACGCTACGACTAAGAGCGTCCTCAATATCACGATGGCTTAGTTCCTATATGACTCTCGAACCAACTCAAGATCCTGTGTAATCTTTCAACTCTATTTCCAGGCCTCCCGCCTCGGGAAAGCCCGTGGCTCTCTCCTTCGAACACTACTAGTTCTACCTCACGACCGAGCCAGCGCAGAGCGGCAAACAACTGTTCAGCCTGCTCAAGCGGACAACGATGATCCTGATCACTATGAATAATGAGCAAAGGAGTATGAATATCACCTACATAAGCAATGGGTGATTGTCGCCAAGATGACTCTAAATTTTCGATGGGGTTAACACCAGTTTCTCCTTCTGTGCCCTCAGGACCAATATCAGACGTCCCTAAAAAACTGATCTGATTAGAAATAGACCTCTGAGTCACTGCAGCGGCGAACCTGTCGGTGTGCCCTACAATCCAGTTCGTCATAAAGCCGCCGCAACTACCGCCGGTCACGCCAAGACGATTTTCATCAACGAACGGTAGTGTCACGAGGTCATTCACCCCAAGCATAGTCTCGTCGTAATCACGACCACCCTGATCACCTTCACTTGCTCTGGTCCAGGCTTGACCATAACCAGCTGTTGTACCTCGTACATTAAATGCGTTAACTACAAACCCAGCTTCAGCGAGACATTGAAATTCATGGCTAAAGTCCCAAGAAAACATCGAACAATGCACGTACACGATAGCTGGATACTGCTTAGACTTATCAAACTTGGTTGGTAACCAAAGCCAACCTTGTATCTGATCCTTATCTAAACCTTCGAAATAACGCTCTTCGGGTAAGACTAATTTCCGGTCCTGTAACCAGGGATTTAACGCAGTAAGGCGCTTTGTCTCTTCCGAAGTCCATTCAAACAAGTCACCTGGATTTGTTGGATCTGCCCAACCATAGACTGCCGCATCCCCAGCCCTCGGGCTGTAGTCGAAAACGACTCCTTGGCCAGAAGCAATAGTCTCAAAAGTTCCTGTCGTGTTGATCCGACAAAAGTGGGTAGCCCCCTCTACGGTCAAAAGAAAATAAATCCAAGGGTCACCCGCAGGCCACTTGACTGTTATGTTGGATAGCGCTACCCGGGTGTCCGATGCAGCGTAGTTTCCGACCTCCTGGTCTAGAGCACCTAGTTCCACTGCAGTACCATGCTCCACGTCGGCAAGGTGAGGGGTTAGGAATACCCTGCGGTTAGTGGGAGCTGGGTGATTGTGCCCCGCAAACGCTATGCTACGGTCGTCATCACCCCATGCCGGACTACGACAAGCACCTTGCCAATTAACCAGTAGTCGGACTGGCGATCCTCCTGGATAATCACAAAGGAAAATTTGTCCCTGGCCAAGCGCTACGTTCTGTTCTCGAGCCGTACCAACAAATGCAAGGCGTTTCCCTGATTCACTCCAACTTGGCTCAGAGTAGTCACATTCGCTATCGGTGATTTGGGTTAGATTTCCACTAACCCTCTCCATAACCCAGATTTGAGAATAACGGTTGTGTACAAAACCAACGCCATCCTGTTTATACCTAAGACGTCGAATTACCTTAATGGTTGGTGCCGGCAATCCAACCTCTATGTTGCGACTAGATTCATCGTGTATTGGTGTCCAGCGAACTCCAGCTAGGTGAGAGCCGTCATTATCAAACACTAACCCCGTCATAGGCTCCTTACCTACGTCGTGAATCTGCAGTTGGTTTACCTCGCTCGACCAGATTTGAACAGAATGGCTATCACCCTTACTCCAGGAGAAGGCTAAACTCTTCCCGTCAGCACTCCAGGTAGGACTTGAAGCTGATCCCGTCCCACTGGTAATTAGGTTTCCCTCCTGCTGTTTAAGATCCCGCAAGTAGAGGTTTGTCTTATAACCATTTATCTGAAGGTCAATTTCACGAACTGTATAGGCTACATAGGTGCCACTTGGATCAAGTGCGACCTCAACAAGCCATTTATACTTTGTTAGATCTTCAGGAATAAGGCCACGCTGGATCTCGAAATTACTCGCGGACCCAGATCCACTCTCGGCAATGCTTTTGCGTACCTCCGGTGACTGACTTGCCTGGCTCAACCGAGAGGCTCCAAACCAAGTTCCTGAGCGAGAGGCCGCAAAGACTGGAGGGTTTCTTGGGACACAGGAATCCCCTCTTTGCGCCTTTGTTGCATGCGCTCGTCCTCTAGATCACCTGGAAGCAAGACGGGTGAAGAAGGGTCGATGGGGGGAGCGCTCTTGACCTCCGCAATAAGTTTAGTTAGGCGTGTTTCAAATTGTTCGCTAGTCATGAAAATGGTGGGATCAAACGCCATCATCATGTGACCAACATCATAGTGATTCTCGTCTTGGAAAACGTCTAACCCGAACTTCGCACCGGTCATCACACCAGTGAACACATCAGTAAAGAAACTCAAACCATAACCCTTATACTCACCGATTGGGAGTACCGGCCCGTCCATAGCGGCTGCCGGATCCGTGGTTCTTTCTCCGTCAGGGGTAAGTGCCCACGTGTCGGGCATAGCACGACCCTGCTCTAGATACCAACGCATCATTCCCTTGCCTGACATGGTAAGTGCCATATCAAGTAACACGGGTCCACGTTCTTTGCCTGGATAAGGGACCGCTAGGCCCCAGGGATTAGTGGCGAGAACAGGCTTTGCTGAACCCCAAGGAGCCATTTCAGCACGAGCATTAGTCATCGACCAACCTATGAGACCCGCATTAGCTGCCGTCAGGGCATGATATCCAGCAATACCAAAATGGTTACTATTACGCACCCAAACTACCGCTAAACCGGTGGCCTTTGCCTTCTCTGAAGCGCGAAGCATTGCCCGTTGGGCAGCAACATAACCAAATCCCTTAGCGGCGTCTAAAAGAGCGTAACTAGGTCCATCTCGGTCCCAGGACATTGGGGCGTCTGCAATAATTCCACCATTACGAATCCTGTTGAAGTAACGGAGGAGCTTCTCTACCCCTTGACCTTGACCTGGGTGGTACCACAAGGATGCCGTAACTACGCCGTCAGCTACGATTTCTGCTTCTTCTGCTGTGGCCCCAAGCGTTGTAAGAAACGTTTCAATAAAACCCCTTAAGTCCTTTTCGGGGTAGAAAGTCACTGGTTCTTTGTCAGTTAAGTCGTATGCCATTTACGTCCCTTCAGCAAACTAATGGTCACGACCTAACCTCCAACGCCTATTACGTCCATCGCCGCCTTCATGCGGCCAAGACCTTGAATTAGTTGCTCCTCAGGTTGTAAGAAAGTGATACGGAGGAAGTTGTCCATATCTTCAGAAAAAGCTCCACCCGGGTAAGCAAGTACATGTGCTTCGTCAAGAATCCGCTGCGCCAATTCTATGCTCCCCATACCAGTATGTTTAACATCCACAAAGACAAATTGCCCGCCCTGAGGAGTTCCGTAAGTGAACCCCATATCATCCAGGTAATCAAGGACAATCCGTCGTCGCTGCGAATAAGCTTCACGCATGGCATTAGCCTCGTCTTGAGGACCGGTCAGTGCCGCTAAAGCAGCATATTGGGAAACAAGAGACGCCGGCCCTGAAACAGCTGCCTTCAAGTCCCGAACGCGAGTCATTAGATCGGCTGGACCAGCAACCCAACCAGCCCGCCAACCCGTCATAGCATAGGTTTTCGAAAGCGCATTTAGCGTGAGAGTACGCTCTTTCCCTCCTGGCAGAGAAGCTGGGCTCGTATGCACAAAGTCGTCGTACAGAATCAAATCATAAATGTCGTCTGCAATGATGATTAGATCTTTCTCTTGTGCAATTTGTATTAGTTTTTGCTGATCTTCTCTAGAAATTACACTTGCTGCAGGATTATTGGGAGAGACAAGCAGAAGAGCTCGGGTTTCGGGAGTAATTGTTTGTCTCACACGATCAGGATCGACCCGGAAAGCTTCTTCCGCATAGGTGGGCATACTTACAATCTGACCACGGGCAAAAGTAACAGAGTCCTTATATGTATTGTAGTTAGGTTCGGGTACCAGGAGACTGTCGCCCTCGCCAATGGCTGCGACAACCATAAGGAATAGTGCCTCCTGGCCTCCATTAGTAAATACGATTTCAGTGTTCGGATCAAAACTGGCTCCGTTGACCCGTTCAACCCGTTCAGCAATGGCCTCACGCACGACAAGCAATCCTTCAGCTGGGGAAGGTTCGGTTAGTTTATTCTCCATTGCATCTTTAGCAGCTTTTACAATGTGCCCAGGGGTATCGAAATCAGGATCGCCCCGGCCCAAGACTATGGCATCGTCGTAACCACGTACTTGCGAAATGAGGTGATAAAGAACCTCAGTGCCTCGCTTTTTCTTCTGTTCACTCATAGGATCTCTCCTAAGCCTGGAGTAGTTCGATGTGTTTTCTGTGGATTGGGATATTGCCTCAAAAGATATGTCATTACTTGACCCCTTCGGTTATCGAAAGTCGGAGAACATCAGGAGCTCCGAAACCAGCTCCATCTAATGGAGTCAATCCACGATCTCTAAGAGCACTAACAATGGCATCCGTTCGGCTTACAGCCACCAGATTGGCTGTATTGCCAACAAGGATTTCAGCTCCAAAAGAGTTCAGCCACTCAAGCATACTTTCCTTATTTTGGCTTAGGCTTGCTGCAGCCTCACTCCGACGAACTCCGTAGCCGTCACTCGCTCCAAGGGCTGCGTACTGGGTGGCTGTGGAAGTACAGATCGAAATAATCTGTTTCATGGCAGTGATTCCCGGTAAATGTTCCTCGTTAGTCGCTATATACCCGATCGAAAGGCCTTCAAGGCCAACTCCAGGAAAAGCTTCACCCAAGAAGGTTATCCGCCCCAAACTATTTAAATCGTTATAAATATTAGGGTCTTGGAGCCAACCAGAAAGACCAGTATCAATCATTACTAGAGCACCGTGTTTATCAGCAAGGTCAGAAATTTGATCGACCTCATTACTGTCATAAACAGCACCAGTTAGGCGCCCTGGCGATTCAAGAAAAATTCTGTTGGCACCCGCAACTAAGGCGCTTTCGATGGCTTCAATCGTCGGAATTCGACGAAGATCATCTTCTACCTTAATCCACGTGTGTTTAGTGGATCTGATACCCAACGCCTTCCTAACGCCAGGATGGACAATCGAAGGCACTGCCAGAACACTAGATTCCTCTGCTAAAACCTGAAGAGCAAGGAAGCGGGCTTCTTGAACCCCAGCAGTTACTAACACTCCTTCTGGGTTATACCCAGATGGTAGAGCGTCTGCTATGGCTTCACGAAGCGGCATGATTCCTGGAACATCCACGTAATGAGTCTGCCCCTCCTGTAGAGCATTATTAGCTGTTGTAATAGCGTGTTCAGACAACTGGGATGTCGGCTGATCTCCTCGCAAATCATCTAGGTTATTGCCGAAAGAAGCCACATCAGATACCCCTAAAAGTTCGTTAGCCTGATGGGCGGTCATTAATTGGTCTTTTTTACTCTGCTCCATATTCCTCCAAAAATGTCTCATAGAAATATATTCTCACTATTGCAAGCCTGATCAATTCTTAATTTAGGTAACCCGCTTTATCCCTCCTACACTTATTGACCCCGCAATCGCGGATCAAGTAGATCGCGAAGCCAATCTCCTAAAAACACCACTCCTAATACAGTTATGGTTATAGCTATACCTGGAAATGTTGACATCCACCAGGCACTACCAATGACTTGTCTCCCATCTGACAACATAAGGCCCCATGTGACAGTAGGCGCCTGAACACCAAGACCCAGAAAACTTAGTGACGCTTCAGCAAGCATGGTAGTGGCAACCATCATGGTTGCTAAGACGATGATGGATCCAGTCACGTTAGGGAGAATATGCTTAAACATAATCTTGAAACTAGACTGTCCAAGAGCACGGGCTGCCATGACGTAATCAACCTCACGGACCGATAGTACTTCTGCCCGGGTCACTCGAGCGTAGGTAACCCAGCTAGTCACTCCGAGGATAAAAATAAGAGTCATGAGGCCAGCACCAACCACCCCCGATACGGCCACCACAAGCACAATGAACGGTATAGCTAAGAAGGCATCAGCGATACGCATCATAAAGTTGTCGATAAGGCCCCCTGAGAATCCAGAAACCAGGCCGTACGATACGCCAATCAAGCCGGCTATCACGACTGCAAGAACCCCAACAGTTACAGAAACCCTGGTCCCTGCGATAACTCGGCTCAAAATGTCACGCCCGAGTTGGTCACTACCTAAATAATAGATTCCAGTTGCGTCCTGGTGTCCTGGCGGCTTGAAACGAGAACGCAAATTGTGCTCTAAGGGGTCATGAGGGGAAATTAGTGGACCAAACAGGGCAACTAGAACAACGCCAACAACTAATACGGCACCAATAGTACCCACCCGACTACGACGAAGAGAACGAAAAGCATACCAAAATCGGGTGCGCCTAACGGCAAGTACTTCTCCTGAAGAGACGCTGTCTGCTAATGATGTTTCAGAAGAAATTTGGGAACTCATCTCGGCATCATCCCTGATTTCCTTGGAGCTCTATTCTAGGATCAATAAAGCTATAAATCACGTCCAAAACTAAATTAATAATAATAAAAGAGAGGGCGAACCAAAAAAGAGCCGCCTGCACTACCGTTATGTCTCGCACGCCGATAGACTCAATCATTAGCCGACCAATGCCTGGCCATGAGAAAACAGCCTCCACTACCACCGATCCCCCTAAAAGCCAACCAAGTTGCAACCCAAGTGCAGTAACAACAGGCAGCAACGAATTTCTTAAAGCGTGCCGAATAATTACAACTCTGCCAGCAAGTCCCTTAGCGTATGCTGTCCTAACATAGTCCTGACTCAATACCTCGAGCATGGCTGATCGTGTAAGCCGTGAGAGTCTAGCAGCAATACCTGTTCCCAGAGTCAGTGCCGGCATAATAATTGCACTAGCTTCAAGAGCCCCAAACGCTGGTAATAAACGGAGATTGACGGAAAAAATAAGTATTAGCATTAACCCCACCCAAAAGTTCGGCATGGCAGTCCCAAGGGTCGCCCCCATTGTGGCCACAATGTCCAACCAGGTGTTTCTCCTAAGTGCTGAAATAACACCAAGGGGAATCGCAATCAAGATGCCGATGACAGCTGACACTCCTGCCAAAAGATAGGTGTTTAGAAGCCTTTCGAGGACAAGTTCCATTGCCGGTATGCGAGCTTGCATTGATAACCCAAAATCTCCAGTTATCGCTTTTCTAACAAAAACCAAATATTGTTCCACTAAAGGCCTGTCAAATCCCCAGGCGGCACGTAATGCCGCAATCTGATCTTCGCTAAAAGTGGGTGGCGCCATAACCGAAATTGGGTCGCCCTTAAGGCGAACCATGAAAAAAACTATCAGCGAGACGATAAATATCGTCATTAAAAGCTGACCCAGACGAGAAACAATAAAAGTCTGCAACGAATCAGTATTCTGGTGCTAGTGCGCGTTGGTAATCAACTCTTGAGAGTTGATTACCAACGCGGCTCAGCAGCCCGTTCTTAATCTCTTAGTTTGAGATCCCGGAATGTAAACCAACCGTCAGCCCGGGGGGTCCAGTCAAATTCATTATTCATTGCGGTTA
Organism: Trueperaceae bacterium; assembly: GCA_002707365.1. Taxonomy (NCBI): domain Bacteria; kingdom Thermotogati; phylum Deinococcota; class Deinococci; order Trueperales; family Trueperaceae; species Trueperaceae bacterium. The sequence continues at coordinate 178,018 of PAMQ01000007.1, forward strand.
CGCCAACAACTTCGTAGAGCGGAACCGTCACAGCCTGTTCAATGAATATCTCTTGCCAGCGCTCCCATAGTGCGAGGCGCTCGTCTGCGTCAATCGTAGTCAGGATCTGTTTACCTACAGAGTCCCACTCTTCAACACAAACGTTATAGTTTGCCTGTTGCCATTCGCATGTGTAAAACAAGGGAGTTAGGAACGGCGAGCCACCAAGCGCAACCATGTAGGCATCACGGTTATTACCTGGTGATCCCACTTGCTCACGTAGCGCCGAAAGCCCGAGAATATTTAACTCAACCTCGAAACCAACATCCTCAAGCATAGCTTTGACAACCTCAGCAACTTCCTTCTCGTTACCAAGCTGGAAGGCCATAGCATCAAAGAAGAGCTTCGGCTTGTTAGCGTTTGTATATCCTGCTTCTTTAATCAGTGCCCGTGCTTTATCTTGATCGAACCAAACATCAGCATTCAGCTCACCATGGTACTTTTTCGCGAAACTCTCACGATGTGTAGAGGCAATGCGAACTAGAGCTGGTCTTGCTGATCCCTGCACTTCCGCCAAGAGAGTACGGTCAAGAGCGTGTGAGATCGCTTGCCGAATACGAATATCGAGGGTAGCTGGCTCGTAACCAGGGTAAGTCTCATCCATGGCGCCTGATTCAGTTTCGCCACGCAAGTAAAGGTGAATCATTCTACTTGGAGCACCCTGCTGTAGGAGAATATCGGATTCACCCTGCAGACGTGCTACCTCCGGAAGAGGAACACTTGGGACAAAATCTACCTGCCCAGCAAGGAGTGCAGCAATCTGGCTAGCCTGCTCAGGTATTACCTGATAGATGATGCGGTCAATTGCAGGCCGACCAGCCCAGTAGTCATCCCAAGCTTCAAAGACATAGCGGTCGCTTTCCTTCAGCTCAACGAGTTTATAAGGTCCAGAGCCTACTGGATTGCGGGCAAATTCTTCCTCGCCTACTTCAGTTAAGTAGTCGGGGGGCAAAAGCTGACAACCGTTGTAACTGATGTCATTTAGGGTGTAAGCGTGGGGCTTACCAGTGATTACGTCAACCGTCCATTCGTCCACAATAGTTACATGGTCGATGAACGCCCACTGCGGATGGACAAGGAAGTCTTCTCTTGTCATAACCCGATCAAGATTCCATTTGACGGCCTCAGCATCAAGGGGTTCGCCATTTTGGAAAATCCCGCCCTCCCGAAGGTGGAAGCGCCAGGTAACATCGTCAATGGATTCCCAGCTTTCTGCTGCCTGGGGTACATAACCGCCGCCTTCATGGGCACGCCAGATAAGGCAATCGTAAAGAGTATTAGTAAGCCAGTGTGTGGAACCAAACCACGTTACCGGTGCATCCATCGTTCGGATTGGACCAGAGTGCGCGAACGTGAACTCTGTCTCATGCCCATCGGCCCACACTAAACCAAACAGAGAAACCGTGAGGGAAAGAACCAGTGCATTCAAAAATCTATTTTTTAGCATCTTTCTTTATTACCTCCGATAAGTAATTGCTTTCAATCCTATTTTAAACAAAAATCACCTGAGAAATTTACACACCTTAACCTAAATATTGATTGGATCAAAATATACATCAAGTATATTCAACCCTTCGTCACCATTCTCCCCCCCTTAAATAGAGCCTATCGGTTACTCGCCTTAAACTAAAGCGTAGACATTATACGAAAAATCTAACGTGGCTAGGTTATAAGGTGGTTCCCAAGTCAGGTGATTGAAACAATAACCCCTCAACTACCCAATAGAAATCGGACAACTCTAACCCGCCAAGATAACGTTCTCCCAACATGATTTTACTTGCACCAAAAAGCGTCTCGCACCTTACCATCAAATTTTGTTTAGTCACAAGAAATACCTTATAGGTTAATCACGAAATCACTTAAGGGCTTCGTGATTAATGATCGATAGAAACCGCGCAACCTAAATGTATTGTGAGTCTTTCCCCACTTATTAACTATTAGTGTGCACAATATGGGGCTGTGAGTTTTTGGCTCCCCCGCCACTATGCCCTGTTGCTGGTGGAAACACCAGTTTGGGGCATTCTATTGGCTCACGATATTACTCAACGAGCTCTTACCTTAGACGGCTTGCACTGGGTGATAGGATTGGGAGTAAGTCATTTATTTCTTAGTACTGGCGCAGCGTCTTTATTGAAACCGCTATCCTGGTCTGGCTTAATCGCTACTCACGGCGCAAGCCTAATTCTAAGTTTCTTATTTGCGCACCTACTTAGCCTAAACAAGATTTTCCAAATATAAATTTTTCAGTAACGTGTCCGTGTAATTACTGCAATTACTAAAAATACCCTTTCTTCTTTATTAATTTAGTCAAATCAACAATCTCCCCATCAATAGGGAAACTTTACGCACCAGCCTCAAAATATTTGATTCTCCCACTAAGTAACCCCTTACACGACAAGTATCTCTACGTTATCGTGGATTATGTTTCGTACTCTCATCATTGTGCTCGTGATTGGCGTGGGCGGATTTATTGCCCTATGGCAACTAAAGATAATCCAAATGCCTGTTAGCTCACCTATTCCTTCCGAAGAAGAAATTAGTTTGACCACACTATTCGAACTTGCAGGCGGACTGGACCCGGATGCCCTCAAAATCGTCTTATCCGAGGTAGAAAATATAGACGTAATAAACAACGAGGGGAAAACCCCGCTTATGGTTGCTGCGTCTAAGGGCAGCCTTGATGGTTTGAGGGTTTTGGTGGAAGCTGGAGCCAATCTTAATGCCACTACGACTGATGGGTATACAGCTCTGATGTTTTCAACACAATCCGCAAGAACTGCCAGAATCCCATTGTTCCTCTTAAATGCCGGTTCTGACCCGACCCTAACTAACTCAGATGGTAAATCCGCGTTTGATCTTGGCGCCGACAATGCCATTATTAGGAATTCAGGCTTATATAGGCGCCTTGAAGAGTTAGTAGATCAACCTTTTAACCCTAATTGGCCAAGTGGTTACCTCGTCCCAGTTAAAGAAGCTAAAATTAGCTCACGACCAAATCATCTCCCTGGTGCCCCTAGAAGGTATCGCAACGGTACGCATGAGGGGTTCGATTTTTATAACGGCACTGTTGGAGTCGAAATAGAGTACGGCACCCCAATACGAGCAGTTGCTTCTGGAATTGTGATCCGTGCTGATATCAACTACACGGAATCAACCCAAGAAATTTACGATGAAACAATACGGCTAGCGCGGGATAGCCTTGACACCGAGGTTGATGTACTTGACCGCCTACGTGGACGGCAGGTATGGCTTCGTCACGCCGGGGGTTTCATCTCCCGTTACGCCCACCTTTCTTCTATCCCAGCTTCCCTTGTAGCTGGGCAAGAAGTCTCTCAGGGACAGGTAATTGGGAAAACCGGAAATTCTGGAACTTTAGAAGCGGTTCAAGGTACCCGAGATGATCCCCACCCCCATGTGGAACTCTGGAATGATGAAGACTACCTCGGAAGGAATTTAGAACCTGATGAGATCTACCAACTTGCAAAGCAGGTTTTTGGAAAAGCCGCACTCCCACTCTCTTATGAATAAATTCCCAAGACCAAGAACGTAACCAATTAATTGAGGGGGTAAATATCACCGGATTTACCCCCTCAATTAATTGGTTACGTTCTAACGGCTCAATTACTGATAACTATCTTTTTGACCTTGGCTTCAGAGGCTTTCGGCATCTTTATAGTGAGTAAGCCATTTTCAACGCAGGCACTGATTTCATCCAGATCCACTGACGCCGGTAGATCGATGGTACGCGAGACCAAATCGTGGTTAATTCCTTTATAACTGTAACGACGGTCTTCCTCGACTTGGTCAGGGATAGTAACTTTAATTTCAAGCTTACGACCCAACACGCTAATATCGATTTCTTTACCAGTTAAACCGGGAACGGACAATTCTAAAATGAGAGAATCGTCCGTCTCATATAGATCAGCAGCCTGAACCTTATCTTTTTCGCTATAGATCGGACCACTAATCCACCTATCAAGATCGCCCTCAGCCCAAATACTTGGCCTTAATGCAAATGCAGGCAAAGAGCTTTTCAAATGAAACAAAGACATTGCATCCTCCTTATAAATTTGTTGCCTACAAGCAATTTCTCATTCTTAGGCAACGGCGGGGCAAGAAATAGATTTGGCGAAACCCCTATTGATGTAAATTATATTATCTGAGTCTATCTATGTCAAGTCTTATGCTTCTACCTAGCTAGTTAAACCTAACTGCAGTAAGCAGTCTCTTAGCCGCAATCGCGAAGCACTTATTGTGGCCGAAAGCCGAATTGATCTTGCGTAAACCCAAAATCAACAAATATTTTGGCTACCCGGGAAAATTAAAACCCCCGTGGCTTTCGGAATCGTAGTAGAGGTCAATCTCACCGGGAATAGTTGATATATCATCAACAACCTTAAACAAATGCATATCCTCTTCAGATATAGTCCCTAAGCCCAATAGAGTGCTCTTAATCCACTCAAGTAATCCCTCCCAAAAACTCACCCCAACAAGGTAAACAGGGAATGGTTTAATTTTCCTAGTCTGAATCAAAGTCAACGCCTCAAAAAGTTCATCTAACGTTCCGAAACCACCTGGAAAAACTACAAAGGCTGTTGAATACTTGACCAACATGACCTTACGTGTAAAAAAGTACTTGAAATTTAGGCAGTCAGTCTGAAAAGGGTTTGGGCTCTGCTCGTGAGGAAGAGTAATATTAAGGCCAATTGAACGACCACCCGCATCAAAAGCACCGCGGTTACCAGCCTCCATAATCCCCGGACCACCACCGGTTAGAACTGCGTATCCACAATCAGCAAGGTTCTTCGAGAGCAGGGTAGCTTTCTGATAGATCTCGCTATCCTCCTTTAAACGGGCAGATCCAAAGATGGTCACTGCCTTTTCAACGTCACTCATTTCCTCAAAGCCTTGAACCAGCTCTCCCATGATCCGAAACATCCGCCAACTATCTTCAGCAAGAGCGTCAATCACGTACTGCTTCTCAAAATTTTCCATAGTCGTATATTATATGCCGGGTACGTCAGAGACGGTATTTTGCGCCCTGCTCTAGGTTCAACTACCCATATTGACCCATTAACAACCAATCGTAATAAATCAAAGTACTAGGTCAAGAAGTCGGTCAAGACTAGGCTCCAATGCATCAGGATTTGACTTACGAAGACGTTTGGCATCATGCGCCCCCCAAGTTACAGCGTAGGTACTAAGCCTAGCTGCCTTTCCTGCTTCTATATCAGTAGACGAATCCCCTACCATCCAAAGACCAGCCTCTCCCAGAGCCTTCAAAGCCCGGTATATTACCTCAGGGTTAGGCTTGAAGGCGAAGCCATCAGTGCCCTGTATATGATCAAAGTAAATATCGAGACCCAGCGCGTTAGTAAATTCGATAGCTGAGCTAGTTCGTTTGGTGGTAGCAATAGCCAAACTAAAATCAAGATTGCGCAGTTGAGTGAGCACCTCTTTTACGCCAGGAAAAAGCCTAGAATGATCAAGAAAATGACGGGGATAGTGGTCTCGGTATGCTGCTACCAATTCACTAATGGTATCTGTGGGAGCAAAATGACAATACATGTCCCAAAGAGGCTTACCGAGCTGACCATGCACCTCACCTTGATCCGGTACGGATAACCCTACAACTTCAAATGCGTAACAGAAGCTATTGAGTATGTCTGGTAGAGAATCGACGAGCGTACCGTCAAGATCAAAGACTATGCCTTTCACCAATTAATGTTACCAGGAGGACTGCGACACGTAACAAGCTATGCTTGAGGACAATCTAATTTTCACATACTACTACAGAGCTTTTTCCTAAAACCTCCAGTCTTGCTTGTTCAAGCCAGTAAAGCTGAGGAAGAGGTTCAGCTTCGCGTTTTGCACAAAGCAAAACATAAGACTATGGATAGCCTTACCCTTATAACCTTAGATGTGCCACTGTCACCCCGTGTCCACCCTCATACGGGATCGCGTCTTCAAAACTTTTTACCCGCTTCTCCGATTTTAGGTACTTACGGACCGCCTCTCGCAAGGAACCTGTTCCTTTTCCATGTAAAATTCTAATGCGATCAACCTTTAGGTAGTAGGCCTCTAAAATAAAATCGCGGACTTTCTCGAGGGCAGGTTCCACCCGTTCCCCTCTAATGTTTAATTCGCTAATTGGTTTCCCGAAATCTAAGACGGTATCAGCGCTTGCCTTCGGCGCTTCACGTTCGATTGGGCTAACGTCAACTACATCAACCGTGACCTTTATTAACCCTAGCTGAATTATAAGTTGATCACCACGAATTTCCAAGATCGACCCCTGCGCATCATATGGTTTTACATGAACCCTGCTTCCTAGTGCTAGTTCTCTTGTTGCGATAGGGGCCTTAATATTCTTTGTAGAATCGGTCCGTACTTTGTTGCTGCGACGGAGATCCCTAAGAGCCTCGAGGGCCCTACCTCGGTTATCTTTATTCGTTGTAGCAGTCTTACGTAAGGCTTTTGCCTGTTGCATCGTTTCCTTTAGCATCTTGTCGGCTCTTTTGGTTGCAGCTGTTAGAACTTTAGCTTCCTGAGCTCTTAGGCTCTCGATTTTACTCCGGAGAATTTCGGCTTCCTTACGAGCCTGGTCACGAACTGCGCGTGCCTCGCTTATGTCTAGTTGGAGATCAGCCTGCTGGCCCTCAAGTTCTTTTAGTAATACCTCGAGACGCTCGCCGTCAGGACCCAATATCTCTGCAGCTCTCTCCAAAAGTTCGACAGAGATCCCTAAGCGCTCTGCAATAGACAACGCATATGACCTCCCTGGCTGCCCGATAACTAAATGGTAAGTAGGTTGCAAACGATTCACGTCAAAATTCATTGCCGCGTTAATTGCTCCCGAAGCCTCTGAAGCAAACACCTTGATCGGTGCCAGATGGGTCGTAATTAAGCCTCGCGCTCCGCTGTCGAGGATTTGTTCTAGGATGCTTTGCGACAAAGCAGCGCCCTCGGACGGGTCCGTACCAGACCCTAATTCGTCGATCAATACTAAAACTTTATTGTCCGCTCTATCTAGAATTTCCTTAAGATTAGTTAGGTGACCAGCATAGGTGCTTAGGCTAGCTTCGATGCTTTGTTCGTCTCCTATATCCATGAGGATTTGATCTAGGTTGCCGAGCTCTGGCACTGGGGTCACTTTAGCAGCCACGAACAACCCCGAATGGGCCATAACTGCCGCCAATCCAAGAGCCTTCAATAACACCGTTTTACCTCCGGCATTTGGTCCAGTTAGGATCAGGAAACGGAGTTCTTCATTTAGACTGATTGAATTAGCTACGCAATCTTCTACGAGAGGGTGCCGTAATCCATCAAGCCTAAATCGGGACTCATCATTCAGACTTGGGCGAACAAGATCCCAATCGCCTACCAAACGGGCTGAGGCGTTTATGAAATCAAGTTCAGCTAAAATCTTGAGGCTCTCGTCTATCGCCGGGTCCAATGCAAGCTGCTGCGATAGATCCAGAAGGATTCGCCTCTCCTCATCACGCTCCTCAAATTCCAATAAAGCTAAATCGTTGGCCATTGGCACTATCGATGCAGGCTCAATAAAGACTGTGGATCCAGAATCACTAAGGTCCAAGACTATACCTGGTACGTGGGATTGAGAACTGGACTTCACCGGAATCACATAGCGTCCTCGTCGAAGCGTGATAATCGCATCTTGAATATGCGAGCTGTAGGTTGATAGGAGGCTCTGTAGTCGTTGTTTGATCAAATCACGCAAGGGATTAAGTCTCTGGCGAATATCCCTAATTTTCGGGGTTGCATTATCACTTACCTTTCCTTCGCGCGTTAGCATCTCACCGACAAGTTTTAGTGGTCCATCAAACGTTTCTAGTCGAATCACTAGTTCGGCCAAGGAAGTCCTTTCGGAAGCAAGGATGCTTCGCCGAATAGTTCCAGCAGCCGCCATTGTGTAACTCACCTCTAAAATCTCGGGGCCATCAAGCACACCCCCATCTACAACCCTGCTTATGAGAGGTCGAATATCGCTCACTCCGCCAAGTGAGATCGGTTCACCTGTGACTACCTCTTCTATCTGATCCAGCGCCTTCTCAATCCCGCGGTGGTCTTTTAAGGGTGCTAGCTTAAGCGCACGTTCTCTCCCTCGGAAAGTCGAAGTGCGATTGGACAATGCCTCCTGAACACGGGAAAACCCGAGTTTATCTAGGTCAAGGCGGGTAATTTTCACAGCCGCATCAGTATACGTTGAATGAGCTTAAGCTCAGTGCGAAGTATTTGCCCAACCAACAATGACATTGGAAAAACAAAGTTTTTTGAGAGGTCCGATATAAATATCCCTGAAGTTAGCATTATGTCCTACAAAAATGTCATTAATTATAGAGGTTCCCACCTGACCCAGCTTTCAGAAGATAGAATCTCGTAATTAGATATTATTTGTTGTTAGTTTCTCCTCAACATTATTTAATTTTGGCCGGGAGACCTCATGTAAATCGGCCTCGCCCCCCTGAGGGCAGAAGAACGAATCACTTTAAGGCCTGATACCATCAGCCAATAAGTGCAACCACTGACTCAGGAAATAACCACTCAAAGCCCCTAAAGAAAGTAGTTCCCAGGATTGACTTAATCGACCAGCTATTCGTAACTCAAAGCCAAAGTAAGACGTGAGTGCCATAACAATGACAATAAAAACGCTTGTTATAAGGCCCATATAGAGGAGTCGCGTCAAGGGACCTACGACCCAACTGTGCGATAAACCGCGGTGCCTAAACAGCTTCCCATAAGGCACCCAAAGCAGTCCAAGTATGCCCCAATGACTTTTAGCTCGCACAGAATTCTTGGCTAGGTCTAGATCAGGCGTGACAAGAAAGGTCCCTACTAAATAACTTAATAAGAAACCTGTTCTGGCTGCCCTAGGTAACGCATCGTCCAAACTATGGGCTTGGCCCAATAATCTTGCAATAAAATAAGCCGTAATAAGGAAACCAAGCGCTACTAGGTTGACGTTTTCGTGAATACGTCCACTTGCCACGGGCTTATCATAAGCAATTTGATTAGCAAACCTCAATAATTAAGGTATACTTGTTTGTGGAGATGCCAGGAGACTAAAGGTACTTATGACCGAATCGCACCTCACCGTCCGAGGCGCTAAACACCACAACTTGAAAAATATAGATGTGAACATCCCTCGTGATGCCCTTACTGTTATCACTGGGGTATCTGGTTCCGGAAAATCCAGCCTTGCCTTTGACACTATTTACGCAGAAGGCCAGCGACGTTATGTGGAAAGCCTTTCAACCTATGCCAGACAGTTTCTCGGACAAATGGAGAAACCCAAGGTGGACCAAATCATCGGCCTCTCCCCGGCCATCGCAATCCAACAGAAAACAGTCAGCAAAAACCCACGGTCAACTGTGGCAACCGTAACCGAAGTAATGGATTACCTTCGGGTCTTGTATGCCAATGTCGGCCACCCTCACTGTCCCAATTGTGGCCGTAAAGCATTAGGTCAAAGCGCTGAACAGATTAGCGAACAACTTGCGAATATGAATTCTGGGACTGAAATACAGCTTCTTGCTCCGGTAGTGCGTAACAGGAAAGGGACTCACGTCGATGTTTTAAACACCGCTCTAGCTAATGGCTTTACTCGAGTTCGGATAAACGGAGGTGAATTCAGGCTTGACGAAGATCCCGGACTCGATAAGAAGAAAAGACATACGATCGAAATAATCGTTGACCGCCTGAAAATACCTGACGAAAAACACAATGGCTTTCTCTCTAGGTTGACCGAATCCGTCGAGACAACCTTGCGAACAGCTGATGGACTCCTCGTAGCCGATCTTGGCCATGAAGAGCTCCTGCTGTCTGAACATAATGCTTGCCCTCATTGCAACTACTCATTCCCCACACTGTCAACCCAAACATTTAGTTTTAACAGCCCTCTGGGGATGTGTGAACAGTGTCAAGGATTAGGAACCGAAATGAATGTAGACCCAGATCTGATCGTAGAGGACCCGACACTAACTATCAATGAAGGGGCAATTCTCTTTCACGGGGTAGTTGAAAATAAATCAGGACGGCGAGTGTCTGCTTTGCAGGCTGTCTGTAATCATTATGATTTCGACCTAGACACCCCTTGGAACAAAATACCGAAAGAAGGGAGGGAGGCTTTATTCTATGGCTCTCAAGGCAAGGCAGTCCGATTTTCGTATCAAACAAGTAAGGGCCGTAAGCGACAAGGACGTCGGTCACTCAGTGGCATTATTCCTAGTATCGAACGTGGATACCGCAAAACCAGCTCGGATAATACCAGGCGTTGGTACGAGGGGTTCATGCGCGAGCTTCCGTGTCCAGAATGCAATGGCGAGCGCCTTAGGCCCGAGGCGCGGGCAGTTACTGTCGGGGGGCAAACGCTCCCAGAGATTAGTAGGTACTCCATCGGTGAAGCCTATACCTGGGTCAATAAGCTTTTGAATCGACTTGACAAGGTTGAGAAAGAAATAGTTGAAGGAGTAATTAAAGAAATAAGAGAGCGTTTAAAGTTCATGCTTAACGTTGGACTCCACTATCTCACGCTCGACCGTCGATCAGCCACTTTATCTGGTGGCGAAGGCCAACGCATTCGCTTGGCCAGCCAAATCGGGAGCGGCCTTATGGGCGTAGTTTACATTCTTGATGAACCTTCAATAGGGTTACACGCCCGGGATAACGAGTCGTTAATCGAAACTCTATTAAGCCTACGAAACATGGGCAACACTGTTCTTGTTGTTGAGCATGATGAAGAAACTATGCGTGCTGCCGACTGGATCGTCGACCTGGGACCTGGCGCTGGTGGTCATGGAGGAGAGCTAGTTGCAGAGGGCCCGATAGAAATCATTGCTACGTCCGACTCATTAACCGGTTGTTATTTGAGCGGCAAAGAGAGTATTGCCCCACCGAATGATGTTCCCCGGAATAGCTATAAGAAGCTGGTATTACTTGGGGCGAAATTGAACAACCTCAAGAATTTAAATGTTTCTTTCCCGTTAGAAACGTTGACATGCGTTACAGGAGTTTCTGGCAGTGGAAAGTCAAGCCTTGTTACAGGAACGCTCTATCCAATCCTCGCTCGACAGCTTATGGGTAGCCGGGTGAAACCTGGCCCATACAAATCTATCAAAGGCGCAGAATACATCGATAAAGTTATTAAGATGACCCAGGATCCGATTGGCAGGACGCCTCGCTCCAACCCAGTTACTTATACAGGGGTGTTCGATGAGATCCGTCGGTTATTTGCACTAACGCCTGAATCCAAGAAACGAGGTTACAACCCCGGTCGTTTTAGTTTCAATGTAAAAGGGGGTCGGTGCGAGGCGTGCGGCGGTCACGGCCTAAATCGTATCGAACTCCATTTCCTCGCAGATGTGTGGATCCCGTGTCAGGAGTGTAACGGACGACGATATAACCGAGAGACACTCTCTGTAACCTACAGAAAAAAGACCATCGCTGACGTCCTGGAAATGGAAGTTAACGAAGCTCAAGAGTTCTTTAAGAATCACACTAAGATCAGAAGGGTACTGGGTACACTGAAAGACGTGGGCCTAGGTTACTTAAAGCTAGGCCAAAGCGCGACGACGCTCTCAGGAGGAGAAGCCCAACGAATCAAATTAGCAAAAGAACTAGGGAAGAAATCAACAGGCAAAACCCTATATATTCTTGACGAACCAACCACAGGCCTACATTTCGCTGACATCAAAAGACTTCTTGATGTACTGCATCGCCTCGTTGACCGCGGAAATACGGTTGTGGTAATTGAGCATAATCTCGATGTGATTAAGACCGCCGACTGGGTTATAGATCTTGGGCCTGAAGGCGGAAAAGCGGGAGGGACAATTGTCGCTGAGAGCACTCCTCCTACTCTTGCTTCGTCTGCAGAATATAGCCAAACCGGCCATTTCCTGCAACAACTATTGAAACGGAATCCACAGTTTCAAGTTCTCACCAAAACCAAGGTTGTCTGAACACTTTAGCGGGTCACAGATGATTAGACAGATCCCACGCAAAGTAGTACACATTAAAGGGAAGAGCCGATACACGTCGAACCCTGGTTGGTATAGTTTCTATTGTAAGCACCTTTGCGTGCTAACTATTTGAAGCAAATAGTTAGGAACATCCAGGGCATTTGACAAGAAGTCATTATTCGATCGCAATAATGACGAACTGAACAGAATCAGGTACCTTAATCTAAGATAATGAAAAACGATTGGAAGGAATTATGCTACCAGGGATCAATTTATTCAAACTTGAAGGTCGCTCGGCGCTAATCACTGGTGGAACCAAAGGCCTCGGGCGCGCAATGGCTGAGGGACTAGCTTCATCTGGCGCCGATGTCATGATAACTAGTCGGAACTCTGAAGAGGCGGCACGTGTGGCTTCCGAAATCTCCGCAACCTACGGAACCCGAACCGTTGGTATCCAGGGTGATGTCTCCTCGCCTAAAGAAGTTGACGCAACTATTAAAAAAACGATAGCTGACTTCGGTAAATTGGATATCCTTATTAATAATGCAGGAATCAACATCCGTGGACCTATTGAAGATCTCTCTTACGAAACTTTCAGGGCTGTCCAGCAAGTAAATGTAGACGGAGTTTGGCTCACTGCCCGATCAGCTATTCCTCATATGAAGCGCGCAGGTTATGGGAGAATAATTAACGTAGCAAGTACACTTGGCGTTGTTGGACTCGACGGGCGCACCCCCTATGCTTCAAGCAAGGGTGCTGTAGTTCAACTCACTCGCACGCTTGGGCTTGAACTAGCATCCTTTGGGGTTACCTGTAACGCGATATGTCCAGGTCCCTTTCTAACCCAACTGAATGAGCCGATAGCAAATACAGAGGACGGTCGACGAATCGTAGAAGATCTGGTACCTCTTACTCGATGGGGACGAATGGAAGAGATCCAAGGGGCTGCAATATTCCTTGCCAGCGACGCTTCTAGCTATATGACCGGGAGCTTAGTAACAGTTGACGGTGGTTGGACCGCCCGATAAAAGTCGCTAAAGCAACCTTAAGTTGCAACAAAACTACATGGTTGTAAGTTCAATCAACTAACTTAAGTCTTATTGTGAAACCAACTCAGGTTTCAACAGTCAAACTTTGACAACACGTGTCGAGCGCGGTACCTTCAGAGTAATCACCAGGGGTGCCCAGGCTCTTGACTTCCACAGGATAATTGAGCGGGCTGAGATCACACCCTCTAACCTGAACCCGTTCGTACGGGCGTAGGTAGTGTGTCAGCCATTAATTCGGCCCCGTCTTCCTTCCCTGGCGATTCGGAAAGGAAGTTTTCGTGCGTTACATCCTCTTTCTACTAACTTTGCTTCTTTGTGAGGCGGTTACCTCCTCGCAAATTACCGTCTTAACTCACGATTCATTTGCCGTCTCAGAAACCGTCTTAGAAGCTTTTACCAAACAGACCGGAATCAAAGTGGTATTCCTATCTGGCGGTGATGCTGGCACGGTAATTAATCGCGCTATTTTGACTAAGGACAACCCTATAGCCGATCTTCTTTATGGTGTGGACAACAGCTTGTTAGGGCGAGCTACCAAAGTAAAGATATTTGAACCATATCGGAGCTCCTATTTAAATACAGTACCAGAAGAACTATGGTTCGACCCAAACGGGTTCGTAACGCCAATCAATGTAGGTTACGTCTCTTTTAATCTGGATATCAGCTTCTTCGAAAATGCCAGCCTCGAGCTCCCTAGAGACATTTCTGATCTCACTGAATCAGCTTATAGCGGCTTGACTGTAGTTGAAAATCCAGCAACTAGTAGTCCGGGGTTAGCTTTCCTCTTAACTACGATCGGCAAATTTGGTGAAACCAGTAGTTATGACTGGCTCGATTTCTGGAAAGAACTGCGGGACAATGACGTCAGTGTGACAGAGGGTTGGAACGAGGCCTACTATGGTTCTTTTAGTCGCTACGGCGGCGACCGACCCATAGTGCTATCCTACGCTACCAGCCCCGCTGCAGAAGTAATATTCTCATCTCCGGTAGCCCAAGAAGCTCCAACCTCTAACTTGTTCTGCAAGGACTGCGTTTGGCGTCAAATCGAAGGCATCGGAATACTTGCTGGGACCACAAAGCAGAAAGAAGCCCGCATGTTCATAGATTTCATGTTGAACCCGATGTACCAGGCCGACATCCCCCTGAATATGTTTGTCTACCCTGCAATTGAAAATATCACCTTGCCTGAGGCCTTCAACCTATACGCCTCTTTACCTCGAAATTCAGACCTGGTTGTACTTTCCCCTAGTGAGATAGAGGCAAATCAAGAGCGCTGGTTATTGCAATGGACCCAAGTAGTGTTACAGGGTAGAGATCCCGAAGATGTCCGTTAAAGCTGTTGACAAAAACAATTAATAGTCATTGGTTCAGACCTCGCGCCACTAGGTAATTTATTGATATTGCCAAAGATGTCCAGAAGAGGGCCTCAGTCGCATGAATCTTCTTACATCGGGTTCAAGATAGAGGCCGGTAGCTCTTAGGGATTGCGGTAAGTATTAGGCATAGCTTTACGAGGAACTATATACGGTCCCTCCGGAATGAACGCTACTTTGGAAGTGCCATGACGGGCCATGCTCGCCACCAAAGCCGCTTCGACCGATTCAGCTATTTGCACGTTAGTCAATTGCCTATCTACCGCGTCTAGGCCACTGACGAGATGAATCTTGGCTGTTCGTGAAGTCCGAAGTTGCATTTGAGTCTGCCACTCATCTATAGCAGCATGCGGCTTATCAGCAATAGTTGCGAGAAAGCCTTCTTCCCCCTGCTCTACTAACCTCCTCTGAGCTTCCTGAAAATCACCTGAACCAAGTCCTTCAGAACACTCTGAAGCCACAATCAGATCCCCTCCTGGCTCGACAATGTCGAGAGGGCCCACGATACCTTTAATTGTTTGGTAGTAGGTTTTATCAAGTGGATATCCAGCTGCACTCGTAACTACGGTATTAAAGCGCATTGGTAAAGACACCTCAGAAAATTCCCTCGTGAACCCTACAGCCTCAAGGTGACTCTGGATAATCTCACCAAAGTTTACGAATGAGAGCCTACGTTGCTCATCAATAACTGTATTGAGAGCCAAAGCACCACCGAGCATTTTCACGATCTCAAGCTGCTCTTCATGAAGCGGATTGCCTTCTAGAACACAGTTAGTAGCTAGAGGATTAGACATAAATGTGGAATTGTGGAGAGTCGTTATGGTTTCGGCATGAGCCACACCAGGTGCAATTACCTTCCGCCCCCCTGAATAACCCGCCATGAGATGTGGTTCGACTAACCCAGTCGCAATGCGCAGGTCAGCCTCTACTAAACGACGATCAAGTCGGACGCGTACACCATTTGGGGTAGTTCCTAGCGTCGCGTGGTCATCATCTGAACGGGCATCGTGATTATGGACAGCCACTGTCTTAAGAACCCAAGGGTCGTTGATCAATTCGCCTAACTCTTGCCCAAGATTAGGCCGATGCAGACCCGTAGCTACCAAAATAGAAATTCTCTCTCGGGCGATACCTCCACTCATTAGAACCCGAATTAATGGACCGAGAAACAGCCCATTTGGGACTGGTCGTGTAATGTCGCAAATTAGAATGCAGGCGCTAGCTGCTTCTCGAGCTAGCTGTTTTAGCGACGGAACTCCAACCGGATTAGCGAGCGCCTCAGCTATCTGCGAAGCAGGGTCTTGGATAATCGGCATAGGGCGCTTCCGGATTACCGTAGGCATACAACCCTCAGGAATACTTACCGAAAGTGTTCCCCGACCATAGAGCAAATCTACGCTGGACATTGCCATACACTTTAAACCAAACGTGATTTGTTAAACCACTGGGGTAATTGATACCGGCACGGCCTTGGAAGTGGGGGTATTACTCTTTCTTGCAACACTCTTGATTGGCACAAGGACGTTTGCTTCAGGGAAATAGGTGGCTACGCATCCCCTCGGAATTGCATAGGGCACTACGAAGAAATGCCGTCCCATCCTAGTCTGATTTTCAAAATGACTCTCGATATTAACGGCTTGGCCTTGAACTAAACCTTCTATGGTTATGTCGTCGGGATTCATTAGAATCACTCTCCGACCTCCGTGAATACCTCGGTAACGGTCATCGAGACCATAAATTGTTGTGTTGTATTGATCGTGACTACGAATCGTCATCATCATGTAACGACCCGGACCGGGGTCAAGACTTGTTAACGGATGCACACTAAACCTCGCTCGACCCGTTTGCGTATTGAAGCAACGGTCGCGAGCAGGGTTGGGTAATACGAAACCATTCGGGCCACGTACACGCACATTGTAGTTTTCTGTTCCAGGTACAACATCACTTATAAGATCACGAATTCGATCGTAATCTGCCACAAGACCTTTCCAGTCAACGACCCCGTCATGACCCAAAACCGCTTCAGCCAAGTTTGCTACGATCGCAGGTTCGCTCTGTAATGATTGGGAAGCAGGAGGAAGATGACCGCTCGAACGGTGCACAACCCCGAATGAGTTTTCAACAGTAACAAACTGTGGCCCTGATTCTTGAAAATCACGCTCAGTTCGTCCCAAGCAAGGCAAAAGAAGAGCCTCAGTACCTGTGATTAGATGAGATCGATTGAGCTTAGTCGATATTTGTACCGTAAGCGCACACTTTTTAAGGGCTGCTGCTGTGAATTCAGTGTCAGGAGCTGCAGATAAAAAATTGCCCCCCAGCGCAACTAATACATCGACTTGACCATCATGCATGGCTGATATTGCCCCGACTGTGTCTAGCCCGTGTTCACGTGGCGGGTCAAAACCAAGAACATCCGAAAGTCGATCTAGAAACTCCTCAGGTGGGCGCTCCCAGATTCCCATAGTACGGTCACCCTGAACGTTGCTATGCCCACGAACCGGACATAAGCCCGCACCGGGTTTTCCAATAGCACCCCGTATCAGTAAGAGGTTAACAATTTCCTGTATCGTAGCAACTGCCTCTCGGTGCTGGGTTAAACCCATTGCCCAACAACAAATTATTTTGCTATGCGAAGCTATGAGCTTGGCTAATTTTTTAATATCTACCAGATCAATCCCACTGGCCTCAACTATTTGAGTCCAATCTTGTTTCTCAAGATCCTGAACAAGGTCCTCATAACCATGAGTGAATTCATTAATAAAGGTAGTATCGACAACACTTCCTGGTTCCTGCTTTTCCAATACCAATAGTTCTTTCATAACGCCCTTCATAAGTGCAGCATCGCCACCCAATCGAACGGATAAGTGAATATCGGCAAGGGTAGTTCCCTGACCCAATAGAGTCTCCACCCCTTTTATGGGGTTTCGGAAGTCTTGGGGATTCTTAAATCGGCTAGTGCCTGCCTCAGGAAGCGGATTAATGCTGACTAGTTTGCACCCAGCTTTCTTAGCTCGCTCCAGACTCGTCAGCATTCTCGGGTGGTTGGTCCCCGGGTTCTGGCCTATTACGATAATTAACTCAGCTTGATCGAAATCATCAAGGAGGACAGTACCCTTTCCCACGCCAATAGTTTCGTTAAGAGCAACACCGCTAGATTCATGGCACATGTTTGAACAGTCAGGAAGATTATTGGTCCCAAAAAGACGGACAAACAGCTGATAAAGGAAAGCCGCCTCGTTACTGGTTCTACCCGACGTATAGAATGCGGCTCTATTGGGGTCAGAAATATTTTGAAGCTCCTTGCCTAAGTGCTTAAACGCTTCTTCCCAAGCAATTGGTTCGTAATTATCTCTACCGTCTCGCAGTATCATTGGCTCCGTTAAACGACCTTGCTTACCAAGCCAATAGTCCGACCTTTGGCTGAGTTCCTGAACAGTGTGTTCTGCAAAAAACTCTCGAGTCACTCTCCGGACTGTGGCCTCCTCAGCCGCCGCCTTGGCTCCATTTTCACAGAATTCCGCTGGCGACCTCCCACCTTCGGGATCAGGCCAAGCACATCCCTGGCAATCAAAGCCCTCTTCTTGATTGAGGTGAGAAAGTATAGAAATACCCCTAATAGGTGACATTTCAGCCAAAACGTGCTTCGCGGTTGCTAACAAGGCCGGCACGCCAGCTGCTAAACGCTTTGGGGATTTTAGTAACGGCGAAGCCAACTCTATTGGACCTTGTGCCGCGATGCCCTTACGCCGGTTCACGCGGTAACCTTTGAGGGGACACTTGGTATATCGTCCCGAAAGCGTACTCGCTCTGGATGGGTGTAAAGATTAAACGAGCCTTTACGCACAAAACCAGCTAGAGTTATGCCAAAACTTTTAGCGAGACTAACTGCCATGCTACTCGGTGCAGACACAGCCGCAATTATGGGAATGCCTGCAACAGCCGCCTTGGCCACAAGCTCGTAGCTGACCCGACCACTGAGCATGAGGATTTTGTTATCTAAGGGAAAGCGTCCCTGTAATAACGACCATCCGACCAATTTGTCAAGGGCATTGTGCCGACCAACATCCTCACGGACGACCTCTACCCTGCCATCTGGAGAGAATAATCCAGCTGCATGAAGTCCACCAGTGCTTTCAAACACTTGCTGTTTTTCACGTAGCCTATGCGGTAGGTCGAGCAGTAAGTTTTCAGGAACATCTAATTTGGATCGGACTATCTCAACACCGCGTTCCGCAAGATCCTTAATTGTTCGTTGACCACAAACGCCGCACGCGCTGCTCATCACACCTTGTCGCCCAATTCCCTCTAGTGTGGGTATTTTTTGTGAGCGCAATTCGAGCGAGACGGCATTATAGCGTTCCTCAATAGGCAAGCGACTGCAGTAGGAAATCCGCATGATGTCGTCGAAGGACCTTATCAGGCCTTCGGAAAAAAGGAAGCCAGCTGTTAATTCAAAGTCATTTCCAGGCGTCCGCATTGTTACGGCTACCTGGCAACTCTCACGGCCAGCTGACATCCGGATTTGTAGAGGCTCTTCAGCTGCTAATCGGTCCCTATCCCTACTAATAGAGTCCCGATGTACGCGTATCACCGCAGTTGGGGCGGTTCTTCGTGTGTATCCGATAGAGGGATCCATAGCCCCTTATACACTTTGTGCATTGGTTGGCGATGATTTCGGCCTTACCATGGTTAGTTTACGGCACCAATCGTACACTGGTAATCATGTCCCAGTTCCGATCTCCCGCTGCGCCCTGGCTCGGAATTGTCGCAATCCTGTTTTTAGTCGTATTTCTCATTTTCCCTCTTGGAGCCGTAATGTCACGAGGGAAGTGGGGCGCTGAAATAATTACCATCCTTACGGATCCATACTTACTAGGTCGAGTCGGCTTTACAGCTGGGCAAGCCCTCCTATCGACTGCCGTTACCGTCGTCGCAGGCTTCCCACTGGCTGTTCTGTTTGCTCGTTTTGATTTCGTCGGCAAGCGTCTTTGGCGAAGTGCATTGATGATTCCATTTGTCCTCCCAACCGTAGTTGCTGGAACTGGTTTTCTGGCTCTCATTGGGAGCCAAGGCATGATTGGTCTCGATCTAAGGAATACCCTGCTGGTTATTGTTCTCGCTCACCTGTTCTACAACATTGCACTAGTGGTCCGTATTGTGGGAAGTTATCTGGAATCGGTTACTCCGAGGCTAAACGAGGCGGCTTCCTTACTGGGATCTGGACACAGGCATATCTTATTTCGAATAACTTTGCCAATAGCTGCCCCAGCCCTGCTATCTGCTGCAGCCCTCGTTTTTCTACTTACCTTTACTAGTTTCGGCATTATTCTTTTCCTTGCCCCAGCCCCTAGCTTCGCCACGATTGAAGTCGAGATTTACCGCCAAACTGCCCACCTGCTTAATCTCAAGACAGCGTCCTCCCTTGCCTTGGTACAACTCATAGTGGTGTCTTTAGTGGCCTGGGTATACACCTTTGCCCAAGCCAAACTGAGTATCGCCATGGACTCAAATAAAGCTCAATTACCGCGAGCTTCAGGTCCAGACCTCTGGTGGATAAGAACAGCTCTGGCAATTTCTCTTTTGTTGGTGTTTGCCCCAATTCTTGCTGTTGTTACCCGAGCCTTCTGGCCTGCAGGAACACCGTATCCCAATCTCTCTGGATTTCTTGCTCTTTTCGACGGACCTCGGACGATCGGTTTTACCAGTCCCTGGGAAGGACTATTCAACTCGTTGCGTTTCGCAATTCTCGGAGCATCAATATCCCTAGTTATCGGTTTTTCGTTCGCATACTCGATAGTTCGTAGTGGCTGGACCTGGTTGGATTCGCTCAGTCTTCTACCCTTAGGGGTCAGTGCTGTAACTCTCGGGTTTGGTTTCCTACTTGCTTTCCCAAAGCTTGCAACTAGTTTTTGGGGTATCCCAATCGCCCACGCCCTTATAGGCTTTCCCTTCGTAACTCGTAGCCTCCTACCTGCCCTCAGATCACTTCCCCCTAATCTTTTGCACGCCTCGCTGACTCTAGGTGCCACTCCTCTAACCATTTTTCGGCGAATTGAACTACCCCTCTTAGCCCCATCATTCGTAACAGCTGCAAGCTTCGGCTTTGCAGTATCACTAGGAGAATTCGGCGCTAGTCTTGTCCTCACGCGACCCGAGTTCGCTACACTTCCAATCGCAATATTTGACCGACTCAGTAGGCCCGGAGCTTCTAGTTATGCTGCAGGAATGACTCTGGCTTTAATTTTAATTCTTTTAACTGGTGGCGTGATGATGCTCTTGGATCGTTTTGGCCGCACCGAAATATGATAGGGTTCCATGTCCCGCCACAAAAAACGGTATTTAATTAGTATCTCAAGAGTGGTTAATTTAGCAATTTCTACTGGATATTCTTGTCTTCGAACTGGTCATAGCCTACAATAGTGATCTAGCACGCGGAATGATTTTAATGTTGAGTTCGGACTAGAAGAACTCCTCAAGGAGGCGATACGTATGGCCAGCAATAGAGGTGTAGTCTACCAACAGCCTGGAGTAGTGGAGATTCACAACATCGACTTCCCCGAATTATCCTTGGGAAATCGCAAGTGTGACCACGGTGTGATCCTGAAGATTATCTCGACTAATATCTGCGGAAGCGATCAGCATATGGTTCGGGGCCGTACAACTGCCCCTGCCGGTTTGGTACTGGGTCATGAAATCACTGGTCAGGTAATTGAGGCAGGTCGCGATGTAGAGTTCCTCAATATCGGTGACATTGTTTCCGTACCTTTTAACATTGCCTGTGGCAGGTGCCGAAACTGTAAAGAAGGTAATACCGGGATTTGTTTGAACGTGAACCCGGCTCGACCAGGAGCAGCCTATGGGTACGTAGATATGGGTGGCTGGGTCGGTGGCCAAGCAGAGTACGTGATGATTCCTTATGCAGATTTCAACCTTTTGAAATTCCCTGATAACGACCAAGCGCTTGAAAAAATTAAGGATCTTACCCTTCTATCGGACATTTTCCCTACTGGATATCATGGAGCGGTTTCTGCTGGGGTTGGTCCTGGAACCATCGTTTATGTTGCTGGTGCCGGGCCAGTTGGTCTTGCCAGTGCCGCCTCATGTCATCTATTGGGGGCAGCAGTTGTCATAGTCGGGGATATGATCCCAGAGCGTCTCGAGCAGGCTCGTAGCTTTGGTTGCGAAACAGTTGATCTAACACAGGACGCATCTCTGGCTGAACAGATTGAAGAGATCGTCGGAGTTCCAGAAGTTGATGCTGCAGTAGACTGCGTAGGCTTCGAAGCTCGTGGTCATGGCCATGACGCAGGTGTGGAACAACCCGCAACTGTGCTCAATTCCGTCATGGAGGTTACTCGGGCAGGAGGCGCATTGGGAATTCCGGGCCTATACGTCACTGGTGACCCAGGTGGGGTTGACGAAAACGCTAAGGTGGGAATGCTCGGAATCCGAATTGGTTTAGGTTGGGCTAAATCTCATCACTTCACAACAGGGCAATGTCCAGTAATGAAATACCACCGACAGCTGATGAATTGTATTCTTCATAATAAGATCGAAATTGCCAACGCTACTAATGTTACGGTGATTTCGCTTGATGAAGCGGTGCAAGGGTACAAAGACTTTGATGCCGGCGCCGCACGGAAGTACGTTATTGATCCGCATGGGATGGTCCCCGCCTGATAAATCCAGTCAGGATTACACATGTGACCTCAGGGTTCCTTGGTCAGCACAGCACTTCCTGGGAACCCTGTGTACTGACCAATGGCGGCGCAAATTTAATGGTTGTCTAAGATGACGCTCCGAATTAAAAGCTTAACAAAACGGTATGGTCGAACTTTAGCGGTTGATTCGGTCACGGTAGAGATCGCCCCAGCAGAAACCTTAGCTTTACTGGGCCCCTCTGGTTGCGGCAAGAGCACTCTTCTGAGATTAATTGCCGGACTAGAGCCGCCGGATGAAGGTCGAGTCCTGATGGAAAACAGGGATCTTTCCGGAGTCTCACCCCAAAACAGAAACATCGGTATGGTGTTTCAAGACTATGCTCTCTTCCCTCACCTTGATGTAGGTAGAAATGTTGCTTTCGGTTTAGTCGAACTTGGGGTGCCTCGGGATGACCAACAACGCCGAGTAGGAGAACTACTCGAGCTAGTAGGACTATCTGGAAGTGAGCGCCGCCGCATCCACGAGCTTTCTGGTGGCCAGCAACAACGGGTAGCCCTAGCCCGTGCCCTAGCACCAGAACCTGAAGTTTTGTTACTAGACGAACCGCTTTCTAATCTTGACCAGGCTTTACGAGAGACGCTAAAGGTGGAACTCAAAATGATCTTGAGGCAACTCAAGGTCCGAGCAATCTACGTAACGCATGACCAATCCGAGGCAGTTACCATGGGTCAACGGGTTGCTGTGATGCGTCAAGGCCGTCTTGAGCAAATAGCAACCACAGACCGACTGCGTGAAGCACCAAAGAATGTATGGTTAGCCCAGTTTCTAGGCCACCCTAATATTTTTTCAGAGCAAAGCCTAAGTAACGCTACAGGAATCCAGGTTCAGGGACCCGCTATTCTTCGCACTGACTTGATTTCGCTTGGCGGAAACGTGGCCGCTGAAGTATTGAGTTATGAGAATCAGGGTAGCTTAATCCAAATAGAGTTACTGATACCCTCTTGGGGCCTCTCAGTGCAATGGGAAGGGTTCGCTCGCGAAGTGCCGTCCAATATCTACCCCGGTAAGTCGGTATCCCTTCATATACCTGACGATGCGTGGGTTGAGCTAGGTAGAAAATGATTGCGCTGGTGTTGGCCGGGGGCGACCTCACACCTAACGCCAGGCTTCGTCACCTTGCTAAAGAGGCATCCCTGGTGATTGCTGCTGATTCGGGATTAACTCACGCTTCGGCATTAGGCGTCTCACCAGATCTGATAGTAGGAGATTTTGACTCTGTAACTCCTCAGGATTTACAACGATACCCCAACACTCCGCACAGCCGACATCCGACCCAGAAAAACGACCTAGACCTAGAACTAGCTGCTAAAGAGGCGCTAAATCTGGGAGCCTCTCATCTACGACTGATGGGAGTCATCGGTAGTCGCCTAGACCAATCACTTGGTGGCTTACTGATAGCTGCTAGGTTGCACAAGGAACGAGTTCCGACTACTGTCCACACTATCGACACTGACGTGCACTTCATAAGCCAGAATGAGTCATTACGACCCACAAGACCAGCCGGTACTCTATTTAGCGTGTTAAGTCTTTCCCCTAAGTCAGCTATCTCGATCCGAGGGGCTAATTATCCTTTAGATAATCATTTGCTTGCCTTTGGGGTAGGCCAGGGAATATCCAACTTGAGTACTAGTGGGCTCGAAGTGCACGTTAAAGAAGGCCTTGTGGCTTTACTGTTACAAGATGACTCTCTAGCCACAGAAGTGGTTAAAAATAACAGCTCCTGAGAAAATCACGTTGACTAGCTTGACCAAAACCCTAAGTAACCTTACATTAAAAGGACCCGTTAATAATTTGCCGCAGCCTACTACAATATAGAGCTCACCATAATTTCATCACACCGCCACTAACTCTTTAAAATAGGGGTTTATCAGAGTCGTTAGAGGCGCCAACATAAAACCCCGTGCCAAAAAATCACTCAGGTGCACCAGAATTTTCCAATAGACATGATGATTTCACCAAATTAACTGTGGGCGTATGTTTTCCCAAAGCCTCTGATCAGCATTGGGATTTTCTCAACCCTTGATTTCAGAAAATCCCAATAGAACTGGATGACTCCAGCAACTTAGCCCAAGTTATGATTAGGCTTATGTTGAAGATCCAGCAGTGGTTACTTCCATTAATCGCCGTTTCAGTAACCATCTCAGGCTGTGGGAACCCGACAAAAAACAGCGTAGTTAATGACAGTGCCTACGACATTGAAGTCCGTTATGTCACTGAACCCAGCTCTAGCCAACAAGAGATTTTCGATGACGCTGAAACTCGCTGGGAGAGTATTATCACTGGTGATCTCCCTGATATAGACGTTAATTTTGCGGCTGACTACTGCGGGGTTAATGAACCAGCAATTTCTGAAACAATTGATGACATTATTATTTGGGTTGATGTTCCAGCGATTGACGGAGCGGGAGGGGTACTTGGCTCTGCTGGACCATGTACAATCCGAGGCTCGAATAACCTAACTGTTACTGGCCTTATGAGGTTTGATAGTGCCGATATCGATAATATGGAAGCAAATGGCACTCTCGACGAAGTTATCCTTCATGAGATGGGGCACGTGATAGGGATTGGCACCCTATGGGATGATTTCAGCTTCCTGGACTTTTCTGGTAACAGTATTGTCTGTTCTTATGTCACAGCGTTCGACACAAATCCGACCTTTACTGGACCTCTTGGAGTAACTGAATACAATAACCTTGGTGGCGTTGGTGACGTTCCCTTAGAAGAGGACGGTGGCGCCGGAACAAAATGTAGCCACATTGACGAAGATATCTTTGATGCAGAACTCATGACTGGTTATATAGAGAATGCAGGAACTACAATGCCCATATCCCTACTTACTATAGCAATGCTGGAAGACCTCGGCTACTCGGTAGCCGATTCTGAAGCCGATACATATAGCATACCTAACTTCCAAGCCCTGACGGTTGAAGGCGCCAACTCAAAAACTGATAGCCATCTAACTGAAAACGAATGGGAAGAGGTTCTACTACCTAAGGCGATTATTGGTCCCAATGGTACTTTACAAGAAATTAATACTCCATAGGGCCATCATCTGGCGCAAAAAGATAAACCAAAAGTTGCAATGACAAATTGACTTGGGCCTTTTGTGTTGCGATCATTAGCTTAATCGGTCTCACACGGCCTAATCGACTGTGGCAGCCCTCGCAGTATTCAGAGTTCACTCTTAAAGACCTCGTAGGTGAGGTATGCTAAATTCTGCGTGGAAACGTCCTTATCAACCTCATTCGTCGTGGCGATTGCAGTTGTGATCTTCTATGATCATAAGGTACTAGCTATGCGCCGTTCACAACAGAAAGATGCTGGACCTGGGCTTTGGGAGGCAGTATCGGGACGGGTAGAGAAGGGCGAAGAACCCTTCTACGCAGCTCACAGAGAAGTCCTTGAAGAGACAGGCCTCAAAGTTTCCCTTGATCCACGACCTATTACGACTTACGCTGCTACTCGATTGACGCAACCGATGGTGGTAATAGTTTATCGAGGGGAAAGCTCAAACACGATAGTTCGTAGGAGCGAAGAACACGATGCCCATGAATGGCTTACACCCGAATGCTTTAGCAAAAAAACTCCGATCAGCCAGCTTGCCAAAGCCGCACTTCAGGCGTCCAAGCTCGGGCGTTACACTCTTTAGCAAGCTGAACTAATCACGTAACGAGCACGAGAAGATCACCCAAAGGCTTAAGACTCTCTTGCATTAAGTCAATATATTTCCTCATAAATAAAGTACGGAGCTCCTGTCAAACCAACTAAAAATTACCTCTTTTAATGAACAAATGACCAATTCCAGCAAAAATTTACCTAAATCTGTTCTAAACCCTAAAGGCCCAGGGTCGATTCAGGAACTTTACAACCATTAACGAAATTGAAGGAAGGGTTACCGTTAATTAAGTTGACACCCTGTTCGACCCCTGCTAGGATGCTGCCCAGCGATGATCCTGCGGCTTCCTTTCAACCCTCTTCAACGCCCAGCTAAATTGTTGCTTAGGTAGCGTCGGGGTGCAAACTTACTTAACCTCGCAGACTTGACCCCAGGGCATCTCCCGCCTGGGTTTTTGCTTGAGGAGATATATGTCAGTCTTTTTGCCATCACGAACTTTGGTCTCGGAACTGGCTACAAAGGTGGGAACAACCGTAACCATCCGTGGCTGGGTCCATAACCGGCGGGATCTAGGTGGGATCCAGTTTCTACACTTAAGAGATAGATCAGGAGCCGTACAATGTGTATTTGAGGATACGGAGCTACCGCTTTTCGAAAGTTGCATTGAGGTAAGTGGAACGGTTGAAAATAATACCAAAGCGCCAGGTGGTATTGAATTACACTGTAATTCCTTAGAAATCATCAACGTCGCTCTAGCACCCCCACCAATAGAGATACCAAAGGAGGAAGTTCATGTTAATGCAGAAACTCTCCTCGAATACCGTCATGTCTCGATACGAGGCTTAAAGACCCAAGCGACCTTAAAAATTCAGGCAGAGTTAGTCAAGGCATTTCGGCAACATCTTGATCAAGTAGGCTTTACTGAAATTTTTACACCAAAACTGGTATCGGCTGCCGCTGAAGGCGGTGCTAACCTATTTGAAGTTGATTATTACGGTAAACGGGCTTATCTGGCGCAATCTCCTCAGCTCTACAAACAAATTATGGTGGGAGTTTACGAACAGGTCTATGAGGTAGCTCCGGTCTATAGGGCTGAACTATCACACACCAGCAGGCACTTATCAGAATATTTATCTCTTGATGTAGAGTTCGGCTTCATTGAAGATGACACCGACGTGATGGACTTGCAGGAGAGTCTCATCAAAGGAATGTTGACTAGTGTTAAAACAAGTTGCAAACAGCACCTCGAATACCTAGAAGCCGAATTTCCTAATCTCGAAGTCCAAATACCCCGCATACCCTTGATGGAAGCACGAAAATTGGTTGCTGAGCACTTCAATCATCAAACTGGCGGAAAAGACCTTGACCCTGAAGCTGAAAGGTTACTAGGCCGTTGGGCAAAAGAAAAACATGGTAGTGACTTCATCTTTGTCACTAACTATCCAAAGGCCGCCAGACCCTTCTACACTTATCCCACGGAAGATGGTCTTACTCGTGGACTAGACCTAATCTTCCGTGGAGTCGAAATCACATCAGGAGGACAGAGAATCCATGACTACAAAGTTCTTCTTAGTGAACTCAACGAGAGACAAATGAATCCTGAAGATTTCCGTGGTTACCTTGAGGTTTTCAAGCACGGAATGCCTCCACACGGTGGATTCGCGATTGGTGCAGAACGACTGACCGCCCTCTTACTAGGAATTTCTAACGTCCGGTTCGCCCGGGCCTTTCCCAGAGATGGCGGCCGCTTGATCCCTTGACAGAATATCCGCTTGGCATAACGCCAACCCCTAGAAATGCACTTATATACCAATAGATAATTTTTCAAGCGAAACTATATTTAGGCGTAACCCCACCAGCTCTGCAAGGTGTCTGGGGTAGGGCGTCACCGTGAAGGATTCCTATAAATTATTCCTGCACAAGACTCTAGCATCCATCGTCAGAGGGAGAACCGTCATCTGATTCGAGTTACAGCACGAACTCGCACAAAACCAAAAGTTCAATTACCCTCATCGGACAAAAGAAATAGTCGCCCCTAATGAAGTAAGTTTATAAGGAAGATCTTGGTAACCCCGTTGAATATGCTCAATACCTGTTAGGTAACTTTCTTCGGGAGCAGAAAGCGCGGCAATCACTAATGCTCCTCCTGCCCTGAGATCCGTTACATGTGCAGTTCCACCCTGGAGCCTCCCCCCCTCTATACATATGTCAGCTCGGTCACCCTCCCAATCAAGTTGACACCCTAAGCGAGATAGTTCTGGCAGGTATGCTGTGCGCAAAGGAAAAACTGTATCTACAACGTGACTTTTTCCCATTACAGTAGACAAGAAAGCTACCGTTTGGGGGTGTAGATCCGTAGGATATCCTGGGTGCGGCTTAACAACTACTTCCATAGGTCTCAAAACTCTAGAACGAGCATCGACTCGCAAAGTTACAGGGTCAAGCTCTTGAATAGAAACTCCCGTGTCACGCAACAAACTAACGACTGGAAAAAGGTGAGTGGGTTCAATTCCGGAAACAGTTACTAAACCCCTAGTAGCTGCTGCTGCGAGAAGGTAGGTTCCAGCCTCCATGCGATCTGGAATTACTTCGTAATCTCCTCCCGTAAGACTCCCAACTCCTCGAACAGTGATGGTGTTACCGGCAACAACAATGCTTGCTCCAAGATGATTCAAGAATCCTATTAAAGCCAATACTTCTGGCTCAGTCGAAGCATTTTCTAGAACGACTTGAGTGGAATTTAGTGTAGCTGCCATAATTGCGTTGCGAGTCCCACCAACTGTCCTAATATCGAACCGCACATTCCCTTCTAGGGGACGTCGATAGGCTGCAGTAATAGATCCTTCGATCTCAGTGACAGATGCCCCAATCCCCCGTATGGCCCTCACATGCTGATCTACAGGACGTGGCCCAAGACGGCAACCACCAGGAAGTGTTAATTCGGCTTCTCCCTCTCGACCTAGTATTGGACCTAGCAACTCGAAGGAAGCCCTCATACGAAGAACTAGTTCCGGAGGAGGAGCAATCGAAAGGAGCTCAGGAGTGTGCAAGGTAACTTCAGAAGGCCCCGACCAACTCCAGCGGGTACCTAAACTCTCTAGGATGTCTAGTAAAACCTCAACATCCGAAATCCTCGGGACACGATAAAGGGTTACAGGTTCACGGGTCAAAAGGCTGGCGGCAAGCAACGGCAAAGCTGCGTTTTTAGCTCCAGAGACCTCGACTGAACCTTCAAGTGCCGTGGATCCCTGTAGCAACAACGCCCGGTCCGACAACTTCGCACCGGAAGAAACCCGCTTTGCTCCCGGCCGGTCTCTATCCATCTAATGAGTAGCTTACGCAAATTACACAACCAATGTCAATTCGCACTAAAGATCCTTTAGGCAAGCTCAAATCGAAAACCAAGACCCTGTACCAACAACAGCCTAAGGTTAGCCCGAAAAACCTTCGCTCACTGTGCAACCGAGTTCATTCCACGAGTGAAGATTTTGTCCCAAACAACGGCGTAAGTCGTTCAGCGGTCAAGACAATATGATGTTCACGGCAGCGCGGTTCGTAGCTCTCGAAAGCACCAACCAGGATTACTGGGTCACTGGTGTGAGCTGGTTGCCCCTGGATTAGACGTTGTGTTCGAGTAGCAGCCCGGCCACAGGAACAAATAGCCGTAAGTTTCACCACCACCTCTGCTTGGGACAAAAGTTCCGGCATTGGACCAAAGGGAATGCCCCGAAAATCGAGATCGAGGCCAGCTATAATAACTCTGGTTCCTTGATCAGCAAGCTGTAAAGCTAGCGGCGTAAAAGCTTTGCTTAGAAACTGGACTTCGTCTACAGCTACCACCTGGGTGTCTTTTCTCAGGAGGCTCGCAATATCATCTATAGATGATATTGGCTGAGCTTCCAATTTACGACCGTTGTGTGAAGCAATTGCTACTGCGTCATACCGATCATCAAGGGTAGGTTTAAAAACCTGGACATTCTGGCCAGCAATAAGAGCTCGGGTCACACGCCTAATTAACTCTTCGGACTTACCAGAAAACATGGGGCCCGTTATGACCTCAAGCCAACCACCACCAAATTCATAGAATGGCATGCATAATAGTACCAGGGCTTCCGAAATACAGAGTCGACTAGTGCCTGCAGAGCTTTCCCGGTTAGATTAAGTAGCGGCACGAATAACAGAAACGTCGCCTAAATTAACCGGTAATGCTTTAAAATTACTTGGTCGCAATACCAAATCACCTACCTTTAAGGGCTGGAAATACGTTCACGGCTCTGCGTCTCTCCCAGACTTATATAGATGCGTATAATATGGTTCAGAAAAACCGTTGACTATCAACTAACCCTTTTAATCCTAAATCAAGGTCTCGACGCCCAGAAACAACGTGTTTCATGCCTGTCAAGCACGATTTTCATAGGCTATCCGCCTCCTTCGAACCCCAATAAGGAAGAAGTCTCCGGTATTAGTTCTGTCCCGAAAATACCGACTAACCTTGGCATCCTAAACCCTGCTAAAGACCAGTTGACTTTGGAGCCTGTTATGCTTGCTCCCATATGATGCGGATGCATGGCACAACTATAGTGGCTGTTCATCGAGATGGGGTATCTGCCCTAGCTGGCGACGGCCAGGTGACACTCGGTGATCAAATCGTAAAACGTGGTGCAGTTAAGGTCCGGACACTAATGGGAGGAAGTATACTCGCTGGATTCGCTGGAGCCGTAAGCGATGCTTTCACATTAATGGATAAGTTCGAAGGGCACCTAAATACAAGCCGAGGCAATTTAACTAAAGCGGCAGTCGAGACCGTGAAGGAGTGGCGAACTGACCGCGTACTTCGTAACCTGGAGGCAATGTTAATAGTTGCTGACGAAGAACAGCTCCTCACTTTATCAGGAGTGGGTGATGTTGTTTCTCCTGATGAGAAAGTCTCAGCTATTGGTTCAGGCGGAGCCTATGCTCTTGCAGCTGCCTCTGCACTACTTCGACACACAGACCTTTCAGCAACCGAGATAGCCAAGGAAGCCATTCTTATTGCTGCAAGTATAGATGTCTACACAAGCGGTACCGTAACCTTGATAAGCGTACCTCCGGAGGAGATTACATGACCGGTGAAGCACTTGTTCGTGTAATCGAAGGTCTGACCCCAATTCAAATTGTTGAGGAACTTGACAAGCACATAATTGGTCAGGATAAGGCTAAGCGCTCAGTGGCAGTAGCGCTGCGAAACCACTACCGTCGCAGACAACTCTCAAACGAACTGCAGGAAGAAATCACACCGAAAAATATCCTAATGATTGGCCCGACGGGTGTGGGTAAAACAGAAATTGCGCGAAGACTTGCCAGGCTCGCTAAAGCCCCTTTTATAAAGATAGAAGCCACCAAATTTACCGAAGTGGGTTATGTAGGACGCGACGTCGACTCTATTGTCAGAGACTTGGTTCAAGCTTCTTACATAATGGTTGAAGACGAAAAAAAAGATGAAGTTGCTGAACGTGCCTCTGTTGCAGCCGAAGAACGACTACTTGACGTGCTTCTACCTGGGGGTACGCAGGAGGGACGTAATAAGATGCGGGTCTTGCTTCTAGCTGGAAAGCTAGAAGAAAGACAGGTGGAAATCGAAATTAAAGAAGAACAGTCTCAAGCATCAATGATGATCCCGGGGATGGAAGAAATGGGCTTTAAGCTACAAGACATGCTGTCAAATGCAATGCCCAAACGAAGAGTAGATCGCAAAGTCTCGGTCACCGAGGCCCGTAAAGCTCTTGAGAGCGAAGAAGCAGAAAATCTTATTGATCATGACGAAATAAGCCGAGAAGCGATTTATCGTGCCGAAAACCAGGGGCTAATTTTCCTTGATGAGATTGATAAGATTACTTCAGATGATAGGTCTGGGGGGCCAGATGTGAGCGGTGAGGGAGTTCAACGAGACCTTTTGCCGATAGTTGAGGGGACGCAAGTTAATACCCGTTATGGTCAGGTAAAAACAGATCACGTCCTATTTATTGCCGCAGGAGCTTTTACCGTATCTAAACCCTCTGATCTAATACCTGAATTGCAGGGACGTTTTCCGATTCGTGTAGAACTAGAAGAGTTAACAGCAGCTGATTTCCAACAGATTCTCACACAAACACGCCACTCACTTACCCAACAATACACGGCACTTCTGAGCGTAGATGGGACTGAACTAACATTTGAAGAATCCGGGGTTGTAGCCATAGCGGAGTATGCGGAAAGAGTTAACCAAGAAATTGAGGACATTGGGGCCCGTCGCCTCCATACTGTCCTCGAAAGCGTACTTCAAGATGTCAGCTTTAGCACCGGCCTAGGGCCCGTATTAATTGATAGTAGATATGTCAAAGAGAAAATTGAATCGATTATTGATGACATAGACTTATCGCGATATGTCCTTTAAGACTTTTGAAAGCACACAGTCAAATCGAAGGGATTGCTGTTCTTGAATTGGTCTTATAAACAACCCTAAATTTTAGCCTTAGTTAGGCACGACTAGAACCATTCCAGGATAAATAAGGTCCGGATTATCGCTAATGAGAAATCTATTTGCGTTCGCTATGTCAGGCCACCTGTTTCCGTTCCGATAGAAGAAACTAGCTATGGACGACAATGAATCGGCTGGCTGAACAGTGTAGATTCCACGTGCACCCGTAAGTCTCGCAACTTCATTTTGAGCGTTCTCTAGGGATTGCCGAATCGTTTGCAACTGTGCCTGCTGATCGTCCCCTACTTCATCAAGCTCCCTCGTCTCCTGTAAGAGGGTTTCGTATTTTAAGGTCAGATCACTCGCTAAATCCTGAGCCGCTTCTAATTCATCTGCAGTACGCTCGAGCCTTTCAGAGAGTGACTCATTACGATTCTCAAGCTGGTTGAGTTGGGACAAAAGAGTGTCCCGCTCTTCTAGGGTTCTTAACAATGACGCTTTTAGCTCATTTGCCTGCTCAACATCGGGCATTTCCCCCAGGTCAGACTCAACTGCAACTACTTCTCGCCTAGAGAGTTCTACTCGACTGAGTTCTGCTTCAGCTAGACGATCTTTAGTCAGACTCAGCTCGACCTCGAGGGCGGTCTCCCGATCCCTAACCTCGATCACCTTAGCCTCTAAAGCTGCAATTTCCTGATTTCTCTCCCGCCCTGAAGACTCTTTGAACGCTATAAATTCTCGCTGGAGGGCTTCGCGCTCATCAATCAACGACCGAACCTCACCACCAATTTCCACCAGTTGATCGTCAAGATTAATTGCTTCCTCTTTCACCTGTTCATTCTCAACCAAAAGGCCCTTGATTCGACTTTCTAATTTAGCCTCGATAACGGAGGCAGCCTCACGGGTTTCTTCTAACTCAAGCTGAAGCTCTCCCACCTGGACAATAAGACCAGCACTCCTTGATTCAAGATCCTTAACTGTTTGATTCGGCCCGCACCCCACCAAATAGAACATGAGAAGAAGCAATACTGTAACTGACAAGAATGTCTTAGGCATTACTGTGCCTCCTAGGTAGGTAACAATATTCGGAACAGCATAATTGCTCATATTATAGTGCCTCGACGCGATCGTGTCCGCCTTTGTGTCATGTGCAGTTGCGAAAATAGTTGACCTCTCAACATATTTCCATACAGAAAAAATAGTTATCACACAAAAGCTTTCGACTCCATTACCCTGGTTGATATACGGTATTGACGAAACATTAACTCGTAAAATTACGACTCTCATAACAGACTTGATCTAGTTTGTAACAAGATTGTTCAGATAATTATCAGAGTAAACCTTGTCCCCCAGTAGGTAACGCGTGTCTTGATAGTGACTTGGGGATTAGCGACCTCGTCAAGACAAACAATGATGTGGCGCCTGTAAGCTAGGGTGACCTAAGGCATATAGGGTGAATCGTCATAGGGACCAGCACAATTTTGACCCTTGACCCAAAGTTTGTCGTATTAGTAAGAAATTACGACAGACATCAGCCGGAGTCGTGATAATCGTAAATAAGGTTTCTTGTATCAACCTCTCGTTGGATAAAAACCTCTGGCATGAAGGGAAGTATCAAGTGAAGATTACTCCTCAATGGAAAGTAAAGGCTGCTTTTGAGCCAGCAAAATTAGAAGACGTCTCCTACGAAGGATGGCTTGTCGACCGGATAAACATAAATATTGAAAAGCGTCTCCTAAGCCTGGACCTAGACATGATCCTAGATCCTTTCGTTAACCGACCAGGTAAACAATGGTGGGCTGGGGAGCATGTAGGAAAGTACTTGCACGCAGCAACATATGCTTGGCAATTTACTGGTAACAAAAAACTAAAGGAACGTATGGACTCTACCGTGGATAAACTTATAAGCACCCAACTAGAAAACGGTTATCTGGGTACCTATAGGGAAAAAGACCAGTTCCACGAAGGATCTGGACTCGGTTGGGATGGCCCGGTTTGGGACGTTTGGACCCACAAATACAATCTTATTGGCTTACTTACCTATTTTTGTGCTACTGGTCACTCACCTGCCCTCAACGCGAGCAGGCGAGCGGCAGACCTTATGTATGAATTGTTCGTCACGAAAAATCGAAGCCTGCGACTTGCCAGCGCACATGAAGGAATGGCTGCAACGAGTGTTTTGGAACCAATAGCTTTGCTCTTTCGCCTAACAGGTGAACCGCGTTACTTAGAATTCAGCCATAGGATCATCGAAGCCTGGGAAGACGAAAGTGACCCCGAAACCTGGATGTATGAAGACGGCTGTCAACTTCTGAGTAGCCTCTTGGAACACGGAAATGTTTACAAGACAGCTAACAGGAAAGCATACGAGATGTTATCTAACCTAGTGGGATTAATGGAGCTGTATCGAATTGACCCCGATGAGCGTTACTTCACAGCCTGCACAAATGCATGGAACGATATTGCCAATAATCGCCTTTACATGACAGGAACAGCTAGCTATTTCGAACAATTCACACAGGACGACCGCCTACCTGCCGGTAAGGCTGTTGGAGAGGGATGTGTCACCGTAACTTGGTTACAACTGACACGCCACCTACTCGAATTGACAGGCGAAATCCAATATGCCGATGAATTAGAACGCACAACTTATAACGCTTTGCTGGCAGCCCAATCACCACGTACCGGGGAAGTATCTTACTTCGTACCCTTACTTGGATGCAGGGACTTTAATGGTCACGACCTCAAACTAACACCACCAATCTCTTGTTGTTCGAGCAGTATTCCCCGTGGCATTGCAATGATTCCGACTTTTGTCTCCGGAATTCTGAATGATAAACCAGTATTATTCCAGTACGTTCCAGGCAGGCATGTTCTAGCTTATGGTGATCAGGATGACCGAAAAGAAGTGATTATCAATATCAGTGGTGATTATCCCCATACTGGTGAATTAAGCATTGAAGTTCTCCCGACACACGCTGATCGATTTCCTATCGTCTTACGGGCACCAGCATGGGCTTCTAGTTTCCAAGCGATCATTAACGATCAGATCTTTACCCCTAAGGACACCCGCATGATAGAAATTGAACGCTACTGGGAACCTGGAGATACGGTACTTATTAACATCCCCGTGAAGACCCGACTGGTTCCTCACGCAGACAAGACGACGACCTCTAATGCTTTTGTAAGGGGACCACAGGTACTGGCCGTCGATACAGCCATTGAAAGCGCTAAGGGTATTCCTACTTCTGGTTGGTGGGGAAACATCCTCTACAAACAAGTTGCGAGACAGAACGGCATTGAAAAAGAGTTCCAGCTTGTACCTTTCGCTGATGCTGGCCAGAACAAACAAGAGTACGCGGTTCTCCACAATGGGGTTGAAGAACTCGGGGAAGGGGAATAACCTGAATCATGAACTCTTTTTGTACTATATCTAGGGTATAAATTACGTCAACTTTCCGCTTCTACAACACAAACCGTATAGCAAATCGGAGGGTATAAATATCAGAGATAACCTGAAAATCGGTAATGCCCCTTGCTCTTGGGGAACTATAGAGAACATTGGGGGTAATCGACTTGGTTACAAGCAGATGCTTGATGAGTTAGTTGATACAGGCTATGTCGGTACCGAATTAGGGGACTGGGGGTTCATGCCTACCGAACCCAAGGTTCTAGCCTTAGAGCTTGGGGCTCGTAACTTAGAATTGATTGGCTCGTGGGTCACCGTTCGTCTTTACGACGAATCAAGTCACCAAGCTGGTGTAGAGCAAGCGATCCGGACAGCCCAACTCATGGCAAAAGCTTCTTCGAACAGCCCTATTATCAATATCGGCCCGGATCACGGCTCAGTCCCATTACGCCATGCAAACGCCGGTAGAATTCTTCGAGAACACGGCCTGACCAAAACTGCCTGGAAAGTGTACACTCGCGGTGCTGAACGTGTCGCTCGAGAGACATTGATTAGTACTGGCCTTCAATCAGCATTTCATCCCCACGGCTCTACCTATGTTGAAACTCCTGATGAAATCGACACCTTCTTGGCTAATACTGACCCCAGTTTAGTCGGCTTGTGTTACGACACCGGTCATTTTGCTCTCGGTGGCGGTGACCCGGTCGAGGGAATTTTCCGATATGCCGACCGAATACGTCTTGTTCACTTCAAAGATTTTTGTCCAGAAGTGGTAAAACAAGCAAACCAGGAAAATATGAATTACACGGAAATGATTGGCGCTGGCGTATTCAGCGAACTTGGTCAGGGTAGCGTGGATTTCCAAGCTGTCCTTTCAGCATTACATGACATTGGTTACAATGGTTGGATAACGGTTGAACAAGATATTCTCCCTGGTATGGGTACCCCTAGAAAAAGCGCGAAAAAGAACCGTGATTACTTGAGATCCATCGGCCTCTGACCGACATGGGGTCTTGATGATCCACGCCCGACAAGCCAGCATGTGTCCACCCCTTTTAATAAAACGTCACGCATGGTTCAATTACCTCAATCATAGTGCAACGCACCAACATAGGAGTGATACGTGGCCGACCCAGCGTTAGATCTTAATACCTTACTAATCCACGACCGAGCTCTAATCCATCCAATGCAACATCCGTCCAGCCATGAAAACCCTTTAATAGTCAAATCTGGTCAGGGTGTATGGATCACAACTGTTGATGGGAAACGATATCTCGATGCCGGCTCAGGTTTATGGAACGTTAACGTAGGTTACGGACGAGATGAACTGGCAGATGCAGCCCATGCTCAGATGCGTACTGTCGCATACGCCAACAATTATTCCGGAACTAGTAATATGCCTGCCATTGAATTAGCGCATTACCTAGCCGGCTATGCATACGAGGGCCTTAACACCACCTTCTTCACTTCGGGCGGTACCGAAGCTAACGAAAGCGCATTCAAAACTGCCAGGTACTACTGGAAAATGTTGGGTAAACCCGAGAAATTTAAGGTGATATCACGTAAGGATTCATTTCACGGTCTATCTCTTGCGACTATGAGTGCTACCGGTATATCTCGTTTATGGCCAATGTTCGAACCTCGCACGCCAGGTTTCCTTCATGGCGCCTCACCCAACCCCTATCGTTATACCGAACCACTAAAATCCGGGGAAACCATAGGACAATCAGCAGCTAACTCTATTGAACGAATAATTTTACAGGAGGGGGCTAACACTGTTGCTGCAGTAATCGCCGAACCCGTTCAGGGCGCGGGGGGAGTGATTGTCCCGCCCGATGATTATTTCCCTGAGTTACGAAGAATTTGTGACCAGCACAATGTACTCTTGATCGCTGATGAAGTCATCACTGGATTCGGACGCACAGGCGCTAATTTTGCACTTCACAGGTGGAACGTCACTCCAGACATTCTCTCGTTTGCTAAAGGTGTAACTAGTGGGTACTTACCCTTGGGAGGAATACAAATATCAGACGCTATTAGGGAAGCAATTGAGGATGCTGACCTTGAACAAGCCTGGTTGCACGGCTTCACCTGTTCTGGACACCCTGCTTCTTGTGCAGTAGCACTTGAAAATATTT
Organism: Trueperaceae bacterium; assembly: GCA_002707365.1. NCBI lineage: Bacteria > Thermotogati > Deinococcota > Deinococci > Trueperales > Trueperaceae > Trueperaceae bacterium. The sequence continues at coordinate 215,778 of PAMQ01000007.1, forward strand.
CTATCATAGAACGCGAGAAGCTAGTCGAAAATGCTGAATCGATGGGCAACTACCTGCTTGACGGATTTGAGGTCCTGAAAACCAAATTTGAAAGCGTGGATTACGCGCGTGGTCTTGGACTTATGTGTGCCCTTGATTTTGTCAAGAGCCGTAGAAACCGAGACCCTGACGCAGAACTTGCTGCAGAAGTAAAAAGGCATTTCCAAAAACTCGGCGTATTAGCTCGTAATGTTGGGAGTTCACTCGTATTTAGCCCGCCCTTAGTCATTTCGAAATCGGAAATAAAACACTTGATTAAAATGCTCGAACAAAGCATCGAAGGGGCCCTAAAACTGGTAAAAAGATGACCAGTATGTTCTGTTAATTAATTTGATTGGTGTTCAAAGTCATGCCACACACCAGTCCAAAACCTAATCTTTAGAGTTGCCAGAAGCGTACATCTTCCACCTTAAAGCCAGGAAGAGCCATTCTACCGAATGCAAACAGACCTTCTTTGTCAGCAGGCTCAAAGTAATATCGAAAATTCCCAAGGTACTTGCGCATCTGGCTCTCCAAAAGGCCGAGCTTCTTTGCCTCAACCTCCACAACTTTATGAAGGCTAGCGAGGCCTGTTTCTCTTGCTTGTCGGAGTTTAGTTACCAAGATTTCTGAGGGTGGATTATCTGCCTTGGAAACCAATACGGCAAAAGTGAAAGGTAAGCCCGTCAATCGATTCCATCTGGCACCAAGATCCGTTATATGTGGGCGGCGACCATCAAATTTACGTTTGGCTAAACTCTCTATAAGAGCAGCATCGCCGATCAATAGGGCAGCATCATGACTTGATAACATTTCAGAAAGAACTGGTTTCGCGGGCCGAAAGTCGGCTTTTAATTTTTCCTTCTGGAATAACAGTCGCAATAGTGCAACACTAGTGGCAGAATCTGTACTAATTGCTATTTTGGCTCCATCCAAGTCAGTCCATTTCTTCCAATGAAATAGCATGACGCTATAAACAGATCCAAGGGTAGATACGGAGAAATCCGGTAATGCTAGAAGGTGACCCCGATGCCTAAGAAATTCAATCGAAGACATTAGCGTGAGGTCAATCTCATCCGAAAGCAGCATCTGATTAAGTTCAGTTGGAACACCGGAGACAAACCTTATGCCTTCCACTTCCTGTAGACTCCAAAAAAGAGGTGCCACGTTGGCATATGACACCATGCCAAGTCGTTCCTTAAAACCTGAATATGACTCAGCCATCCCTATAGCGGGTATCTTTGAGGAAATGACGGTCACCTCCAAAGTGAGTCTAAGTTCAAACGAAGAGCTTTAATTCATTGTAAAGAGCATCCCGCCTTACCGGCATTCGACCTGCTTCTCGAATAAGACTAACCAGCTTATCTTCACTAAGCCCATAGTCTGTAACCGCTCCGGAAGCGTGAGCAATCCGTTCTTCCTTTATCGTCCCGTCGATATCAGAAACCCCAGCTGAAAGAGCCACCTGGGTTAGCTCGGGGGTAATCATAATCCAGTACCCCTTAATGTGAGGAAAATTGTCAAGCATTAGCCGCGATACAGCTAAATTCCGGAGGTCATCCAAGCCTGTTGTGAATTCGAAACGTTGAATCTCTTTTGCAAGAACGTTGTTGTCAGGCTGAAATGCCAACGGGATAAAGCTTAAAAAACCCGGCGTTTCATCCTCTAGCTGCCGCAAGCGAATCATATGATCAAGCCGATCCTCATAACTCTCGACGTGACCATAAAGCATCGTTGCATTGGTCTTAAGCCCGAGCTCGTGGGCGATTCGGTGGATTTCCAGCCACTCTTCCGCTTTTACCTTAGCGCGAGCAATCTTAGTCCTAACCGCCTCAGCAAAAATCTCCGCTCCGCCACCAGGTAGAGCGACTAACCCGGCTTGTTTAAGTTCAACGAGCACCTCTCGATATGTCTTACGCGGACGAGTGATTTTCGTAAAGTGATGTATTTCCGCAGCAGTCCAAGCTTTTACCTGAACCCCCGGATAACGCTCGGTAAGACCAGCCGTCAAGTCAAGATAGTACTGCCAAGGGCGATTAGGGTGATGACCAGAAGATATATGAATCTCAGTGAGGTTAGGGTGGTAGTGTCTGTCAATAAACTCCCATACATCCTCTAACTCCCAATCCCAAGCGCCTTCCTCACCAAATTTTCGCTGGAAGCCGCAGAATGTACACCCAACGTAGCAAATGTTTGTCTGCGATAACCTTAAGGAGTGCACGAAGTAAGCCTTATCACCTACTTTTCTTCGTCGCACTTGATCAGCAAGCCTGGCAACAGTGGGAAAATCGTGTGTTCCGTAAAGAATCATGCCTTCGTCAAAACTAAGTCGTTCGCCTTCGACAACTTTTTCAGCTATGCCCTCGAGGCGCTTATCGGCAATGGGAAGGTTGTATAAAGAAGTGCCGACCACAGAACAAGAAGTATAACAGGCGGTAACCGCAATAACTGTTCCTTAAACATGCATTTCAAACCCTTTATTCAAACGCCTAGAATAGAAATGTTACTGGAAAAATCTCCTCGCAAGCAGTGGTTAACCTAGCCTCGTTAATATTGAAACAGGAAGGGGATTAAGAGCCCAATAATAGTAGTTATCATTATCCGTAAAAGATCCTCAGAAAAATTAACAGAAATAGAGAGTGGCTTGTCTTTGTGGCATTAATTCCGGCAATAACCCCAACATACGCCAAAATAACGTCGACCAAAATATGTGCTGAAGCCAAGAAGCTTCCAATGTTTATTACAGAACCAATCGCCCAAATAACTTAAGGTTGAAAAAATATTTCTACTTCTTCTGGACTCCGAGCGTAGCCTTCCAAGTTACCCGTTGACATGCCATCACCTCGTAATGCCATCTCAACCACTCGCTGATTGAACGGATATATTTCATCACTTGCCAAATAGTCTTTGACAGGCATCCACTTGACATCATGAATCTCAGGGTCAAGATCTCTGATCTCTTCGGTTAAAGGTGTTAACTGGCAAATAAAATACAAATTAGAACTTCCAAAAAGATTTACGTGCCAGTGGCGTACGCACACCATGGCTTCAAAACGAGCGTGCACACCAGTTTCCTCTAATACTTCACGCTCAACTGCGGTACCAATGTGTTCTCCCGGATCGACGTACCCACCTGGCAATTTATATCGATTAGGGTTATTGCGCTCAGTCGCCTCCCAAACAACTAGAAGTTCTTGTTGATCGTTAATTACAACTGCACCGGCACCAACAGTATGAGTAGCAGAAGGGACAAAAACAGGTTCTGCAGTCAGCGAACGTAATAAGGTTAGCTCTTGAGCATTACTGTGATGGAAAGCAAAGCCAGCTTTGACCGCAACAGGAATCAATTCCGAAAGATGAATCGGTAGCTCGAGCAAAACTGATCGGTGTCCCTTGTCCCGCCAAATCTCTAAACTAGCCTGAAGCTTAGACCCAAAATCAACCGGTTCATTGGGAAGAGCTGAAGGGTCAGGTATCACTGCACCATGACGGTTAACGCGATGGAGGAGCGTCATTAGCTGCACTCTACCCTTGCATCGCAACACAAATTAAGAGTCCTCACTATTTCTTCTTCAGAGAGTGAACGACCGAACTTAATTATTGACCTATAAAAAGCTGAAACGTAACCGGTAGCCATCCTGGTTCCTTCCCGACACTCGACATCAATTTGTAAGAAATCAATCACACTCATTACAGAAAGGTTTTCAGACATTATAAAAGGCTTATGAAGTCGTCCTCTCCCGGATTCAAGATAAACGAACTAACTAAATGATTCCCTCTGCCTCTATTCTACCAGGAGCAGTTACCTATTAAGGTCCAGAAAAACTAGAATGAGGGATTAGGAGAAATCTAAGGGCATCCTGCGAATCCTTTTGCCTGTTAGCGCAAACACAGCATTGGCGACAGCGGCGGCTACAGGACCCATCGGCGGCTCACCCATTCCAAACGGTTCTTCCCCACTTTCGACTAATACAACATCTATTTCTGGGGTCTCCCGTAACGTCAAAAGGGGGTACTGATCAAAATTCCTGGCCCGTGGCAAACTGTTAGAAAAACTCACGTTCTCCTTCAGAGTAGAACTTAGTGCCATTACTATTGAACCTTGAGTCTGGGCAATCGCTCCATCGGGGTTTATAACAAGTCCCGGATCAACAGCTGCAGTCACCCGATGAACATAAATTACATTGTTCTCCACCGAAACTTCGGCAATCTGAGCAACCACAGTCCGAACATTAGTGCAACAAGCTATACCTTGGGCTCGACCAGTTGGCAACGGCCCTCCCCAATCAGCATGCTCTGCAGCAGTTTCTAGAACTTTGCGCAGCCGTAAAGCTTCTTCATCACCGGATAAGTGATTCATTCGGAACTCTAATGGATCTACCCCTGCATTTATTGCAAGCTCGTCAAAGAAACTCTCTACAGCAAACGTGTTTGCAAGTAAGCCCAATCCACGCCACCAAGTAGTTTTAATAGGCAACGAAACCCTTTGCTGGGTCACACGCCGATGTGGCACAGCATATTGGATTGTAGCGCCCTTCCAAGCAGCAAAATCGGCTCCCATCACGGCACCAGCCACCGCAGGAAGGTCAGCAAGACTTACGTCACCACTAGCTAGCTGATGTTCTATTGCTTCAACTCGACCGCCCTTCAAAGAACCTCGGAGAACGCTGTGGGTAGGTGGCCTGAAGCTTCCGAACAAAAAATCTTCTTCCCTAGTCCAACCCACATGTACAGGACGACCTGCCGCCTGAGAAAGTCGTGCAGCCTCACCAGCTACCTCTACATTCAACTTACGGCCAAATCCCCCTCCCAGATAGGTCGGCATAACCTCTACATCTGACCGCTTTCTCTTCAGAATGCTTGCTAGTTCTTTCTGAACCAACTCCGGTGACTGCGTGGAAACCCAAGCTTGAACACCGTCTGAACGTACGTCTACCAAGGCTGCTTGCGGTTCAAGATGGGCGTGATAGGCCGGTGGTGAACGATACTCTGCTGAAATTAATTGGTCTTTGTTTTGTAGGTTAGCTCGCGTTCTACCGTGACGCTGAATCAAAACACCACGGCCGTCTTGAACGGTCGTGACCCGTTCAATATCTTCAGTTCCAAACGACTCCACAACGCTCCAACGCAGTTCCAGGTGCTTTAAGGCTTCGGTGGCCTCTTTGCGACTAGTCGCCACCACCCCAGCAAAACCGTCCTCCACCAAAACTGTAATCACGCCAGGCTGTTCGATAGCCCGACCTGGAGAGGCATATTCTAATTCACTTCCAAGTTCCTTAGGTCGGGCTACTACCCCATAGCCCATCCCGTCAATATATTTATCGTAGCCATACGTTGCCACGCCAGTTAATTTCGATAAAGAATCTACCCTAGGAAGAGATTTACCAATGTATCTATATTCGCGCCTGGGCTTTAATGTCGGAATAACTTCTGGTACTTCCCACTCTCCAGCAGTAACTGCAATTTCTCCGTACGAAAGTTTCTCAGTAAAGTCGTTTCTTTGAAAGACATAACCGTTCGTAGCCACAACTAATTCAGGGGAAAGGGACCATAGGTCTGCCGCCTTTATTCGGATCATTTCGCGCAGTGTGGCTGCAACTTCCCGAAGCGGATCGAAAAGGGAGTTTATTGAACTACTACCACCAGTACCGAAAGGGTCGTTAAGCCCCCGAACAGTACTGGCTTGCACCACCTTGATATCTTTCCATTCGATCTCGAGTTCCTCGGCAGCAATCTGGGCTAGAGCTGTATGTACACCTTGTCCCATCTCAACTTTCGGCGAGTACAGTTTAACCGTGCTGTCTGGCAAAATTTCGAACCAAAGATTGGGAGGCGCTTTCACTGTCCCTGGTGCAGTAGAATCATCAAGGTACCGAGCTAAGGCAAGCCTACCCTCACGCACTCCAACCGTCAATCCAATTGCAAGTCCCGAACCCAGTAGTCCAAATCCGATAAGGAAGCCTCTTCGAGAAATACGCCAACGTCGTTTTTCTGACCTCATGAATCTTCTCGAGCTATTTCTGCGGCCATCGCTACAGCAGTCTTGATACGCACATAACATCCACAACGACAGTAATTTCCGGTCATTGCCTCAACAATCTCAGTCTCATTGGGTGCCGAATTCTTCTCTAAAAAAGCCGCTGCTGTCATCATTTGTCCGCTCATGCACCAACTACACTGTGGTACCTCTAATTCCAAGAAAGCCCTCTGGACAGGATGCAGGCCTCCAGAAGCCGAGAGTCCTTCAATAGTGGTTATCTCTCGACCCTCGGCAGCAGCGACGGTGGTTATGCAGGACCTAGTTACTTGACCGTCTAGATGTACAGTGCAGGAACCGCAAATTCCTAGTCCGCAACCGTATTTGGTACCGGTCATTCCGAGAGCATCCCGCAAAACCCATAGCAAGAGATCATCGGGAGATACGTCAACGTTGTGGGGACGCCCATTAACAATCAATTCCATTAATTACCATTTTGCGCTCTAATAGTGAGGGGTACTGCAAGGTGGGTTGCAATATGGCGATGATACTTAGCCTTGCCTTCTCACACAAAAAGCATATTATTGGAGGGTCGTGAGTGTAACACTTACAGAAATCCGCTCTGCTGCCCACCGAATTGCAAACGCAGCAATCCGTACCCCACTAGTGAAACTACCCTTAAAAGGTGAGGTGTACGCTAAGACCGAAAACCTACAAAAGACCGGATCGTTCAAGTACCGTGGTGCCTATAACTTCCTAGCTTCGCTAAATCCTGACGAAAGAAGATTAGGGGTCGTCGCCCATTCAAGCGGCAATCACGCACAGGCAGTTGCACTTGCAGCCAAATCGTTTGGAGTTCCAGCCACGCTAGTTATTCCTGAAGGCGCACCTGAAATCAAAATCCGCAAGACTATCGAACATGGTGCTAAAGTCTTACGGTGTAAAAACAACAGAGCTGACCGGACGAGAGTTGCTAAAGAGGTGGTCGAGGCAACAGGCCAGGTCCTGATTCCTCCGTTTGAACACCCTTGGGTCATTGCTGGTCAGGGAACAGTCGGCATTGAAATAGTCGAGGACCTTCCTGAGGTTAGCAACGTCATTGTGTGCGTCGGTGGTGGCGGCCTGATAGCTGGAATAAGTACTGCAGTCAAGTCGATTTGTCCTGAAGCTAAAGTAATTGGCGTAGAACCTGAACTAGCTGGAGATGCCGCCCAGTCGTTTGAAACAGGCAGCCCCGTAGAGTGGCCTGCTGAGGATGTAACCCGAACAATCGCGGACGGAGTTCGAACTCAACGGGTTGGGGATTTGAACTTCTCTATTATTCAGGATCATGTTGACGGCTTTGTTACTGTTACCGAAGAAGAAATACTACAAGCAACACGCTGGTACGCCCTAGAGGCACACGTAATGGTTGAACCTACTGGCGCACTGGCCCTAGCTGGTTACCGTATGCTCCTACGAGAGATCTATCCAAACCTAACCCTTAACCCAGGACCAACAGTTCTGTTAATTAGTGGGGGGAACATTGAACCCAAGTTGATGGCAAAAATCATCCAGTCATAGTTATTGGGGTAAAATAGCTGAGTGTCGTCGCTAGTAGCCATTGTGCTGGTGTTATACGGCCTTTTGATTTCGTTTTGCCTAATTTTTTGGGCAGTTTTGAAGGTACGACGCGCAAGCTCTAAAAATACATCGCAGCTGAATCATGACGAATCCCACGCATGGCCACGAACCAATCGCTCTAAAGATCTTACTATTTTGAAAATACCTAGCGATGATCAAGGATCTAATCAAATACCTAGCTCAGGCATAAATAGCCTAGAAGGGTCAAGTGGAAACCCTGACGCTAAAACTAACGATCCTGACTTAAGACAAGCAGAACGGATCCAACCTAAGCATAATTCTCGGGAAAATGATGCCTTCGAAAGATTCCTTCGGGGCGACAGAGACAGAAAGGGGTCCTAAAATCTATTCGGTCGCGCAGCAATCCTAAGAAATTTATGCAAAGACGTTAATCTCCAGCTTATGGCCACATTCTGTACCAAATAATTTCAAAGCGAACTTGTGATCATGAGCTGCATAGAATCCGATATTTGTACGAATTTCGAAATTACTTTGTACCAAGCAATGTCGTGAGACATGATATCCTCAACCCACCTTGAGTTACGGGAAATTAAGATCTGTTTTGAGTTTCGCGCGCCATCAGAAACCATGACTGACCTAAATAGGGCATCTCGCCAACAAACCTCACAGACGCCTAAGCCCTCTATTATCGCTCACCTGTTTACTGATCTCGATGGCACCAGCCTCGCGGTTTTCCGTATAGCCTTCGGCCTGATCATGCACTGGGAAGTCTGGCGTTATTTCTTGAACGATTGGATTCGGGAGTACTACATTTGGCCTGCCTTTAATTTTCCCTACCCTTTTTTTGAATGGGTAACTCCCTGGGCTGGCAGCGGAATGTTCTTACACTTTGCTGTCCTCGGCATCCTCTCACTATTTATCACAACAGGTCTTTTTTACAGAATAAGTGCGCCTCTATTCTTTGTTGGCATTACATATGTTTTCCTACTTGAAGAATCTCATTACCTGAATCACATGTACTTGGTGTGCCTACTTAGCTTCCTGCTGATTTTTGTCCCAGCTAACCGATGCCTATCGCTTGACAAGATCATTATCGGCAAAGGATGGGGAACTAAAATCCCTGCGTGGTCCCTTTACTTGATTGGAAGTCAGATAGCAATTCCTTACTTCTTTGGTGGTGTAGCTAAGATTGGCACCGATTGGCTTCTCGCGCGACCACTTGCAATCGGTCTCGCTGGATTTGCTGACCTGCCCCTTGTAGGTCCTATGTTTGAACAGACTTGGGGACTCCTGTTCATTGCCTACAGTGGCCTTCTCCTTGATTTATTTATTGTTCCCTTACTACTATGGCCCCGGAGCAGAAGTATCGCCTTCTCTTTAATCACTGGCTTTCATCTATTAAATGCCTTCTGGTTCCAGATCGGTATTTTCCCATGGTTCATGATGCTTGCTGGCACAATCTTTTTTTCTCCAGACTGGCCACAAAAAATGCTTATGCGAATCAAATCTGTCTCTAGATTAGGGCAATGGGGAGTGGGGATCACTGGGTTACTGGGCGGCTTAATTGCCTGGGCAGCGATTGGGCTATCCCTTGTGCCAATCCTTGTTGGTATTCTTTCAGGGCTAGTAATTTCCTGGTTAGCAATTGACGCATTATGGCCAGAAGAAAAGTCATTGTCGCTACCGAATAAAACTTTTTATACCATCACTAAATCGCACAAAGTTACGAGCATTCTCCTCGCATTATGGATGATTTTTCAAGTAACCATTCCGCTACGACACTACTTAATTCCAAGTGTGGTGCATTGGACTGAGGAAGGTCATCGCTTTGCTTGGCACATGAAGCTCCGCGCTAAAGAGGCAAAGGTGCGTTTCTTTGCTTATAAACCAAAAACTGGAGAAGCTAAAAGCATAAATCCCCTTTTCACCCTCACGGCACGACAGTATCAAAAAATGTCTAGCCGACCAGACATGATCCGGCAATTTTCCCGCTATCTAAAACTCAATCTTGATCCGACCGGAACCGAAGGTATTGAGATTAGAGTTGATGCTGTTGCTTCTTTAAACGGACGACCAGAACAGCGCTTAATCGACCCGAAAGTTGATCTTGCATCGGTGAAAACCAGTAAACTGGCGAAAAATTTTTGGATAATACCTCTCAACAATCCCTAAATTCAGAGTGTCCTTGAGGACAGATAGGGGCCCTCCTTTGCCAGATATACGTTGCAATAGACGTCTTGTCAAAGTGATAAACCCGTTCTGAAAGAACACAGTGTTCGCGTATACTCCTGCCTATAGCAGTTCTGAAACGACTTACCGGATGGTAACCAAGTTTCTAGAGAGGATTATTATGAGGAGATTTATTTTTCTCGCTATTGCCGTTTACTTCTTAGCGTCCGGAAGTGGGATCTTCACCAAAACACCGCCTCGGTGGTTAGACGTCGGTATTGGCATAGTCTTTCTAGTAATGTCCAATGCCGCCCGAACACGCCGTTCATCCATGAGAGAGCTGAATGAAACTGGCCAATCAGCCGTAGTGGAACCCAATGAAGAGCAACTTTGGGAGATTAATACCCTAATCTCAGAGGGAAAAGAGCTTGAAGCAATCAAGAGATATCAAGATCAGACCGGGGTAAAATTTAGTGAAGCTAAAGCATATGTCGAAAGCCTTGTGAAGGACATGGCGGACGAATCCTTATCATCAGCTCGGAACGAACATTCTAAAGAAGGTCTCGATGAAACCCCTAAACTGCCCCTTCGGACAGACCTTGAGAAGGCAATAAGTACAATCGCTAGTTCTGACAAGAACGAGGCGATTCAGAAGGTCATTTCACTTACTGGCATCAGTTTGTCAGAAGCTCAGACTTATGTTGAGAGCCTAGATCGATCTTAAAATCCCATAGTAGCTTACCAACGTCTATAAGACCGGCGTAGTACCTGCCCGAAGACGACGTGTGACCCACAATCCCAACGAGAGCAATCCCGACAACACGAGAACTCCAAGATAATCAATAATCGGAATTCTGATTATCTCATGAATGGTTTCCAAACCACGGCCGCTGTAAATCCAAATCGCACCGACGACATAGCAACCTAGAATCAGGCCTCGTAATATTCGAGACAAACCCAAACCATGCATCTGCGTAATAACAAAAATTCCCCCAAACCCGAAAAAAAACATTGGCCATATTCCATTCCCTTGCATAATTGCTACAAGAGTTCCATGGGCAAGAACCACTACTTCTAAAAACACAGTCCAGTACCTATTCTTATGCGCTCGCGTGAACATCAAGCCACCTTGGAGAATAAGCAATGTAGTGTAGAAAAAGCCCCATAGATGCCCTGAAAGAGCTTCAGCTGGGTGATACCAGAAGGTGTAAATCACAGCCCAGGAAAAGAAGTACCCGTGGTACTTCCTGGCAAACTGCTGGACTCGCTTTCCCAGAGGCACCTTTGCTCCAAAAAACAGGCCACGGCGTTGATTTTCCATCAACAAGACCCAGATGAGCATGACTATGACCGCTCCCTGACTACTGAAAATAGACACGTCTTGGGCAAGACCGTCATACCAGAGGTGAGTTTGCAATAGATGAAGAAGGATAAAACTAGCATTAATCGCTAGAGCCACGTAGTTTATCCGATGTAGACCGTTTATATAACGCTTTACTCTTGTCTGCGCATAATATATCAACGCCCACATAGCTAACTGGTGAGCCATGTAGAAGCCCCACGAAGTTACCCGAGACCAGATAGTTGGCTCAGGTAACTTCCAAAAGTACCAGGCATATCCCTGGTCAGGAAGCTTAGGAATAGTCTCAAGCCTGGAACCTAGTAACCAAATGAGACCAGTGTAAGCAACGCTAAAAAAGATAATCCCAAAGAGGATAGCTGGTTGACTTAATCCGCTAGAGGGTGGGATGGCTGGTCTTTTTTGCAAAGAAGAATTCACCGCGTCCGCAGTTTACTAGATAAGTTATCCTAGAAGTTGTAAGCGGGCCACTATTCCCAGTCTGACCTCAGACCTAACTTATATTTAGAACACTACCTCAGTTATAAAATCAATAACTCAGAAATCCCGAAAAGGCTAACGATTTTATCGCTTCCCAAAAGCAAACCGGGTAACGTTCAGGCAGGAATCTTGGCTAACTCTTTCAGCTTACTGAACGCAACCTCAGCACGTTCACGGACTTTATTGTCCTCAGAGCGGCCTGCCATCATCAAGTGCATGTTCATGTGCTGGTCGACATCCCCGAAAATCGAGTTGAGCACTTCAACTTCGTCCCGACTTCGGAGACTCGCATCATCCCGAAACATCGTAGTGTAGACGTATTCAAACTGCTGGTGATTCATTATGCCGGTCAGATACTGTTCTAAAACCTGAATGTAACGCGACAAATCGCTAGTGGTAAGACCCTCAGTAGGCTTAACGTCACCACTGAGAGGAGCCTTTTCTAAACCAGCATCTAGAACCTCAGGAGTGATGTTCCAGTTATCTACATCGAAAACAGCTTCACCATCCTTGAAGAGGAGTATTTGCGGACTCTCATGGCGAATTCCCGTCATTTCCTCTACCAGGTTACTCGAGGAACGCCATTCGACAACCCTGATAATCCCTAGCATCAAGTCCTCGCGAGGCTCAAGTTTCTCCTGCAAAAATCCGAATCCCTGCATGGTCTTGTGACAAGTCCCAGCCTTGAAAATAACGCTTGTCGGATGAGTAGCCAGGAAAGACTGGACCTCCTCAGGGGTACTGAGATTTACTATTCGATCTCTAAGCATGTTTTCTCCTTAACCTTGAAGGCTAAAACCTCGTAACTATATTGAAGTCATACACTATCAGTACCCATATTACTGTCAGATACCAACAAGCACAACCTTGGATCGATCCCCCTTAAATCAGAGTAACGTCACCTCGAGGTGTGGCCAACACCGCCCGAAGGGTGGTTTCAGAGTCCACACCAACCTTGATGTCTATCTCAAGAGCAGCGTAGAGCTCCGCTAGTGAACTTCCCTCTGGATGCCACACCTCTAGGGCCTGCAAAGAACAGCCTCCGCAAGAAGTTTCGGAAGGATGTTCAGTCTCGCCCCAATCAATGAAGAACGGCAGTGCTTCTCCAAACGGATTATCAGGAAACTTTAAATGGTGCCACTGAAGGATTTGGCCACTAGGTTTCAGCCGGGACCTTGTTATCGGCCCCAAGGTATTTAACCCAACTTGTTCGGCTAGACTTTGTATCCGACCAAGATCATTAGTTCTCAAGGCAAACGTCATTAGTTTTGGCGAATTTAGCGCAGACAACGCCTCTCCTCGAGTGCCGGTAAGATCCTGTAGCGGATCTGGAGCGATTAGTTCAAGATAAACACCGGTACCAAGAGAAAGTAGGGCGTTTCGTGTCCCAAAACCCGGATGCTCCCCACCTAATTCCGGCTCCACCCCTAATAACTGCTTCAAATTCGCAATTCCCGCGTCTAGCTTTGGAACACCATACAGAAGGTGATCTATCTCATATGACATGACGAACTCTAACCTAAACTTTATCTGGCAGCCCACCAATTTATCTGATGGGCCTACCCAAGGATAGCCGTCAAAGAAAATCGACGCTATAAAATAGATAGAGGTCCATAATTCGTCCCTCGTGTTAATTCTGGTAATCAATTAGCACTGCTATTATGTGTAAACTGTTTCCTCAATGTTAACTCTAAACTTTACCCTAGGAACGATTATTGTTGACCCTGTTTGGGGGTACTGCTAGACTCCGGGATGTTAGTAGTTGTCCGGAGAGGTGTCCGAGTGGTTTAAGGAGCACGCCTGGAAAGCGTGTAGGTGGTTATCACTGCCTCGCGGGTTCGAATCCCGCTCTCTCCGCCACACCGACCAATCTCGTCCTTTGTCAACAAAGGACGAGATTGGTCTACTATCGAACCCGCAGATCTTTCTTATAAGGTAGTTTCCTTCTATCGTTTTTGGAAAATCCTTTCCCTGATTAGCGAAGAAAGCGCATTACGCTCCAATGCCTCAGTATCATCCTCTGTAAATCTGAGGAGGCTATGGCGATATCCTGCTTGCAATATGGCCCCTCGTGTCTTCATCAAAAACTCTCGGACAGATTGATGATAAGACTCGACCTCAGCTGGACCAACGGAGAGATGCCCACCCGTTTCCAAATCAACCACCTCGAGATGACCAAAATCAGGACTCAAATCATCCTCAGCCATTACGTGAAGAAAGCTAGCATCTAGACTACGAGCCCGAAAAGCAGCGAGTGCTGGCTGTAAAGATGCTTCGTCAAACAAATCAGATATTATCAGCACCAACCCGGCTCCTCGAAAAGCGGGTATCCCGAGCGCAAACTTTTTGAGGGCTTCACTAGGAGTGAACGTAGCCTCACGATCAACAAGGGTTTCTTCAATAAATTCCCAAATATCGCCGACCCGGTTAACCCCATGAAATGGACGACTTGTTCTTCCGCTAAATAAGTGTATTTGACACTGAGAATCTTGCAAAGCTACGTACGCTACCAAAGCCGCCAAAAAACGACTATACCGGAGTTTTCCGCCCAACATCATGCTCCGACTGGTGTCAAGAACAATATGAACATCTACAGTCCTATCAGCTTGATAAAGCCGGGTGTAAAGACGCCCAGTCCGAGCATAAACATTCCAATCTACGTATCGCAATTCGTCTCCGTGCTGGTAAGGTCGAAAATCATGAAATTCGACAGAACCCCCTACGCCTTTTGAAGGCCTTTCGCCTTCAGCCACGCTAGTAGAGCGGGATGCTAGAGAATATCGGTCAATTAGTGCACGACTTTGTAAAGTAATCACCGTTAAACTTTCACCTGCTCACGGTCAAAGTCGATTCAACAATCTCATCAATAATTACATCGGGATCTAAACCTGACACTTCAGCCTCAAACGAGAGTAAAAGACGATGCCTCAAGGACGGTGACACTGCTCGCTTGACATCATTAATCTCAACGTTGGGCCTACCCTCCGCAAGGGCATAGCCCTTGGCAGCAAGCGTTATCGCCTGCGCTCCGCGAGGACTAGCGCCTAATCGGACCATTGGGTGCACGTGAGTAGCCTCAATTAAGTTCGCCACCTGCTCTATAGCACTGGTCGCCACTGGGACAGCCCGCAACATATTCTGCAACTCAACAATTTCTCCTCGCTCAAAAATCGAGTTTAAAGCAATCTCATTAGGACCTGTAGTATTCTGAATAATGCGACGTAACGTGTCCCTGTCTGGGCGCTTAATGATGACCTTAAACAAGAAACGGTCGAGTTGAGCCTCCGGCAGAGGGTAGGTCCCTTCCATTTCAATCGGGTTCTGAGTCGCGAGGACCATAAACGGCTCTGGTAATTCATTACGCGAGCCTGAAATAGTAATCGAACGCTCTTGCATGGCCTCGAGAAGGGCTGCCTGGGTTTTCGGGGTAGCCCGATTAATTTCATCCGCTAACAACACATTCACGAAAACAGGTCCAGGCTGAAACTCGAAACGAGGAGAAGAAGCATCTTCGATAAAAACAGTGGTGCCGGTAACATCAGCAGGCATTAGATCGGGAGTAAATTGGATTCTTCCAAATCCCAGATTCGTAGCCTCGGCAAAGGCCCGAACTAGCCTAGTTTTACCAAGACCAGGTGCCCCTTCGATTAGAACATGGCCCCTAGCTAAAATTGCTATTAATAGGTCTTCCACCACGGCCTGTTGGCCCAAGATTATTTGACCGATAGCCTCTCGAAGAACCGCAAATTTTTCAGTAAACACGGTGAAGTTTAATTTTCCTTCAGTAGTATTCATATAAAACTCACGTTAACACCATCAACCCCTAAAGAAACACTGTCTCAAACCTGACTACCCTTGATTAGGTACCGGTACAGACTCCATGGTTGCGCTAAACTGGATAAATGTGGCCCAACTTCCGGCGTGTGGTGCTTAAACCCCTCGAAGAACTTGGTCCCAAGGACTGGCGCAGGATCCATAAACACCTCCGCGATCCAGAGATTGCACACCTTAACGGTACACCCACAAGCCGAATGCCTCTTTGGTTACTAAAGCGGGTACTACTCGCCGACAGTCGCCGTCCAGACCGAGAAACTTTCGGGATATTCGACCAAAATAAAGAATATATTGGCACAATTGAACTATATGATATCCGCCACACTACTAGCACGTTAGGAATCATCATTGGAGAACGTAGTCATTGGAGCCAAGGTTACGGCCCTGAAGCTATCTTCGCCTTAATGGACTACGCATTCAATACCCTCGGACTCGAACATATCAAGCTATCTACTTTTGGTGATAATCTGCGAGCTCAAATTGCTTTCATGAAAGTTGGGTTCCGTGAGGTAAAGCGTACAACGGCTAAGGATACCTTGAGAATCGACATCAAGATGGAACTACATAGAACTGGATGGTTTAAGCGCTACCAGGAGATCCGTACTAATGATAACCACCTTCAGATTAGCAAATAGGAAGTCAGTCACCATAATCAGTAACAACTTCCGAAGCGTCCCCTTCCAAAGAGAAAAAGCTTTTTACTGACTCAGCAGCTACTCGCCCAACACCCGGTACAAGGGAGAGCTCCTCAATCGTAGCCTCTTTCAATTCCTCAATTGAGGAGACATACCCTAATATGGCATTTCTTCGCTTAGGCCCAATACCGGGAACATCATCAAGGATGGATCGTGTCGTAGCTTTTCCTCGCAACTTGCGGTTGTAACTGACCGCTATCCGGTGCGTCTCATCACGAATGTAAATGAGCATGCGCAATCCCGGATTGGTCTCAGGCACCACAATGTCCCCTCTCTCCTCAGTAACAATCGTTTCATTCCTCTTTGCTAATCCCAATAGCGGAATCTTCAATCCAGCCTCACAAAGAGCTCTGCGGGCCGCAGTCAATTGTCCTTTACCCCCATCGATCAATAAAAGATCCGGTAGAGCTAGTTTGTCAGCAAGGGAGCCCGTAAAACGACGATAGACCGCCTGATAAATACTGGCAAAATCATCTGGCTTATCGAGACCTGTAATACGTAACCGTCGGTACTCTTTCTTGAGCGAACGGCCACCCTCGAACACTGCAATACCAGCAACCGTGTGGGTACCCATAAGATTTGAAACGTCAAACCCTTCTATACGCCATGGGGGAAACTCCAAACCAACAAGCTGCTGCAGCTCTTGGACGCCGGGCGTCTCACCACGACGCTCAAGGAGAGCTAGTTCTGATTCGAGGCCACTACGCGCATTGCGCACTGCCATCCCCATCAGGCTAACCTTATCGCCTCGTTTGGGAGTACGCAGCTCTACTTTTCTTCCTGCCCTATTGCTCAAAAAGGTAGTCCAGGCAGTAATTTCGAGCTCACAATCTGGAATCAAGATAAGAGGTGGCACATTGGGGGCATAGGTATAATATTCTCCCAGAAACCTGTCAACTATCTCACTCGGTTCAGCGTCAACAGCGTTAGTTAAAAATCGTTTATCACGACCTACTACTCGACCCTGACGCATTTGGAAGAGCTGCACCATAGCAAAATTTCCTCCAACAGCAAAGCCAAGAAAATCTAAATTTTCACCAGCATTACTAACAACCGGACTATCAAAACCCGTGAGCTTCCTGAGAGCATCGATCCGGTCGCGAAACGTAGCCGCCAGCTCAAAGTCTTGACGCTCGGCTGCCGCAGTCATTTCCTTGACTAGACCAGCTTCGGTATCCTCAACACGCCCTTGCAAAAAAGACCGCACCTGGTCAACCACACTGGCATAGATGTTTGGGTCAGCCTCCCCGATACACGGTGCAAGGCAACGTCCCATATGGAAACGAAGGCAGGCCTTTTTGCGCTGTTTCATTGGATAACCGCTATTTTGTCGAATGGGGAAAAGGGAACCGATTAACTCCTGAACACGCCGGAGAGCACCTGCATTAGGGTAAGGCCCATAGTAGGTGCTACCGTCCTTTGTAACTCTCCGGGTAAATTGCAACATCGGGAACTCTTCATTAGTAAGCTTCAAAAAGGGGTAGGTCTTATCATCCTTCAACATGACGTTGTAGCGCGGTTTGTGACCTTTAATGAGATTAGCCTCCAGTAATAAAGCATCAATCTCATTTTCAGCTACTAAAAATTCTAGGCTCACTGCCTCACTAATGATGGCCCGGGCCTTCCTACCAGGTGTTGCGTTAAAATAACTACCCACTCGTGAATGAAGATTGACAGCTTTACCTACATAAATAATTCTTCCAAGCTGATCTTTGTAAAGATAGCAACCAGGCTGCCTCGGTAATACTGGAAGATCTTCTCGGATCATCAGCCTAGTGTACGGCCCGACCCAAAACACGTGGTAATTTTGCTATCGGGAAGATATCAGTAACCCACTGAAAGCCAACTAATTTTTTTGTCCATAGAGCCTTAACCATTCTCTGTTAAATCCTTGACCTCAGAATTCCAACAACAACCGTTCCGGATCCTCGATCATTTGAATCAGTTGGCTGGTAAAAGCAACAGCTTCAGCACCGTCTACAAGGCGGTGGTCGAACGAAAGGCTCAAATACACCATGGGCCTTGCAACAATACTTTCGTCATCGAGCACAACGGGACGCTTCTTAATTGTATGTACGCCCAAGATAGCCGCTTCCGGAATATTTATTATTGGGAAACTAAACAAGCCCCCAAGAGAGCCAACATTGGTTATCGAAAATGATCCTCCGGAGACGTCTTCCTTAGTGAGCCCACCTTTTCGGGCTTTAGTCGCTTTGTCGAGGATATCAGTAGCGATCTCAAGAAGGCCTTTGCGGTCTACATTGTGTACAACCGGAACAACCAAGCCCGTTTCTGTAGCAACAGCCATACTGACGTTGACATATTTCTTAAGCACAATCTCGCCTGCCTCTTCATCAAGGCTAGAATTTAGCGACGGGAAAGACTTAAGTGCTGAAGCTACTGCCTTCATTATAAAGGGGAGGTATGAAAGAGAAATTCCGCGCTCAGCAGCAATTGGTTTCAAGCGACTACGTACACGAACAAGTCGAGAAACATCCGCCTCATCCACATGTAGGGTTCTTACCGTCTGCAAATGGGAAGCCACCATTTGATTAGAGGTTGCCCGACGAATTCCGCGGAAAGGTAACCGCTCCTCTAGCTCTTCATACCCAGATGGAGAAACGTAAAGGGTTGCGGTATCGGAAGATCTTATGGTTCCACGTTTAGCGTGGGTTTTAACGTCTTCAATCTGGATCCGACCTTTCGGACCGGTACCCTGAATTGCTTGGATTTCCAAACCTAGTTCCCGAGCTAACTTACGAGCAGCAGGAACCGCCAGCACACGAACTTCCGAACTAGTAGAGTCGGCCTCACCATCGTCTTCGAGACGATCTCGCTGGTTAGTTCGTACTTGAAATATGGGAGTATCTTCTTCCTCGCTCGAGGGAGTAAATAAAGTGAGAGCCTCCCCATCTTCCTCGTCCGTAACCTTTGTTTCGATCTTTTTATAGCTAGCGCGATCGCCATCTGTAACTCCAGACTCACCCTCCTCAGAGAAAAGAGCTATTGGCCGATTGACCTCTACCACATCACCCTCGGCTACAAGATGTCTTTCGAGAATTCCAGAAAAAGGACTCGGTAGCTCTACAGTTACTTTGTCAGTCATTACCTCAACAATTGGCTGATCCTCACTAACACCCTCACCCTCTTGGACAAGCCACGAAACGATCTCGCCCTCAACAACACTCTCTGCAAGCTCCGGCAATAAGAATTCTCTCGGCATTAGCTCTCCTTAACCAACCATCTAATAAGGTCGGTGTTGCGCCAATAATTGGACCAAAATCCAACAGACAACTTTCATGACTTAATAATCCAGGGCTTTCTGCACGGCTTTAAGAATGCGATTAAGGCTAGGCAAGTAAGTACGTTCTTGCGCATAGGGGAATGGAGTATCAAAACCTGTCACTCGGAGCGGTGGAGCCAAGAGACTATCTAGAATCTCCTCGCTAATGACCGCTGCTACCTCGCTAACAAAATTCAGTTGTCGGGGTGCTTCCGAAACAAGAACAACCCGGCCTACTCGCGCCACTTCACTAAGAACGGTTTCACGATCCCAGGGCAATAAACTTCTGAGATCAATTAAGGCAACTGAAAAGCCTTGTTGCTCAAGAGCATCGGCCGCTTGGGTAGTTTCAGCCATACTACTTCCGTAAGAGACCAGAACCACATCATTCCCGTCACGCAGTATCCGTGCTTGACCAAGTGGAATGAGAACTTCTTCTTTGGGCACTGATTCTTTCGAAGCTCGGTAGAGACGCTTCGGCTCTAGAAAAACCACGGGATCATCGTCACGAATAGCCGTCTTTAATAGACCCCTCGTATCAACTGGGTTAGACGGATAGACCACCTTTAGACCCGGAGTATGAACAAAGTGAGTTTCTGGATTCTGGGAGTGGTGATGCCCTCCCTTTACGCCACCACCTGCTGGCATACGAACGACCATTGGGGCGAAAAATTGTCCCCCGGAACGATAACGTAACTTGGCTGCTTGAGACACCAGCTGGTCAAATCCAGGAAAGACATAATCAGCGAATTGAATCTCTGCTACAGGCCGAAGACCGTGAACTGCCATACCAACAGCTGCTCCGATAATTGCAGCTTCTGACAACGGAGAATCAATCACTCGATCCGGCCCATACTTATCAAATAAATTCTCTGTAGCGCGGAAGACCCCACCACGTTTAGCAACATCCTCACCCATCACAACAACACGCTCATCGCGCGTCATTTCTTCATCCAAGGTCCGTGCAATGGTCTGCACTATCGTCTGAGCAGCCATTTCCGCTTTACCTATCCGATTTCTTTTCGTTGAGTTAGGAGGTGAGGCGGGAGTTCATCAAAAACATCCTCAAACATCCAATCAGTCGGAATTGGTCCAGCCTGATCAGCAAGTTTTGCAGCTTCTTTAAGTTCCGTATCTACCTCATGACGGAGAGCCAGGTCCTCCTCTTCGTTAATCAGATCTAGCTTTTCCAAGAATCGTTTCGTGCGAACGAGTGGATCACGACGCCACCATGCTTCTACCTCTTCCTTGGGACGATACTGACTATCGTCGTCTGCCGAAGAATGAGGTCCATAGCGGTATACCACCATCTCGACCAATGATGGTCCTGCACCATCTCGTGCACGCTTGACCGCATCTCGCATCACGAAATAACACGCAAGAAGGTCCATACCGTCCACGTGATAACCAGGCATTCCATATGCATGAGCTTTCATCGCAATGTTTTCAGAACCAGTTTGCTTGTTGTATCCGACGCTGAGAGCGTAGCGGTTGTTCTCGCATACAAATACTATGGGGGCACCTTCAGCACCAGCAAAGTTAATACCAGCATGAAAGTCTCCTTCACTGGTAGCCCCATCCCCAAAATTAGTAACTACTACTTGGCCAGTACCACGAAGCTTCATGCTGATTGCCGCACCAACAGCAGGCGCAATGTGGGAAGCAATCGGAGAAGCACCAGTAAATAGATTAAAAGCCTTAGATCCTGGGTGAGCAGGCATTTGACGACCTCGGTTAGGATCTGCCCGGGAAGCCATAATTTGCCCAAATAATTCCACCGGAGGTATTCCAAGAGCTAGTACTAGTCCCGAATCTCGATAATAAGGGAAAAGCCAATCTTCCTTGGGGATAACAGTGTGAGCGGTAGCTACCTGAGCAGCCTCATGCCCAGCAGCCGGAGCAACAAAACTAATCCGACCGGTTCTTTGAAGACGAATCATCCTTTCATCAAGGAGCCGAGTAGCCACCATTTCTCGGTACATTTGTTTAACTAGTACAGGATCTAAATCAAATTCGAAACTACCTGTCCATTCTCCGGATTCCGACACAACGCTGATCGGTTCATCAGTGAAGGGCTCGAAGAGTTGAGAATTTCGTATCACACTTCGCCTCCAGAAAAGGTGAAGTGGTATCCCCTAGATATGCTTGAAGTCTTTATCAAATCACTGACCAATTGTAAACTTCCCCGTCGCAAATCCATCATAACCTTTAGCCTCTGAGTAACTTCCGATAGTTTTCCAAGCGGCCCAATTGACCCTAGGTAAGAGATCGGCAGTCTACCCAATACCAGTCTATCACCGGTACATTAGTTAACTCTGTAAAGCATCCCCTATACAAAGCTCCAGGTGACGTGCAAAATACCCTGTAGAACGTAGGTGGTAATATAAAATCACAAATCCGCTTTGGGCTAGGTTCTGGCCGGGGGAAGACGTTTTTTAGCTGACCTATCCCGTATTTTCAATGCTGAATTACCTCAACACTTTTTCGGTGAAACCTTAAGCGTAAAACTAATTAACCTAAGGCACTAAAAGTTTAGATGTGAGCAGTTTTAATCAAAAACAGGAATCTACGGCAAACACATTGGTATCATTAAAGAAGTCTCAATAGTAAGGATAAGGAGGACAGATGGAACACAATATTTTTCCTGGATTAGCTGGTGTCAACATTGACACTACTGAAATCGCATCAATTAATGGCGATAAAGGCGAACTTATTTACCGCGGTTATGATATTCGCGAATTATCCGACCGTATTAGCTTTGAAGAGGCAACTTATCTTCTGTGGAACGAAGATCTCCCTAACGAAGAGCAATTAGGGTCATTTAGGAGTTCTCTGAAAAGCTTATTCGCTATCCCGGAACCTATCTATAGCATCCTTAGGATGATCCCAACTGACACACAACCAATCCATGCGATCCGCACCGCTGTCTCTGCACTCGCTTCTTTAGATAATAACTCTGAGGATATCGACCTGGGTAATTCCCACCGCATCGGTACATCCCTGCTAGCAAAGTTTTCCACCATCACTGCTGCCTTCGAGCGTATCCGGAAGGGCCTCGAACCAATTCCGCCTGATCCGGGTCTATCCATCGCTGGAAATTTTCTATACATGCTCAACGGAAAAAAACCAACGTTGGCGGCCACTCAAACGATGGATGTGGCCCTAGTGCTTCACGCCGAACACGGCTGTAACGCCAGTACTTTTACCGCCCGAACTGCCGCATCATCAGGCACAGATGTATATAGCGCCATTACAGCGGCAATAGCTTCTCTAAAAGGACCTCTTCATGGCGGAGCCAACACCGCAGTAATGAACGCCCTTGAGGCTATCGATAAAGTGGAGCATGTAGAAGGTTATGTCCTTGACATCCTTTCAAAACCCCACGGCCGGGTAATGGGTTTTGGCCATCGCGTATATCGGGTATTGGACCCTAGGGCTGTGATACTAAAAGAAGTTGCTAGACATCTGGCCGAAGAATCCGGAGATAGAAAATGGTTTGTAATGAGCCTCGAAATGGAAGAAGTCATGACTCGCGAAATGAAGCGTCAAGGTAAACAAATACGCCCGAACGTCGACTTTTTTTCTGCCTCTGTTTACCGCATGCTTGGGTTTCCCATAGATATGTACACACCAATTTTTGCCGTTGCCCGAATCTCCGGATGGATGGCTCACCTATTTGAGCAATACGCCAATAACCGTCTAATGAGACCCCGACTTGTCTACGAAGGCCCACGAGGAAGAACATTCAAGGCTATAGATCAGCGTTAACAGTCATTTAATGCACGGCTAGAACGAACAAGGGTATTTCTTCATTACTTTACTAAAGAATTACCAACCAAACCGCAGTCAACTGGCCGCTTAGCAGAACTTATTACCACTTAACCTCACCAAAAGTGTCTTCTCTGTCTGGGCTTGTCGAGAACATAACAACGGGAACCCCAGTAACACGCTCAATCAAACTGAGGTAACCAATAACCTCTTTCGGTAGCGCCAACCGACTACCCAAACCACGAAGCTCACCCCAACCAGGCATGTCTTGATAAACCGGCTTCCCGTTTCTATAAGCAACACATACACGGACATCATCAAAATCAGAAAGCACATCAAGTTTGGTGACAACCAATCCCTCGAAATCATTAATCTCCACAGCATAACGGAGTTGGACAAGGTCAAGCCAACCTACTCTCCTCGGACGCCCAGTAGTTGTACCGTACTCATCCCATTGATTCTTACCACTGCCACGCAGCCTGAGGGCGGTTTCCGCATCTTCGATCTCCGTCGGAAAGGGTCCATTCCCCACCCGGGTGGCAAAAGCCTTCACGACGCCGTAAACGCCATTTAGAGCCTTATGACCCACACCAGAACCAACAAGAATCCCTCCGACTGTGGGATGGCTACTAGTCACAAATGGATAGGTTCCATAGCCAAGGTCAAGCATTGTCCCTTGACCACCTTCAAAAAGAACACGCTTACCTTCCCTAAGTCCCTGTCGAATCATCCGACCGGTATCAGCAACTAGTGGAATCAAATCACTACGAACTTCATCAAGGTCTTCCAACGCAGCGTTAACCGAGGTCCAGCCCACGCGTTGGGTTGAGTTTGGTTTAGCTTCTAGAAGTCGTCCTAAACATTCTTTAAGGTGGTCAATTTCTAGCAAATCACCAACGCGCAACCCCACACGGCGCGCCTTATCACTATACGCTGGCCCAATACCTTGACCCGTTGTTCCTACAAAACCACCTCCTTCATCATTCTTACGATGGTGCGGCAAAACAAGGTGTGCTTCATCAGAAATCAGCACTCTCCCAACATCACGCACCCTCCCAAGTTGCTCTAACTCTTCCAGTAACGACCACGGATCAACAACCATGCCACCACCAAGAATGGACACAGGTTGGTCGTGCAATACGCCACAAGGTAGGTGGTGAAGCTTGAAGACATCATTTCCAACAACAATGGTGTGGCCAGCGTTCGCCCCACCAGAATACCGGACTACGAAGTCAGCGTTATTGGCAAGAGCATCAACTACCTTGCCCTTTCCTTCATCACCCCACTGTGCCCCTATAATTGCTACTCCAGGCATGTTTACCCCCTGGTCAATCACCGAAATTACTCAGTTACACATCCTTAAACCAAACGCCAGTATGACATACCCCAAGATCCTTCCCCTCATAAATCAACAGAACCAAGTAGGACTTGCTTTTCGCGTCCTGGTATCCTCAACAGTAAGACATGCGAAACCTACTAATAGTTTCTTGCCTTATGGCCTTAATTAATTTGGTGTCTGCTGCTAATATTACGGTTTTTGCAGCGTCTAGTCTGACCGAGGCATTCAGTACCGTTGCTGCAGTCTTTGAAACGCAGCACCCGGGTACAAATGTGACGTTGAATTTTTCTGGTTCATCTATTCTGAGCTCTCAATTACTACAAGGAGCACCTGCAGACGTGTTTGCTAGTGCGGATGAAACACAAATGACAAGGATTATAGATGCAGGACTAACCATAACCATCCCAAAGGTCTTTGCCCTTAATCTGCTCAGCATAATTACTCCGGTTCATTCTAACCTCGTCAGCCCCAAAGACCTCCAGGCAGAATCTGGAATCCTACTTGTACTGGCAACGCCAGAAGTACCAGCGGGCCGGTACGCCCGCCAACTTCTAACTAGGCTTGAAAAGATATATGGCGTAGGATTTTCTCAAAAGGTGTTAAGCAACCTCGTCTCAGAAGAGATTAGCGTTCGACAAGCTGCCGCAAAGGTAATGCTGGACGAAGCCGACGTAACGATCGTATATCGAAGTGACCTACACAACCTTCAAGGCGTGAAGCAACTCCCTATACCGGAAGGGTTATCTCCAGTAGCTCGCTTTCCAATCGCCCTTCTTTCCAACGGTAGAAACCCTGAACTCGCGATCAAATTCATCGATTTCGTATTATCAAGTCCGGGTCAGAATATAATTTCACAATACGGATTCATTTCCCCGTGAAAGTATTTCTCCCTCGGGGCCTAGTTTTAGCTGCTGGTAGTGTTTTAATTGTACTTTTAGTGTTGCCGGTGTTGGTCCTTGTATTACGTGCACTCACGCCGGACTTCCTATCTTCCCTATTAAACCCCACGGTTACCCAGGCACTTCGTTTAAGCCTAATTACCACAGGAATAAGTTTATTAGTCACTATCACTCTCGGTACCCCGGTCTCCTACCTGTTAGCGCACTACAAATTCCCTGGGCGCCGCTTCCTAGAAGCTCTGCTAGACATACCCTTAGTTCTACCACCAGTGGTCGCAGGCGTGGGCCTACTTTTAGTTTTTGGTAGGCGCGGATTAATCGGCCGACCTCTGGATGAACTAGGAATGTCTTTGGCATTTACCAGCGTGGCAGTGGTATTAGCGCAAATTTT
This sequence comes from Trueperaceae bacterium, assembly GCA_002707365.1. NCBI lineage: Bacteria > Thermotogati > Deinococcota > Deinococci > Trueperales > Trueperaceae > Trueperaceae bacterium. Next base: position 241,575 of record PAMQ01000007.1, read on the forward strand.
TGTCGCCAGCCCCCTGTTCATCCGTGCTATGAAAGCAGGATTCAGTGTTCAGTCTCATCAACTCGAAGCTGCTGCTATAACTCTCCATGCCAGCCGCTGGCGCACCTTTTGGCGAGTAACTCTACCTCTCAGCTGGCCTAGTTTTGTCGAAGGCTGTATCCTAATGTGGACACGAGCTCTAGGGGAATTTGGCGCTACGATCGTAGTCGCTGGAAGTCTTGCTGGCCGAACTAGGACCACACCACTAGCCATATATGCAGCGTTAGAAAAAGACCTTGATGTGGCACTAACCCTGTCAGCTCTCTTAGCCATAGCCGCATTCACGTTACTGCTTTTAGTCCGACGCTTAACTGAACGGCAAGAAGCCTAAATTCCACTCACTTGCTAGACTAGGGTGTATTGACATAAACCTATCTCCCCTCCCGAAGACTGGAGTAGTTTCATGAGGCTTACAGCAACTGACATCTACGCTTTTCAAGCCCTCGGTTATCTCGCCACTAAATCGCGGTCTTACTGGGTTAGCAGTGATGATATTAGTGCCGCAACCGGCGTGGCAAGACCTTACCTCGTACGGATACTTGCAACCCTATCAGCGCGAGAGATTATCGTTTCAAAAAAAGGTACGGGTGGTGGGTATTCTCTCTCCGCTGAACCATCAACAATAAATCTAAAGGACGTGGTCAGAGCGATTGATGGACCTGTCGCACCGTTAAGTTGCGTAAGCCTAAAATGGCATAAGGGCTGCCCAGAGGCTGGTCGTTGTCATGCGCAATCGACTGTCTGGCTCCGGGTACGCGATGCCATGTTAGAGGCCCTTGGCACGGTCACAGTCGAAGACTTGGGTGTTGACTTCCGGCAAGGCATAAACTACGACCTGTGTCTCGAACATCTTCTAAGCCCCAAAGCATAATTTAGAGGTTCCCTTTGTATAGCAAAATCATCCGTACTACATAAGGTCCGTAGACATGGGTATTTAATCTAGCACAAAATTAGGCGTGTCAAACTCCCTATATTTCGTCAATTACAAACGTGATCACAGGCTTCTCCCTTGACATCTCCCCTTGCTCTCCCATACACTCCTTCCCATGTCTCGACCAACCGAAAGGTGTGACGTGATGGACGGTGATGTTTACGGCTATCCGCATACACGCACTTCGACAGTTTTCTTCTGGTAGGGACCTCCCTTAAATGAAAGACCACTAAAAACATCTTTATCTTGGTGGGGTCAACCCTTAACCTAAGTATTTGAACCTGGATGAATTGGAGATTTCTATGGTTGTAGTTATGAAAAAACAAGCCCCACTAGAATCGATTGATCACGTCTTAAGTGAGATCAAATCGCTAGGCTTCACCCCGCACCTGAGCAAAGGAGAGTCGAGAACGGTTATCGGAGCAATCGGTCCAGCGCCTACCCATAATGTCCGAGAGAGACTTCGGGCCTTCCGGGACGTCGAGATGGTAGTTCCAATAACCCAACCGTTTAAATTAGCCTCGAGAGAATTCCGATCTGAGGATTCCTTTGTGAAGATTGGGAACGTAAAAACCGGGAACGGACATTTCGTAGTCGCTGCGGGACCTTGTGGAGTAGAAAGCCGCGAACAGCTAGAAAAAGCCGCAAACATAGCACTAAGTAACGGGGCTAGGGTCCTCCGAGGTGGGGCTTTTAAACCAAGAACAAGTCCCTATAGCTTTCAGGGACTTGGCAAAGTTGGTCTTGAACTACTAGCTGAAGCCAAGGAATCCACTGGCCTCCCTATTGTAACGGAAGTAACTGCCCCTGAACTTGTTGAAAGTGTTGCAGAAAAAGCCGATATGATGCAGGTTGGTGCACGGAATACTCAGAACTTTGCCCTGCTGGCTGAAGTAGGTGCCTCAGGAAAACCAGTACTTTTTAAGCGGGGCATCTCGACAAGTATTAGTGAATATCTCCAGGCAGCTGAATACATTTTGTCTCAAGGCAACCCCAACGTAGTTCTTTGTGAAAGAGGGATACGGACCTTCGAAACTTCTACCCGGTTTACACTCGATGTGAGCGCTGTGCCTGTCCTAAAAGAACTCTCCCACCTACCAGTTTGGGTTGACCCTAGTCACGCGGCAGGGAAAAGATCACTGGTACCATCGCTTGCCTTAGCCGGCACTGCTGCTGGGGCCGACGGTTTAATTATCGAAGTGCACGCTGATCCTGAGTCGGCTAAATCGGACGCAGCTCAGCAATTAGACAACTCAGAATTCCACGACCTAATGGAAAGAGTCAGTGCTATTGTGAAAGCCCTAGGTAAAAGTCTGTGACAAAACCTTCGCCACTGTTTGGAACTATTGTCCTGGCAGGCGTAGGGCTTATAGGTGGATCTGTCGGACTGGGCATACGCCAGCGTTTTCTTGCTCACAAAGTGATTGGTTTTGATAGGGACCAACAGACTCTAGAAACCGCGATAAGCCTAGGCATAATTGATGAGGCACATACGATACCTGGTAATTGGTTAAAACATGCTGATCTGGTAATTTTGTCCTCACCAGTGCGTTCCCTTGTTCCTCTAGGGCTAGAACTAGCTAATTACCTTAAGAAAGACTGTCTAATCACTGATGTCGGAAGCGTAAAGGAAGAAGTGGTTGAGGGCTTATGTAACCTCCAATTCGTTGGCGGCCACCCAATGGCTGGAAGTGAACGCAATGGAGTTAATCATGCTGATGCCTCATTGCTTGAAAACGCTGTTTGGGTATTAACCCCTACTTCAGCGACAAACCAGGTAGCTCTACAACAAATCGAGTACTTTGTTAGGCATCTTGGTGCCCAGCCTCTTCACATGGATCCTAAAAAACACGATCGACTTGTGGCTTCAGTAAGCCATCTCCCTTATCTGGCAGCTGTGGCGTTAACTGAGTTAATTTCAAACGACCAGGATAAAGATCTAATGATGCTTCTAGCAGCTGGCGGATTCCGGGATCTCACCAGAGTGGCCTCCGGTAATCCACAAATGAGTCGTGACATGGTTGTCGCTAACGGTACAGCCTTAAAACAATCATTACATAGGTTCGCTACTCAACTGCAGCGCCTTTCAGACAATCTTGATAGACCCGCTGAATTCCTGGAACGAGCTACACGAGCAAAAAACATTCGGGACGAAATACCGGTGGTACGTCGCAGTTTATTGCCAGCAAGATTCGAGGTGGTACTGGCATTACCAGATAGGCCAGGACAACTTGCCCTAGTAACCCAGGCAATTGGCAACGCAAATGTAAATATTTGTGACATCGAGGTTCTGTCGATTCGCGAGGCAGGAGGTGCGCTCAGAATAGCTTTTGATGATCATGCCGGAATGCACCAAGGCACGAAAGCTCTTCAGGATGCCGGCTACGAGGTAATCATCCAGGGTGAGTCTTAATAGTGTACGGTAAAGAAACAACTACCCTTATAACCACTATTCAGCTATCTATCATATCCAGGATTAACCACGTAGCAGTTCACTTTTTAACCAACTAATCTCGGTTTTTACCGGACCAAATTCAAGACAATCGTCACTAAAACACGTGGTCGAAAACCTACCTCTTATCCCGTAGACGTAAGTAGCTCCAAGACCACTGCATCCCATTCCTGCTTAAACGTACCCTCAAATACCTTACGCCTAGCCCGACGGTACCAGTAAGCAGCATTAATGAGATCTCCCTCTTTCCTATGAAGATAAGCATGGACCCAGTCGGAGCCTAAATCACCTGCGTCCTGTAATTGGTCATGCGCAGCCGTCCAATCTCCTCTCGCATCCAACCAAAGTGCAGTTAACGCCATGGATAATTCTGATGGCAATTCACCAACCCTAATGCTCTCTAGAAACTCTTCGATCTTCATGGAACTATTCTAATGGCACCAATTACCCAAGCACTGGGGGTAGAATACTGAGAATCTTTCTTACTGAAGCACGGAGGTATCAAATGTATAGAAGCGCTATTCTTGGTTGCGGAGGCCGAGCTCGTGGGCACGCCCAAGCATATAAGTATGTAGAGCAAGGAGAAATTGTAGCAATCTGCGACATGGACAAAGAATTACTTACATCTTTCGGTTCAGAGTTCGGGATCAAAAACCAATATGTCGATCTTGACCAGATGCTAGAAGAGCAAAATCCTGATCTGCTTCACATTGTAACCTCGCCAACCCTTCGGGGAAGTGGCAAACGACTCCGTTATCCACTCATGAAAAAGGCATCTGAATACGGGGTACCAGCAGTCATTGTGGAAAAGCCCATAGCTGTAGACGGTGACGATTGGCGGGACCTAATAGAACTTTCGGGTAATACCAAAACCAAGTTTTGCGTAAATACACAATTACACTTTCACCCTCGCAACCTCGAGCTCAAAAAACAAGTTTCTGCCGGTAGAATTGGCGACATCCGCTTTGTTGACGCAAGTGCCCGCTCTACCCCGGTCGACCAAGGACCTCATATCCTGCAACTCGTTTCGTCTTATCTTGACAATTCGAAACCAATCCGGGTTTTTGGACAAGTGGCAGACGGAAGGCCATTAGAAGACCTTACGCCATCTACCCGGCATGCTACGGCTACTATTGAATACGCTAACGGGGTACGGGCAAATGTCACCTTTGGTACTGCAGTTTCACCTTACACTAATGATGATGAAAGCCAATACCACCATAAGCGGATTGCCGTTTTAGGTACACAAGGTTTTGCTCACTGGACCATGGTGGGTTGGGAACTAGGAACCCCGGACGCTGAAAAAGAATTCGGTGAGCACGAATACCGCATTCAGGATACCCTAGGACAAGCAGGTCTTACTGAAGCAGTATTTGATTGGCTTGAAGACGAGAACAAACTTCACCCAACCCATCTCCGGCAGTCTTTAACAGAGTTCAACTTGCTCTTGGGAATCTTTCAGAGTGCACTAATCCATGAGCCAGTAACTTTACCTTTTAACCCCCCGAGTGGCTTGATAGAAGCCCTTAAAAACCGTCTTGGTTCAAAGTTATAGTCGCAACTTGCTTCAATCGAGGTAATCTGAAAAGCATGCATGAGATCAAAAGCTTAATCTTGGACATGGATGGTGTGCTTTGGCATGGCGAAACGCCGCAACCTGGTATCGATAAGTTTTTCGCTAGGCTTAACTCTCTGGACTTACCGTTCGTTTTGGCCACCAATAATGCCATGAGGGTAGCTAGTCAATATACCGAGAAGCTAGCTAGATTTGGTGTAGATGTTAATCCTAACCGAATACTGACTTCTTCGGAAGCCACCGCTAGTTATATCGAACATGTTCATCCGACAGTGAAAACTGTTTATGTCGTGGGGGAATCTGGACTCATACGTGCTATGGAAACACAAGGATTTAAGGTTATTGGCCCCGAACAAGTCAGAAACGGTGAAGCGGCAGAGGCTGTAGTCGCGGGGCTCACCAGGAACTCTCTTACGTACGAGCTACTTGCTATGGGAAGTCGTTTGCTTAATGAGGGAGCCCTTTTCATAGCCACTAATATTGATGCGACCTACCCTACAGAAACCGGCCCGTTACCAGGTGCTGGTGCTATTATCGCAGTACTAGAAGTTAGTTCCGGTGTTTCCCCCACGGTAATTGGCAAACCTAATCCTCATATGTTCGAAGAAGCTCTTCGTCGTTTAGGTCCTGCGGCAACAGGAGCTGCAATGGTTGGAGACCGCCTGACAACCGATATTGCTGGGGGTAACGCCGCTGGTATATCTACTATCCTGGTGCTTTCCGGCGTTTCCACTGAAGAGGAAATAGAAACGAGTGACATTCGGCCAACTTATGTATTCCGTGACATCACAGATTTAGGGGAAGCCCTAGCCGTTCGTTAATAAACCGGATGCTTCCACTTAATGATTAACCTTGCTGGCTTTAGCGGTAACCTGAGTGGTAGAAGAGCAATCCAGAAACAATGATGGTATTAGTATTCCAAGAAATTTAGTGGCTATACCTAGTACAATGGTATTTGGGCATTAAGAAATACCAAGTGGTTAGATTGGACAGCCCTATAAACGACTCTGAAACCCACTCGCGAACTATTCTATTCGACCTAGCAGTTAACCGGACTGTAGTCTATGCTCTCCGGCTTGGAACTCTTAAAAACAGCGCAGATCGGGATTTGCTTGCCGGAACTTTGGAATTATGGTTTCTTCGTACCCGCTTTGCTTCAAAGATCCATTTTAATCAAGTAATTGAAGTACTATTAACGTGGACCAGTGAAGACCATTACTGGTCTGGTGGGTATTATGGCAGTTGGTTACCAAAATTAGGGAAGTCTACATGAATGTTTTTGCAAGCCTAAGGAGACCCAGCAATTGATTGGGGTCACACAACAACACTTAAATACGTTACCATCAGCTAACATGCGGAACCGAGAACTAGTGCGGTGAACACACTCGTAGACCAATACGGCCGAGTAGTTCGGGACTTACGTATAAGCATAACTCCTCGATGCAACTACCGTTGCTTCTATTGCGATCCTCTTGGCGAAGGATCCCTGGAACCACAGAACACTGTCTCAATCAAGGACGTTGCTAACGTGATTGAAGCAGCTTCTAACCTTGGACTTAGCTCCGTCCGTTTCACCGGCGGTGAACCTTTGCTACACAAGGGTCTTGCTAAAATGATAAGTCACGCTAAACATGTCGTTGGCATCAAGGACGTTGCCATCACCACAAATGCTAGTCTCCTCGCTCGCCGACTTCCTGAACTCCTGGAAGCCGGCCTAGATAGAGTCAACATCAGCTTAGATGCGGTCACCCCTGAGGTCTTTAACACTGCGACCCAAGGTGGCGACATTGAACAGGTATGGCGTGGAATAGAAGCTGTTGAAAGGGCAGGTCTGGAACCAGTAAAGCTCAACGCAGTGATAGTACGAGACATCAACGAAACAGAAATTACGTCTTTGGCAGAACTTACTCGCGAAAAACCGTATCACGTCCGCTTTATCGAATATATGCATCTCAACAATGCTGAGCCCGAGGCCTGGCAGAACTCCTTCATCTCGGGAAAAGAAGCCCGAGTCATGATTGAACAGGAATTCGGTCCTCTCAGTCCGGTCACAAATGATCCTTCAGCTCCGGCTCGTTTATTTTGCATTCCAGGTTGGTCTGGTGCAATAGGATTTATAAATCCTATAAGTGAACCATTTTGTGGTGCTTGCAGCCGAATGCGCCTCACAAGCGACGGGAAAATACGACCCTGCCTAATGACAGACCGGGAAATAGATGCAAGAGAAGCTCTCAATAATGGTAATCCTATCAAGGCGCTACAAGATTTGTTCCTGGTCGCAGCTCATAGGAAAGTTGCTAGTGGGGTCATCACCCCTGTTCATAGACCAAGAACCATGATAGCGATCGGTGGATAAAGAGGCTATAAATCAATCTTAAGCAGCTTTCTGGTAAACCCAGACCCTACCAACCTACCCGTCACGCCTTCGGTGTTTCTTGGTCTTTTATTCCATGATACCTGACCCGCTAGATTGCCAGAGGGACTCTTTTTCCCTTCCTAGAAATTTGCACTACTTTAACAACGCCTACTTGGCGCCTTACTCACATAAAGTCACGGCGGCAGGTACCACCGCTATCCAAGGTTTTCTGGACCCCAGTTGGATCGAACCGCACCACTTTTTTGACGAGATTCGTGAGGTCCGAGAACTATTCGCGCAATTAGTCAATGCGACAGACCCTGATCGGGTGTCTATAATCCCAGCAGCTTCTTATGGAATAGCAACAGTTGTTCGCAACCTACAAATAGAACCTAAACAGAACATAATCCTCGCAGCAGAACAGTTTCCAAGCAACGTTTACTCTTGGCGCCGCCTGGAATCACAAGGAATCGAATTACGCTTTGTCGCTCCACCTAAAACACCTAAGCGAGCAGAGTCATGGAGTAATCGAATTCTTGAATCTATTAACAATGACACTGCAGTTGTAACACTGGGTCATGTTCATTGGTCTGATGGCTCCCGATTTGCTCTTAAAGAGATCGGGATAAGAGCGCGGGAAGTTGGTGCAGCTTTCATCATCGACGGTACCCAATCCGTAGGGGCTCTACCCTTTGACATTAGGGCACTACAACCTGACGCTCTCATTTGTGCAGGTTATAAGTGGCTCATGGGTCCTTACGGCATCGGCCTTGCCTGGTATGGGTCGCGTTTCAATGACGGCATTCCTCTCGAAGAAAGCTGGATTGACCGGCTGGGTAGCGAGGACTTCACAAATCTAGTCAACTATCAGGATGAGTACCGACCGGGCTCCCTACGCTACGACGTAGGTGAACCTAGCAACTTCATTCTTATGCCAATGCTCAAAGCTGCACTTAAGCAAATAATTAATTGGGATCCCGCTAGAATCCAAACTTACGCTGAGGTATTGACCCGCGACTTATTCCAAGAAATTGAAAGTTTCGGATACACAATAGAGGCTAAGTCTTGGCGTGGTTCCCATCTTACTGGACTGGGCCTACCGCCTGGAATCGATCCGGAACATTTACGATATTGCCTTTCAACGAGAAACGTTGTTTTATCTTTCAGAGGACAATCAATTCGGATTTCCACAAATGTATACAACGACGAGAAAGATATTGAGGCGCTTGGAGAAGCTCTAAGAGCCGCCCTCTAGATAAACTAGCACCTCTGAGTCCTTACCCACGTAACAACTTCACAGCAGAAATAATACCTTTGACTTCGTTACGCCTTGCTGCTGTACTACCCTGACCCTTTAACAATTCTGCCTCTAGAATTACTTCTCCAGTAGAATCCAAGGCATTCCGTACACCTGCTAGAAGGGTAAGAGTTTCGTGATAAGACCTGTCTTCTAGAATCATACGCTGGAGACCTCTTACCTGACCCTCTAGCCGACGCAGTCTATTAACGATGCGAGTCTCGTAGCCCGTATTTTCATTAACCTGTTTGCCTTCCTTAAAGTTCTCAACCATTCTTTTAGCATACCTGGGACAAACAAATAAATGCGAAAAGGAAGTTGTAAACAAGAAGTACTTAATGTGGCAATTTAGGTTTCAACCATCCATATACCCAGGTTCCAAGAATCGCGGCGACTAAGACAATAAGGAAAGCCGTCATACCTCCACCAATAAGAGCAAGTATGGGCCCAGGGCAAGCACCAGTCAAAGCCCAACCAATCCCAAACACACTACCGCCTATGGCATAACGGAAATAGGTGGCAGGGTAACGCTGAACGGTAATCCTCTCTTTTGCAAGGGATTGGGTACCTAACCTACGTAATAGATATACCGAAATCATGCCGACGATTATCACGCTACCGATCACGCCAAACATATGAAACGAGTGGAATCGGAACATTTCCTGAATTCGGTACCAGGATACGACCTCAGCCTTGACGAGGACAAACCCAAAAAAACAACCGATTATAAGGAAGCGAAAGTAGTAAAGTGCCGACATTCTTGCTGACTGCTCAGCTAGGCTTGGATTAGTTAGGCGAGTTTTGGTGTTCATACAATCCCCTTTACAGAGCGAAAATTAATGGAAGTACAATGTGAGTGCTTACCAGTCCACCCACGAAAAACCCAACGACAGCAATCAGCGATGGCAATTGAATTTGCGATAAACCAGTAATCGCATGACCCGAAGTACATCCCCCCGCATAACGGGTCCCAAACCCTACAAGAAAACCACCGAAGACCATCAGTAAAAAACCCTTTAAGGTAAATAAACCACCCCAACTGAAAATAGTATTGGGAGCCAATCCACCATCTACACTTATACCGAGAGTAGTTAAGGCTTTTCGCGTCGACTCAGCCACTATCAGTGAGTCTGAATTAGCAATCAAAATCCCACCCAAGAAGCCGCCGATTACTATCCCAAGCGCAAAGACAAGATTCCAAGATTCTCTTCTCCACTCATATCGAAAGTAGGGTAGGTCACCGGGCATAATGGCTGCACACAGATGCTTAAAGTTAGACGAGATACCAAAGTGCTTATTATCAAGGATCAGTAACAGCGGTACTATTAGACCGATAATTGGCCCTGCTATATACCAAGGCCACGGTTGTCTCAAGAATTCGAATATTTCCATAAACAAACATCATGACAGTTTAGTTACTAACAAAACAACGTATTAAGGAGGCGCCTAACACAGCAAGCATGAAATAAACAAAGGCTTATGCTGATCCGCCATTTACTACGCTAATGCTTTACCGGTAGGTTTATTACCCATTTTCTATTAAAAAACTAACGTTAACAAGCATGATATGGCATTTCAATTAGAAGCAATAAGCAACGCTAAGGTTGAACAAAAATAGTTTCACCTCGGACCATACCCCTATTGAGATTGAACTTCTTCTATACCCCAATAGGATGTCATAAAATCCCGCGCGACTGGAACTGCGACACGACTCCCTGAACCGCCATGCTCAATAAACACCACTAGAGCCAGATCAGGGTCATCAATAGGACCATAGCCCGTGAACCACGCGTGAGTATAATCACTACCTTTGGAAGTCTCAGCAGTGCCAGTCTTACCTGCAACCGAAATCGGGAAGACCTTAGGCCCCATCAAATCCCTTGCCGGATAATCAGTAAACATCATTCGCATCCCCTCTTGCAGGGTGCCCCAGTAACGGCCCGGTATTACTTTAGCTTCTGCCGGAATACGTCTCTCGCCAACCTTAAAAACTAGCTGAGGAGTCACGTTCCAACCGTCCATTGCTATTGTCGCCATCATTTGAACCACCTGTATCGGTGTAGCGAGCAAATCCCCTTGCCCAATCATGGTATTCAATGTAAACCCCGGTACCCATCCGTACTCGTAATTCTGATCTGCCCAAACTCGGTCCGGGATCCTACCTGCTTTCTCCTCGTCTAAGCCCAAACCGACAGGTTTACCAAACCCTAGTTGATAAGCACGATCTACAAGATCCTCTATAAACGGTCCCCAACCGTTTAGGACTTCCGGAGTACTCGCTGCTGCGTGCCAAAAATAGGTATTACAGCTGTCAGCAAGTGCCTCTCGTACCGTGTAGCCACCCTTATGATATGCAGCCCAATTCTCCCATGTCCGACCACCTAACGAAAGACGCGGTGAACAAGGAAAGACGGTATTTGGACCTACGTAACCATGTTCTAGCAGAGCTGAACCAGCCACCACCTTAAATGTCGAAGCAGGGGCATAGGCTTGCACCGCACGATTACTAAGCGGAACATTCTCTTTGTCTCGCAGTACTGGGTCAATAGTTTGAGATTCAATCGGACGCTTAGTAAAAAGATTCTGGTCAAAACTGGGTGAACTAGCCATTGCTAAAATTTCCCCGGAACGCGGATCCAACGCAATGAGAGCCCCCCGAACAGTATCGACAAAAGGAAGTCCCACCAATTCACGATCAGAATTAATATAGTTCAGAGCTCCGATCAAAACATCCTCGGCTATTCTCTGCAGCGTTGGGTCAATAGTCAGAGTAATGTCTGCACCAGGTACGGCCGGTAATACAACCTGGGTACGGAGAATCGACCGACGGTTATTTAACTCAACACGACGTAGCCCAGGTGTCCCAAACAGATTTGCCTCTAACCCGGCCTCAATGCCCATAACCCCGACAAGCTCCTCATTCACGTAACCGGGAAATCGTTCGGGGTCAGCAGCGGTGGTATAACCAATTACCTGGGCTGCTAAATTGGTTGGATAAACACGTTCTATACGCTTTCTAAGATAGAGATTCTCTTGACCCGCAACTAGCTCTTCTACGGCTGCTACTAAAGGATCCTCTATATTCCATGCTAAAACAATCACCTGGCGTCTATCTTCAAACAAGGTTGGATCAGGTTCGCTAGAAACAATCTGGATATCCAATAAAGCCCCTAGCCTGGTCGAATGATAGAGATCCCCTCCCAGATACATAAGATCATAGGCAACTCTGCTGTCTGCGATAATAGTACCGTCTCGGGCCAAGATCCGTCCCCGCAAAGGCGAAATACGACGCTCCTCCAAAAAGTTGGCGACACTCAACCGATCGAAGGCCTCCGCTTGCGCTAACTGAAGATAAATAAGCCGCCCAACAAAAATAGATAGTATCGTCAACATAATGGCTAACAAAATACGTGTACGGGCAATCACATGAGCTCCTTGCGCATTACTGAGGCCCGCCTGAATAGAATGTCAGCTAGCGGCAACAACCAAATGCTAAATCCGAGGGAAAAACCAATGTCAAACGGCACAACCCGGATCGCACTACTCAAGACATCCAAAGTACCTGTCATCCAAACCATTGAAACTGTTAGTGCGATCCATTTCCCGCCAAGTCCTACCCCTACAAGAACCATTCGTTCAAAGATGCCGGATTGCGTCAACCTAGTTCTAACAAACAATGCGCCCACCGATGCCCCTGCCAAACCAAAAGCATGAAAGCCCAAAATACCGTGACCAATCAAATCTTGAAAAAATCCAATCCCATAAGCCGCAAGGACAACCTGCCAAGCAGGCAATCGACGGAGAAGTGTAAGGACGGCAACAAAAAAGAGGTCTGGGGGAGGCCACGGAGCAAGTAGCGCAGAGAATAGACCCTGCGCGAGTAGCAGCAGGAGGTAAAACAACGCCAGCCGCATTAGTAACAGTGTACAGGTCCTAGGCCTTGCCGTGGGCTAAATGCCAATCTGTATACTTTCTTATCTCAATTTTCTAAAGTATGTACAAGGTTAACCCGTTTTGGAAAGCACTTCTTTATTGCAGAACAGTAGATGGTTACTTGACTAACTACTATGGCTATTGGGCTAAAAAACGAGTTATGAGTCCCGCGGCTGAAATTCTCGCGCAAAATTGTATACCAAGACTATCCATAATGAATGTCCCGTCGGTTAGGGTATACGTATGCTAACAGGCCAAATATCAGCACCCGGTCAAATACTACTAAGCAATATAGATATTCCGGAGCCTGGCCCGAAAGATATCCTAATTAAAGTAAGACGAGCAGGTATATGCGGTACCGACATTCATATTTTACACGGAAGCTACCCAGCTCAATACCCACTTATCCCGGGACATGAGTTTAGTGGGACTATAGAAATGGTAGGCACTTCAGTAACTCGCTTTCAGCCAGGGGACAGAGTCACTGCGGACCCGAATATTGCGTGTAATCGATGTGAGAATTGCCAGAAAAACCAGATCAATCAATGCCTTGATTGGCAGGGAATAGGTATTACAAGAGCTGGAGGCTTTGCCGATTACGTAATCGCCCCCGAGGGTAATGTGTACCCAATTGGGTCAATATCTTTCGAAGAAGGCGCCTTCATTGAACCTCTGGCCTGTGTAATATGGGGCATTCAAACGATACGCCCTACCATTGGGGACCGCACTCTGATTTTCGGTGCCGGACCTATGGGTTGCTTGATCATGCAAAGCCTTAAAGCAGCCGGAGCTACTGAGGTTACAATTGTAGATCGCCTACCAAGTCGTCTCAAGAAAGCGGCTTCCTTAGGAGCGGATCACACCCTACTAACTGAAGAAGCCCCTAGTGTTTTGAAGAATCTAGCACCTCACGGATTTGATATCGTTACAGATGCCACTGGGTCACCTTCGGTGGTAGAAAGCTGCTTTCAGTATGTTCGGGCAAGAGGTAAAGTTTGGTTGTTCGGGGTCTGCACCCCAGATGCCAAAGCTTCATTCTCTCCGTACGAGGTGTTCAGGAAGGACCTAAGCATATTTGGAAGCTACGCCGTAAATCGTACCTTCAATGAAAGTATCGAGCTCCTTCGAAGTGGAACAGTGAAGGTTAGGCCCCTTCTCTCTCATACTCTACCTCTCGAAGATTTTGCAGCGGCTATGAGAGTAGCGGAACATGATCCAAAGCGAATGAAGGTTCAATTATATTGGGACTAGTTAAACCTGTTATTTCCCAAATATATTTGGTAGTTCCTGCGTGTCAACCAATACTTCGCGAGGTTTGCTACCAACGTGGGCACCAACTACACCAAGGGCCTCTAACGAGTCCATAAGTTTCCCTGCACGGGCATGACCAACTTGGAGCCGACGCTGAAGGCGAGATACTGAACCCTGACCCTCCGCAATGACTAGTTCAGCTGCAACACGTAGCTTGTCATCATTCCAGTCAATTATCCCCTCAGTTCCTCCGTCCCGGAGAGCAGGAGGATCAAAATCCACACCGTATGCTTCAACAAAGTCATCGTCAAAATACTGCCGCTGCATAAATTTAGATAACTTACCGATCTCGTTCTCACTAATAAATGGACCTTGCAGACGTACAGGTTTCACCAAACCAGGTTGGTAATAAAGCATGTCGCCAAGTCCAATAAGCCTCTCTGCGCCCAAGTTATCAAGAATAGTACGGGAATCGTGACCACTCGAAACAGCGAAAGCCATACGAGCTGGAACATTAACTTTGATTAGACTGGTTAGAATATCAACCGACGGACGTTGAGTCGCTAAAACCAGGTGCATACCAGTTGCACGGGCCATCTGTGCAAGTCGCATTATCGCTGACTCTACCTCTTTAGGACTAGTGATCATAAGGTCCGCTAACTCATCAATTACAATAACTATAAAAGGCATTTCCGGTAGATCAAGATTTCGAGCCTTTTCGTTATATTGATCTAGGTTCTTCGCACCAATCTTACTCATCATTTTGTATCGTCGTTCCATGTGAGTCACTGCACCGAGCAATACATCGGCCGCATCATTAGGGTTTGTCACAACAGGTCTCAATTGGTGCGGTATCCCATCATAAGGCGTAAGTTCCACCATTTTCGGATCAATCATAAGAAAGCGGAGGTCGGTAGGAAGAAACTTATAAAGCAGACTCCCAATCAAGGTATTAATCGCCACTGATTTACCGGCACCTGTTGAACCTGCAATCAACAAATGAGGCATCTTTGATAGATCAGCAACTACCATTTCGCCATCGATAGATTTTCCCAAAATAAGAGGTAACCGTGCCTTACTGAGCCGGAAACTCGCAATCTCGGCAGCTTCCCGGAAGTTAATTAGGTCACGATTGGCATTTGGCACCTCGAGACCTATAACACTCTTCCCCGGTATTGGTGCCTCGATTCGTACCGACCCAACAGCCATGGCAAGCGCTAAATCATCCGACAAATTAGCAAAGCGAGAGATCTTTTCTCCCGGGGCAGGTTCAACCTCGAAACGGGTGACCGTAGGACCTCTAACACTAGAAACTACCCGTCCCTGAAGATTAAAATTAGCTAAAGTCGCGTCGATCTTGTGAACACGAGTCTCAACCTCGCGAGCAACCTGTTCAGGATCTTCGTCAGTATGATCAATCGGATCAAGAATATCAAGTCCTGGAAGTTGAATAGGTAAACCACCAGCGTCAGATCCCACCGCGGTAAGACCAGCTTCACTCCCAGTTAGCTGCTCACTTAAAGACGCCTCTTGCTCTGTAGGGAGTGACCCTGTAATCTCGCCAAGGCTATTGCCGGCTAAAGGTATGCTCGGATCGTCTGTAATATTTGCGGATAGCCCTTTAGAATCTAGCGTCATCTCTGAAAATGACGAAGTCGGCGCAGCAAACTTCGTTTCATCCGATCTGACCTCACCACCCAGAGATTCGAAATCTGCTGTAAACTTAGGAGAAGAAACTGAATCTTCAGCGACAAATAACTCATTGAGAAATCCATCGCCGTCCTCAAGTGAAGTTTTAACATTAGCCTCCACAGTATCCTCACTCCGCAATGAACGTTCAAGCCTATCTAACTCTCCTCGTACCTCTTCAAATTGAAGGAGATGTTTACGCCCACGACGGAGTTCTTCACTTAAACGTTCTTCAATTTTAACAAGCGAACTGTGCCCAGGAAACTTGTGTGATAATTCGACGATCGCGTCGACTAAGCTACGCCAAAGGCTGATCGCCTCAGCATAAATCTCAATATCCGCTGCATCTAAAGCTATCTTCCCATAATGCTCTAAGCGCCTTCCGTGTTGCACCGAAGCGCGTTCAAGTTCTCTTGGACTCATCTTTTTTACAGTAGCTTGAATGTTATCCCGTTCTCGACTAAGACCACGATAACGCTCAGCAAGAGCAGTGAGGTCAAGGTCAATAGCTTTACGCAAAGCATCTAGCGCAGCAGAAGATCCTGACGGATCATTAAAGCTCTCCTGCAGCAAGGTTTTACACTTACGTAACCAACCTTCAAAATCCGGCATTCCCTCATTTTGGAACTGAAGATACATATCTTGAGCTCTATCTCGCGTAAAACCCTTAACAGCCTTCTGCCACGCTTTCTGATCAGCCTGGCCTTCCCCAAGCCACTCAGGAGTAAGTTTCGATGGCCCGGCAAGCGTCTTGTTGACTTCCTTCCGCCACCGTTCAAGCTCAGAACTACCTGGAAAGAGTTTACTTAGCGCAAGTAGATCCCGATCAAGATCTTGAAGTGCACTCCGCAATTGAGCAATGTCGGCATAAAACTCCGCTCGTGATTTAGCCAAATTACGCATCGCGACAGCACTTCGAAAAATAGCACTCGCTAGCGCAAAGAGTCGGGTGAGTAGAGTACGAAACATGTGGGTAGGTAACCATCCCATCATCAGGTCTATCCCAATGGTGATGATAAGTACTCCCACCAGATAACCAACCAGATTGCCAAAACCAGACAGTCCAGCTTTAAGATTGATCCCCCAAGAACCTGCGTTCACTGGAACCACTAGTACCGTTACAATCCATAACCCAAGAATAGAAAATTCGTATCCAGTCAACATTCTTGGCCACGAAACTGGGTTAAAGCGAAACAGGAACATAATCCCAAGAACCAAGAAGGGCCAAGGAAGAGAATAGGTGGCCCAACCAATGTGGGTTAACCCAGCTTCCCTTAGGTACTCACCAAGGACTCCAGTGGGAAAAACTGGGGTCAAAACCGCTAAAGAAAAAATGGCAATCGCAACCAACACCAGCCCGACCGCTTCTAAATCAGGCTGGCGAGAACGACCTATCTTTCGCTTAGTTCTACCCACCACGTCAATGAAGTGTAACGCGTTGCTTTATCAACTAAAGAGAAGAACTGGACATCTGTCTACCGCACAATTTAATCATGGGCATCTTGTTTAGGGGCTAACCTAATGTTATCTTTGCCAGCCATCTCTGGTGATACCTTCTGTGCGTCATCATATAAGGGACTACTGAGGACGTACTCGTTAATAACCAATTTCCCAAAAGCCGCTACAGGAACAGCTAGAATAGCGCCAAGAAGTCCCAAAAGCCCAATTCCAACCAGGATGGCTAGGAGTACCGTTAATGGGTGTAACTTCACGCTCCGCGAGAGGATCAGTGGTGCCAATATATAACCTTCAATTTGGTTAGCAGCAAAGAAAATTAGAACAGCAATAATAGCTGTCAGCGGACTCACAGTAAAACCAAATAGTACAGCCGGTATGACTCCTACAATTGGTCCCAGATAAGGCACTAAATTAAATATTGCAGCTAGAAAACTAATTGCTAGGGCCAGTGGCACCCCTGCTATCGACAGCCCTACCCAAATCATGAAACCAAGCAAAACGGTTATCAACAACTGGCCGCGAAGATAACCCCCAACGGCTTGATCCGCTTTCTTCGTGAGATCGACATATTTCGGCCTTAAATGCACCGGTATGATCCTGTTAAAACTTAAGGCAAAGCGAGGAAAATCGTATAAGAAGTAGGCACTTACGATTAAAATTAGGAACACTTGTACAGTAGTGGAAAGAATATTTGTAGCACCAGCCATTAAGACGTTCGGACCTTCTGAAACTAACTTCTCTAAGAGGGTATTAATTCCCTCCGAGGCCCTGGCAAGTATACCGAGAAGTTGATTTCGAACCTGATTGTTGAGCTCTTCATCAGCGGTCTCCATACCAAGTCGATCAGAGATGAATGCAGGTAACCGATCAATCAGTCCAGACAACCGCTTGGTGGCATTATCTAATTCCAGATCTATGCTGTCGAAAGCTGCTGGCAAGAGATTTACGAAACGTCCTGTCTCTGAAACTACGCGGGTAATTACAAAAGATCCAAATATGAAAAGCAATAATAGAAACAAATATACGATCATGACTGCAAACACACGACGAATCCTAATACGCATAAGTAATGTCACAAGTGGATTCAGGATATAAGCAATTATAAATCCAATAAGCCCTATCTGCAGAGCAAAAGCATAGCCTTCCCGTAATTTCCATAAGACCACAAGAGCTAGAAGCAACAGAGCTAAGTACGCCAACCCCCGAACCCAAAAAATACCCCACAAATCTTTTAGTGCTGAGTTTTCACTATTCTGTGTCTTAGGTTTGTCTATACTAGACATACTCAGGGCCCCACAAACAATTGAGCAGCCGCAACCCTCAGTTCATCGGGCGCAAGGCCGTTACCAAAGAACTCTTCATCGATCCAAACCTCAAAGTGAAGACGAACACCATCGCTAGTACCTTGCACGCCATCATCCGTTCCAGAATTACCAGCGAAACCAATAACCTGGCCTCGATACACAGGCTGACCTTCCCGAATTCCATCACGTATGTCGTGCAAGTGTGCGTAACGCAGAATCATTCCATCAGTAGTCTTTATCCAAACCTGACGTCCCCGAAGAAGGTTTAATTGATTATCACTTGCCCCCTCTTTTGCCACTCTTTCGATAAGGTCACGCCAAATATTCGGCTCCAGCTCAACGTAGTTTTTGTCTACCCGAACTAACTCCCCAGAAGCCGCTGCAATAACTGGGGTTCCAAAATCGATGGGTACTCCACTATCCCCGGAATGGAAATCGAATCCCTGATTCATTCCGCGACGATAGGACCGGACTGATCCAGGAAGAAACAAATCGTTATCCGGAACTCGTGCTCCAGGTATCGGAAACCAAAGGCCTTCAGGCCCATCTACCCCTAGAGACTTCACTTCCTCTTTAACGAACCTAGCCTTTAAAGACCGCACTTCGGAGCTTGCCCGCTGGAAAGAGCTGGTTGTGAAGATTGAATATATTAGTAGCATGGCCATCAAAACCCATCCAGGACGCACTCTAAATGGCACCTTCATGGACTAATTAGCGAAGAATTCCTCACCCAGAAAGTGTACCAGGGGTTGCTACCCAGCGCGTAACCTAACCATAAACCTCGTGATGGCGAGTAGCCTAGTTCTAGGCTACCAGCGTCTTCCCCTGCCTTATGCAGGACGTACAAACGCGCATTGAGCGGGCGTGCCCTTCCCGCCACACTTTCACTTTTTGAAGGTTAGGGTACTTCCATGTCTTTGTGATTCCTGTGGTCTTACGACCAACGCCGCCTTCACGCTTGGGCTTGCCACTTTGAACAAGCTTATTGCGTACGATCGGCCCTTTGCCGCATATTGAACACACTTTCGCCATAATCTTTACACTCCCCGTGAGCGCTCTAATAGCGCGGGAAAACCAGCCGGACGATTGTAGCATAACGCATACCTTAGGAGCAAAACTCTAGAATCTGATTTATCGCTGACCCTTAGTATAACTAGCGCTCAATCCCGTTCGAGCAAGTAAACTTTCGGATGATGCCCTCCGTGGAAAACCTGGAATTGGTGCTTTTCTCGCCATCCAGTCTGCGTTCTAAGGAACGCATCGAATCTTTTAAGATCATGACTAATCAGAACTATTCGGCCTCCTGGAGAAATTATTCTATGCATTTCAGTTAAAAAAGCTGGGTAGAGATCGTTAAGACTCTTGAATGATCCGATAGCATCACCCCATGGAAGATCTACAGAGACAACATCAAAACTACCTTCCGGTACTGGCATTGAGGTGGCATCCGCCTTAAGAACCTCAATGCCTTCCAGCCCCGCGGCCTTGAGGTTCTGTCGGGTGCAATCCAGAGCACGGGTATCACAATCACAACCTAAAAGGCTGCCTGAGGGACCTGCTAATGCACGTTCAATTAGAATGGTCCCAGAACCCGACATTGCATTCAAATAACGGTCATTAGGAGAAATCCCAAGCATTGTATTGACGGCAACAGCAACCGTGGCATTAAGCCCCCCTGGAAGATTGCATACACGCCAAGAACGTGCTGAGAGAGGGCGGGAAGAAAGCCGGAGTAGTACCTCCCAACCATTGTTAGATGTTTTCCGTCGTATTCGAATAAGTAAGTCGCCTCCGTCAGGGTCAAAACGTAGTCTCGTTAGACCCTTTAAAGTTCGTCCAAGACGCTGAAAAACCTCGGAGGTTTTACCTGCAGCACTAAACCTGAAGCTGTTAAAGTCTCCAGAAGAAGAGATTTCGGTAATAGCTTCCACAAGCCTCCGAAGGTTGTGGTCGCCTAGTAGGGCTCGTGGACGAGATATATCGTATTGGAGGAAACGGTATACAGAAACGACGGTCCTTAGGCGAGAGAGTTCTTCAGAGTTTTTTTTGAATCTAAAACGAAAAGAATTCTTCATTTTCTTGATCGAGATTCCACCTAATTCCACTAGCTCTTTCAAAACAAATGGAGCTAACCCGTCAAGAAACTCAGTTTCGTAAATTGCACTTTTCTCCACCAAAAAACCTTAACCTAATTGACATAGCGTTAGTGCTAGTAAGCAGACATGCAAATCTGTATGATGTTGTTACAGTTTTTAGGTACAAACTGATTGGAACAATATTTAATCGAGGAGCCTTCTTCATGAAAACATTGCATCGTATAGTTCTCACCTTGGTTTTAGGCCTAACAGTTTTCTGCAGTTTTGGATGGACACAAGAGCTTACCGTGCTCTCGCTCTCGGAATACCATGGGCATTTACTTCCTGACGGTGATGGTGTTGGCGGCTTGGCGCAAGTAGGCACCATTGTCGACATGGTCAGGGCCGAAACTGATGGCAAAGTTCTATTAGTTAACTCGGGCGATATCCTGATCGGTACCGTAATGTCGAGTGCTTTCCGTGGCGTTCCCGATATTGAGGCAATGAATCTCATCGGCTTTGATGCGATGTTGCTAGGTAATCACGAATTTGACTTTGGTATCGACTACATGGATCTGTTAGAAAACCTAGCTAACTTTCCTTTCCTATCGACAAATTTAGTCGGCACTTATAACTTGGGGGTTGAGGCTGCCGTCCTCAAAACAGTGGGGGGCATTAATGTTGCTATTTTTGGTATCACCAACCCGAACTTATACGACATCACCAGCCCTGAAACAAAAAGTCTAGTCGTAGCTGACTCTGTAGAAGTTGTGCAGAATGCTGTCCACGCAGTTTCAGATTGGGCACACGTGGTGATTCTACTCACCCACCAATCGACTAGACAGGACTTCGCCCTGTTAAATACTCTCGATGGTGTCGACCTTATTATCGGTGGACATAGTCCTGGCTGGAATGGAATGTATGTGCCTGGAATGGCTTTTGATCCCTCATTACCTGACGGTGTATCCGAAACATCAACTAGTGCACTTGTAAAAGCTCCGTCATTCACAAAGGCGATATCTAGGGTTGATCTCAGCGTCAAACAAGGTGAGGTTGTCCATCAAACAGCGCTCAACATTCCGGTAGAGGGTTTTGAGCCTCACCCAACTGTCGCGAGTCTAACCGAGACCTACGAATCACGGCTTAGTGATAGGCTTAATCAAGAAATCGGCTTTGCAGATGTAAATCTAAATGGAGAACGAAACGATGTTCGTAGTATTGAGACGAACCTTGGGAATCTGATTGCGGATGCTCTTAGGTCTGGATTTCCTGAGGCTGACATAGGTTTTGCTAACGGTGGTGGAATCCGAAACTCCATAGCGAAAGGTAACATTGCCTTAGGAAATCTTCTTGAAGTGCACCCCTGGGGGAATAGCATCGTTACCTTTGACCTTACCGGCACGCAACTGCTAGCCGCACTTGAGAATGGAGTCTCTCAAATTGAGGACGGCGCTGGACGGTTTCTCCAAGTTTCTGGCTTAAACTTCGTTTTCGATCAACGACTCGAACCAGGTAGTCGGGTGGTCTCAGTGGAGGTAGCTGGATTACCCTTAGTGTTAGGAGAAAGTTACAAAATCGTAACCAACAATTATATCGCTGGTGGTGGCGATGGTTTCGAAATTTTCACTAAAGGAACTAATTTCGTCGATACCCAGCAGCTTGACACCGACGTCTTAGGCAATTACATCAGTGAAATGGGTAATGTCTCCCCAGAGGTCGAGAGTAGGATTGTTAATCTCGGAAATTAATTGTAGACGTCCTAAAATTGTGAGAAGGGATGATCTAGTTAACTAGATCATCCCTTCTCACAATTTTGGCGTTATGAACCTTGTGAATCCACGCCCTGCTCACCTGGCGGACTAAGCAAATCAATCACATCAGTATCTTCGAGCGTTTCAACCCCATGGACGGTGAATGCAGGAATGTGTAGTACCTCGCCGGCACCCAGCAGTAGTTCCTTGGTTGGATCTTTCCCCACAAAGAATTTCAGCTGACCCGACAAAACTATCGACACTTGCTCATTCTTGTGAGAGTGAAGTTCAACGGTACAACCTTTCTTAAGAAGCATTCGTGCTGCAAGCATCTTCTCGCCAAAAATCCTACGGCGTTGTAGGAGGGGTATCGGACAATCCATAGGAATTTCGTCCCAGATATATTTCGTGGCTTTTGGGGGCATCTCTGAAAACTCCTTTCCAGCGGTTAATTTTGAGGCGTACAAGTTCCCCATTACCCTCTTCTAAGCGTAAACTTCGGATATGCCAATGGCTTTATACCTCCACATACCATTCTGTCCGGTGGTGTGTCCTTATTGCGACTTTCACAAGATGCTACGGAACGAAAGCCTAGTAGCACAATACCTCGATAGGCTTGAAGAGGAGGCTGAAAAATGGCACAACCTACATCCAGAGCCACTAGACACCATTTATTTCGGTGGCGGTACTCCCTCGCACCTTGTTGATGCTGAACTCGAACGTATCATCGGTGTTCTAGATCGGACCTGGGGTTGGCCTGCCAGAATTGAGACCACCTTCGAAGCTGATCCTGTTACCTTTGACCCAGAACGCCTCCGACATTGGCGTGACCTCGGCGTGAGTAGGATCTCTATTGGGGTGCAGTCAACTCAAGATCCGGTTCTCCGTTTCCTAGGCCGGCTGCATAATAGTACACAGGGGATTGAAGCCGTAGATTGGGCTCTTCAGGCAGGTTTCGACACCTCGGTTGATCTTATTACTGCGGTGCCTGGTCAGGATATTGAATCAGATCTCAATACTTTTGTGGCAACTGGCGTACCCCATATTAGTGTCTATACCCTTACAGTAGAGCCCGACACACCATTCGGAAGACGCGGGGTAGTAATTGATCCAGATCAGGAGGCCGACGGATTCGAACTTACCGAACGTGTTCTTTCGGAACATGGGTATGTTAGATACGAAGTATCTAGTCACGCTAGACCTGGATCTGAGTCGAGGCATAATCAAATCTATTGGCACGGCGGTTACTTCCTGGCCTTGGGTCCATCAGCAGCTTCATTCATACCTAAATCTGGGGCACTAGGCGCACGTTTGACGAACCCTCCAATAAAAGAATGGCTGAAGGGTTATTCAGCGGAACAACATGAGGTGACCCCAGACATGTTTGTCTTAGAGATGCTTATGACTGGCCTACGTACTCGTCGCGGCGTAGATCTAGACCTATTAGAGCGGAGAACCGGCATCCGGGTTAGCGACCGTTATGGGATGGTGATAGAAGATGCTTCCAAACAGGGGTTCCTGGAACGAGAGGGAGCTAAATTACGGGCTACAAATGCTGGCTTAATGATACTTGATGCTTTATTGAAAAAGTTTTTTGACACCGAAATTAATTGAGGGAAGTTTTGGTCATAATCTTACTGAAGACCAATTTCCTGTAATTAGGTAGAACAGATTAACATTGAACAAACTTTTAAGAATTATGTTTTATGCGAGCATGGTATTTATACCTGCCAATTCCCACTTCACCCATATAATTGCACCAATGTACTTGCTTCTAGCGCCGTTGTTAATAACTGCTGACCAACTGACTAAGCTCTGGATAAAGCAACGATTCGCATTCGGCGGTCAGGAGCTTGAGCTTGGCTTAGGCTTTTCATTGACTTATGTCCGGAATACTGGTGCTGCATTCGGAATCCTGAGGGATTTCTCCGTACCTATCGGCTCAGTTATCTTTGATGGTACGCATATGTTGGGGCTTTTATCAGGATTAATAGCAACTGCATTATTAATTTACTTAGTATTCCGAGGTCCGACCCTAAAACCATTACAATCCTTGGCTCTCATTTTCATCTTTAGTGGTGCTGTAGGTAACATGATTGACCGACTTCGACTCGGATTCGTCGTTGATTTCGTACACTTCCAAATCGGTCTTTTCAACTTCCCCGTGTTCAATCTCGCAGACAGCTGCATCGTAATAGGCGCGATTCTTCTTTTGCTCTATAGCCTGATTCCAATCAATTCGGCTGACCTGTAAACTCAAATATATCCGACCTTTAAAGGGAGTTTATGGGGGCTCGACTTTGAAAATATTTATAGCTCAAGCTACAAAGTAGGCAAGACCCTCATCTCGTCAAAAGCAAGAATCGTTTACGCTCTGCAAGGTCTTCATATGATTGGCTGTATTCCCAGCTTTTTGCAAAGTCTCTAACTACCGTAAGATTGCGAGGATCTAGCTCTAATAGTAACTCAGCCCCAGGCTTAAGTAGCGATTGAGCCTGATGCTCTAGTCTTCGCACAACATCAAGGCCATCAAGGCCACCGAAAACCGCCAAATCAGGATCCGCCTTTACCTCAGGCGGCACTAGTTCCCGATCCCCATCTGGCAGGTAGGGCGGATTGCTTACCACAAGTCGCGCCTTCTTAGCCCACTTCGTTACTTTTGGATGCGTCAAGAGGTCAGCCGCGATTACATTGATTTGCAGGCCAAGCTTATTGGCATTTCGACGCGCTAATCTTAGAGCCTTGGGCGAAATATCTGTGGCGACAACAGTAGCATCGGGCCGTTCAAGCTTGATAGCCAGAGCAATGGCACCACTTCCTGTGCCTACATCCAACACAACCGGTCTAGTTGAATCAGATAGTCGCCGAAGGGATAACTCCACCAGTTGTTCTGTTTCAGGACGAGGCACTAACGTATCAGAAGTCACCTCAAGTTCTAGACCGAAAAACGGAGCCCATCCGAGAATATGCTGGAGAGGTTCTCTCTTCATGCGCCGCGCCAACCACTTGGTTAACTTGGCTTGTTCTCCCTGAGACAGAACCCGCGTTGGGCAGAGTAAGAGACTTACCCGATCTAACTTTAAAACCGACTCTAGTAGGAGGTCTGCTTCTGCGGTGGGACTAGCCACACCAGCCTCGCCTAAACACTTCTCTATACGATGTCGGGCATTAATTATTGATTCTGTGTTCGTCGTCCTTGTTCCCATTTATATGGATTGTAGTACAAGATTCCTGAATTAAAACTACTTGATATCTATTTACTTCTTTAATCTCAAAACCATATTTTTTAACTGACAAGCGTACTGGCTTGTAGAAATAGTAAATAACTAACGACTAAAGCTATTGATTTTCACAAATATCTTCCAACAGGGTTGTCATAGTTTATGAACAACTCACCTAACCAGGGTAAACTGCTTTTCTAAATGATTTCTTTTCTTTTCACCCTTGTCTTACCTTTTGGTGGGGCTGTTTTATTGTTCACCCGTCCGTGGGGGTTAATAGAAACCTTTAGCATCTTATTAGGATTAGTCTTTGTATTCCCAATTGTTCTTGGTTGGAAGAAAACCCAAAGAACCTGAGTCTTAGGCAGGATATCTATTGCTTTGGTTAATAGGTACTTTACTATTTTCCTCTTATCAAACATCTCTTGCTTTCTACCTACCTTAGGTCGGTGCAACATGAAAGTACCGATACGAAACTACAACCTTGCATTATCTATTCAATATTTCGTGTAGGCCTCACCTTCCTAAGGTCAACATACGGATATACTACGTTATCGATCTACATCCTCACCCTAAAACACGTCGTCTAACCGAGATTGAGAATCGACAATTCACAGAACTCGGCTATGTATCAGGCCTACCAATCTTCAACCAACTGTCAGTAAGAAAAATAGAACAAAGTTTTTGGGCTATGCGCGAAGCTCTTCCTCCTGGACTTGATTTCAATAGTGTCAATTGTTGGCACAAAGCTAATCGCTGGGTATATGACCTGACCTTGACTCCTGCTCTCCTTAATTATGTTGAAGACCTACTTGGGCCACATTTCTTTCTATGGGGTGCCCAATTTTTCTGCAAATTCCCTAACGATGGCACGGTAGTGCCTTGGCACCAGGATGCCCAATATTGGCCTCTGTCGCCCCGAAAAGCTGTTAGTGTTTGGATTGCAATCTTTGATACCAACCTATCGAACGCTGCTATGCAGGTGGTACCTGGTAGTCATCACCATGGTGCTGTGACCCACCGTTCTGTAAATAATGAATCATACGTGCTTAAGGAAGAGATTAATCCTGATTCAATCCATCTTGATGAGGTTGTTACTTTCGAACTCAAAGCGGGTGAAATGTCTCTACATGACGATGGTTTGATTCACGGGTCCGGGCCCAATACATCTGACCGGGTTCGGGCTGGTTTAGCACTACGGTTCAGTCCATCTGATGTTGTGTGTGATATGTCGGTGTGGCCAACGTTTGAAGCATATCCGGTAAGGGGTAAGCAGGGGTTGAAAAACAACCCAATAGGAAAAATACCAACAGAAAACGGAATTCCAACTAAAATGTTTCCACATTCATCTGAATTTATCTGAACAAGCTAAACCTAATTCTTCAATAAGTGGCTCTCGATTATATTGTCATCAAAGTTTTGTGCCGGTCCAATAAAAACCCTGGTACCGGCACAAATTTTTTGTCATTAATTTATCAGGTGTTTAGGGTTCTTCTGACCATGGCCCAGCGACATTAGCAGCGGCCCATTGTAAACCTAAGAGCTCACCAATAGTGGCGATTTGACCATCCTCATAAACCACATTTCCTTTGCGATCGGATAGAGGCCCAGTGAAAGGTTCATAATCGGGATCGAGCTTTGTCATTTGCTCGATGCGAGCAAAAACCAGATCATGAACAGATATTTCTCCGAATTCAGGATCATCTATCATGTGGGCATCAAGTCGGTCTTCATATACCGGGTTAATAACCATCCCTGGTGCAGCACCTGCTTCGACAGCATCCTCCCCGAGGCGCCAAAAATAGTCTAGATCAGCCAAGTTTTCGTTTGTATAAGTCCCATCTAAAACACCACTTAAGAAATCTATGTAGATGGCTTCCCAGTTAGCAATTTGACCGGAAACAACTGTGTCAGGCGAGAAATCTAGCATAGAAGCGTAATGGGTGTAACTGGGGAACCCTCGTTCACCTGCAGTTTGGATCACAGTGGGTGTATCTTCACTGAACGCAAAAACATCCGCCCCTTCAGCTATAAGAGCCTCAGTGGCCTCTTTAGCTCCTGCTGGATCAAACCAGTTGAATAACCATCGGACTTCAACCGTCGCGTCAGGGTTGATCTCACGCGCCCCAAGGGCAAAAGCATTGATGTGCCGCTTAATTTCAGGAATCGGGAAAGCAGCAATATAACCAAGCTTATTAGACTCTGTTAAAGCCCCTGCTATCAGGCCGTTTAGGTAATAAACTTGGTAAAAGTCAGCAATGTAAGTCATCACGTTGGGTGCCCGCTGAATACCAGTTGCGTGTCCAAAGATCACATTTGGATACCGCTCTGCAGCAGCTAGTACGCCATCACCGTACCCGAAGCTCGTGGCAAAAATTACTTCAACGCCGTCGGCAACTAGCTGGTCAATGAATGGTTCGACATCGGCCTCTGAAACTGATTCGACGATCACGGTTTCAATTTCCGGAAGAGCCTCCATTGTTGCCAGACGACCGAGGTCATGAGCGTAGGTCCATCCAGCGTCTCCAACGGGACCGACATAGATGAAACCCACCTTAAGAGCATCCTGAGCCTGTGCAAACGTAAATACTAGGATCAAAAGACTTGCCATCAACCAACGTCTTTTCATGTCCACCTCCATAGTGACTTTTTAGGCTTTATTATAACTCGTATAGATGCATCTAAAGTGCACTTAAGAAGTTTCGCTGAATTCGGTAACAAAAGGTCAAATTCGCTAAAGTAAGGACTGACCTTGAAACATAAATTAGGTGTCAGTCCTTGTGAACTCGAGCTAGATAAGACTCCTTCACCGATCTGTTCGATTTTTTCTTCACCACAATAATTGCCCAAGAAACTATAACTATAATGATAAAACACCCGAGTCCGAGGGTTAGAAAGAAATTCCTTTCCGAAAGATCATCTAACAAACCAACTCTCGAGCTAGATCGCCGGCTCGTCCCTACTCCTTGCGGAGCGCCTTCACCTAACTTTTTATCTCCAGCTTCTTGTAATGCACGTGCTTCTTCTCTAGCCAGAAACTCTTTGTCAGAAGCGATATTGACCGTA
The DNA here is from genome assembly GCA_002707365.1 of Trueperaceae bacterium. Taxonomy (NCBI): domain Bacteria; kingdom Thermotogati; phylum Deinococcota; class Deinococci; order Trueperales; family Trueperaceae; species Trueperaceae bacterium. The sequence continues at coordinate 269,974 of PAMQ01000007.1, forward strand.
ATGCCCTCAACCACGTCATTCGGAAAAGAATCGACGTAAGACGCCTCAACCAAATACTGAAGGCCGTATCGTTTCCAATACTGATCAAGGTCGCTACTATTAGTGACGGTGAAAGTGTCTGGGTGGTTAATCGAGACTAAAGCACCTTCCTGCACAACAAGGGGAATTTTCCCAGCATAGCCAATCATTCCTTCGGACCAAGTTGAAGTTTTTTGTAGTCGCGCTCCATCAGAAATTGGGAAGCTAATAGTTACACCATTTGCGGGAACTGCATCAACTGATTGGTTCATGACATAAACATAAACGTTATATAGCCTACCTTCGGATGTATCCCCAGATTTGATAACACGTATGTAGTGGTTTAGACCTTGTGCACATGAGAATCCCGCAAAGAAGAAAATAAGGAAGAAAACTGTCTGCCTCATTCTCCCTCCGTGGCCGAGAGGATAGTTCGAATTGTGTCGCCTAACTTCCGCAAACCAAATACAACTATGGCACTAACTACCAAACTAAGCAGTACAAAGGGAAGGCCCAGAGCTGATAATGCTTCTTCGACAGATCTTAGAAAGATGATGGTAATGAAAGCTACAAAGAACGACGGCCAGTAGATTTTTTTGAGCCACTGTGGCCGAACTTGATTCTTAACGGAAAACGAAATTTCCATCAAACCCCCAATAACCCCGAAACAAAGTACCATAGCAAACAAAGTACTTCCCCCCCCCTCGATAAACCTGGAACTCCTCAGAGATAGCTAATCCATACCTAATCTTGCACCACCTACTATCGATTGTTAGAACCTGTATGACAACCTAACAGGCTCTCCCAATTTTAGGTTACACCTGTTTTTTTCTTTAAGCATATTTTACCAAAACCAATATTGACTTAGGCATGAAAAGAGATCGTGCCCAGTACAACTAACGCATTAACCTTAGGGCTGTTTCCCGTGGTGGAGAGCGCCAAGAAGCTGTTTAGAGTAACTGCCATAATTCCCAACTCCATCACAAATCTGCATCAAAGATTCGAACATAGTAGTGAAAAAATGACTTTAACGCTCTCCTCTTTTGTATGGAACCCCGAGAGCTTCAGGCGACCCAAAAGCTCGCCTCCCTTTACCCAGTGCCACAAGAGTGAGGGCAACAATTGTGAAGGTATATGGCATCAAGGTAAGTAACTCGGGGGGAAACATCTTCTGCAACAAAAACGAGAGGAAAAAGAAGGCTCCGAAGAAAAAGCTGGCTAGCACTGCTCTTAGGGGGTCCCAAAGAGCAAAAATGGTTATCGCAAGGGCAATCCAGCCCATGCCGTTGGTCATGCCTTCACCCCATGAAGGTCGGTAAGCTATAGAGAGATAACCACCACCGATCCCAGCCATACAACCACCAAACACTACTGTAAAAAAACGTACTACTTTCACGTTAATACCCACAGCGTCGGCTGCGACCGGGGATTCGCCTACTGTGCGTAAAATTAAACCAGGACGAGTATAATAAAGGACAAACCACAAGAGACCAGCAGTTACTAAACCGACATATGTGAGAATGTATTGATCAGTAAAAAACGCTGGTCCGAGGATAGGCACTTCTGAAAGACCTGGCACAGTAACGAACTTCATTGGGGCCTGTAGTGGCTGCCCAACCCAAGTTCGACCAATTAGACCAGACAACCCGAGGCCGAATATAGTAATTGCTAAGCCTGAAATGTATTGGTTGGCTCCTAGAATAATTGCAATGAAAGAGTGAATTAGGGCAGCTAACGCCCCGGTTACTGCTGCGAGAAGGAGTCCCAGGTAGGGTAATCCTGTGGCTTGAGAAACTATGAAGCCAATTACTGCCCCTAACACCATCATGCCCTCGACACCCAAATTGACCACGCCGGACCGCTCAGCCATTATCTCTCCAAGAGCTGCCCATAACAGTGGGGTACTAAAAGCTAGAGCCCTAGCAAAAGTATAAGTAACCTGGTCTAATTCCATCTCAAACGGTCCCGGTTTCCGACTCGGCCGTCTCTGGGTTCTTGAGACTAACTCTAGCGATCCGAAATCGCAGAAGCGGTTCGCTAGAAATCATAAATAGTAGCACCAAACCATTGATAACTCCGGTAATTTGGAAGGGCAGTCCGAGCGCCACTTTCATAATGTCTCCACTAGCAAAAACCCAACCAAGAAATAACGCTGTAAAGACTGCAGCAACGGGGCTTCCTCTAGCTAACATCGCAACTATTATCGCAGTGTAGCCGAAACCTAGTGAAATGCTATTCGGTTCAACAAGACGGTGATGAATACCAGCTACCTCGCCAACACCAGCAAGTCCAGCAGCACCAGCAGACAGGGCAATCAACATTGTAGTGGTGAAAAGAACGTTTACACCAGAATATTTAGCCGCAATTGGACTCTCTCCCAGCATACGAATTTCGAAACCAAGCTTTGTACGGGTGATGAGTACTGCTAACAACACAACCAGTAGCAAACCCAGAACTAATGTGGGCCAGTGAAGTCTAGTATTTCCTATTGTAGGTAGCCAAATAGAGCGGTGAAACATGTCGCTGTATGAGAAACCAACGACACTATCACCTTTCCAGGGTCCATTGATTAACCAGCGCACTATATACAGAGCGATATAGTTCATCATTAACGTAGTTATGATTTCATTAACACCTAAACGGACTTTAAGGATAGCTGGTACTAACCCCCAAAGTGCCCCAGCTACAAAACCTGCCACGAACATAGCCGGGATTGCCACGAAAGGTGGCAGAGGAACGAAAAGTGCTATTCCACTAGCTCCGACAGCACCAGCAAGGATTTGTCCTTCAGCTCCGATGTTCCAGAATTGTGCACGAAAGGCTAAAACAAGACCTACTCCAGCAAATAATAGGGGAATGCTTTTCCGCACAACTTCACTAAGTCCTCGACTATTTAATAGTGTTCGTTCTACGATGGTCGAATAAGCAGCAAAGGGATTAACACCGTAAATCCAAAATATAAAACCTGTGACAACAATAGCTGCGACAATGGCACCAAATGAGACAAGGAACACAAAGTATCCGGGTACCGCCTTTCGGGGCACTAATTTGAATCCAAAACGCTCAAGCACTGGTTGTCGGTCCTTGAATATCTTTAAATGACACGCCCGCCATCATCGCGCCAAGGGTTTGACTATCGACCTCTTGGGTGTCAACAGAGCCCATAACTGTTCCCTCAAAAAGCACCAAAATTCGATCGGAGATCTTGATTAGCTCATCCAAGTCCTCTGAAACAAGGAGTACACCCGCGCCACGAGCGCGTTGAGAAAGAAGCAACTCGTGCGTTAGGGCAGCGGCAGCCACATCAAGCCCATAGGTGGGGTGTGAGGCTACCAATAGTTTCGGATTTCCACTGAGCTCCCTAGCAAGAATTATTTTCTGTACATTTCCACCTGATAACTGACGAGACGGAGTGTCCTTAGAAGCGGTTGCGATTGAGTAGTGATCAATTGACTCAATCGCGAACTTGGTCACTTCTCGTTGGTCAATCATAGGCCCTTTCGCAAAGGGTTTATGTCTATACTGTCGCATAATCAGGTTCTCTGCCACCGACATGCTGGGCACGATTCCCATACGGTTGCGATCTTCCGGAATATGTGCAACTCCACCTTCAAAAAGCCCGCGCACTCCTCGTAGGGTAGAGTCCTCTCCATCAATGATGATTTGGCCACGGCTGGGATAGCGAAGACCAGTAAGCACCTCGGTAAGTTCACCTTGACCATTGCCAGCTACACCAGCCACCCCAAGGATCTCCCTACGTCGAAGTCGAAAGGATATGTTCTGCAGGGCATTGGTGCCGCGATCATTTTGGACCCAGACGCTCTTAAGCTCAAGTACTGAGCTTTTACTGGGTTCAATATCAGTACGTGTGGTCGGTTCAATCGTACGACCAATCATGAGTTTTGCTAATTCGGCGGGACTTGTGTCTTTGCTATTAAGGCAACCTACAAGGTTGCCTTTCCGGAGCACAGAGACCGTATCAGCGATACGCATAACCTCATCAAGCTTATGGGAAATTAATATTACGGCCTTCCCCTCACTCGTCATCTTTCGAAGAACACCAAAAAGAGCATCAGATTCCTGGGGTGTTAAAACACTGGTAGGTTCATCAAGAATCAGGATCTCGGCTCCCTGGATCAAAACTTTTAAAATTTCCACGCGTTGCTGTTCACCTGGCGATAGTTGCCATATACGTGCATTAGGGTCAACTTTTAGTCCATAATGCTCACCAAGTTGCCTAAGTTGTCCACGCAAGATCTTGGTTGGGAAAAACATCGGAGTCCCAGGCAACCCAAGGGCAATGTTCTCGACAACAGTATGACGCCGAGCAAGATGAAAATGCTGGGCCACCAGTCCGAGACCACGTTTAATCGCATCCTTAGGTGACCGCAGAACTATCTTCTTGCCTTTAAACTTAATCTCACCCTCGTCGGGTTGATAAAGCCCATAAAGAATGTTTATAAGGGTAGTCTTACCAGCCCCGTTTTCTCCTAGCAAGGAGTGAACCTCCCCGGCTCGGATCTCAAAATCTACACTGTTGTTAGCCTTGATTCCGGGGAAACTCTTAGTTATCCCCTTGACGCTTAACAACGCAGGTAAACTGTTATTTGAATCATGTTTGGGAGGCGTAGACGCCACTCGCTAATAATAGCAAGTAGCTCGAAATCAGTGCAACCAAACGTGATAGTACCTGGCCGAGTATTAAGCCTAATCTAGTGCAATATTCAGAACTACCAGCGCTGGTATAATGTGAAATGTGCCTGAACGGGACGAACATGGATTTCCAATAACGCGCACTATACGTGATCCAGTTCTTGAGAATACTTGGTTTGCGATGGCACGTGCTACCGAAATTAGCGAATAAATTCTTACTTAGAAAGTGCTGATTTCCCAGTTTCAGTTGATTCGTAGTAGGGGTTCTCGCCAGCCTCATGATCCGTACCATCGATAATATTTTTAATCTCAGGGACATGCTCGCGGAGTATTCTTTCTATACCGTGTTGTAGGGTAACGTCTGCTGAACCACAACCTTGACACCCGCCACTCAGAGTCAAGTACGCAGTGTCACCATCGACGCGCTCAAGTCCTACGCTACCACCATGACCTGCCACACCAGGATTGATGTACTCATCAAGCACATCTTGAACTTTTTGGGAGAGCGGGTCATCCCAACTCGCGCTAGGACGGAAAACACGGAATCCTGATTGCATTTCACTCTCGACAAAATCAATTGTGGAACCCTCAAAACCATTGGCGCTTACCGGATCCATAAAGACCTGAAAGCCACCCGCATCAAAGACTTTATCTGTCTCCTGTCGATCACTCGGCCGAACCAACCAAAGTTTGTGGTCGAAGCTAGTACCAGCTAACCTTAAAGCTGTTACACCTTGGCTTTTTTGCATTTCGAGAAAGTGCAGAATCCGCTCCTTTGCGGTATCGGTGAAGTCAATCATTATCAAAGCACCTGCATAACATAATCATCAGTAGCGCGTTCAAGCCCCTCAAGATTTGCGACGTAGACCCCTCTTGTGCCACTCAAAACTCCTTCTGCTCTTAACTCACCCAGGATACGGGTAATGGTTACTCTACTACTTCCCGTAAGGTCTGCTAAATCCTCATGAGTCAGCGCCAGCGGTAACTTCACCCCTTCGGCCTCGTTACTCGGCTTCCCAAAGCGCTTAGCCAATCGCAAAAGTGCACGAGTAACTCGCGCGCCAACTGGCATCTCTGCTTCATTAAGCATCTCCCTCGCCCGACTTATTTGCCCCGCCATGCTTGTCATGATGTAATCGCGAAGCTTTCGATCGTTCATAGCTTGACTTGGATCGATTGGAGTAAGACAGGCCTCGTGCACTACCATCACGGTCTCAGGATGAGTTGCATTGCCCAAAGCAGCCAAGCCCAGGACATCACCTGGCCCATAAAGATCAGCTATCCGATCTCGACCAAGGCTTGTAGGCACTACGGCCTTAAGGACTCCGTAATTGACTATATAAAGGCTGTTAGCATTACGATCGGCTTCATACAGCACTCCATCAGACTCCAAGGTGCGCGTGGGCAAAGCCAAGGTATCTGGGACTATTTCAACGGCATTGCAATCTTTGTGCAGTGCGAGGGGATCGAGGGCATTTAGCATAATTCCCTCCTTTGGGAGGCACCAACATAAGGTTTCCTGCGGAAAAAGTTCATCAATGTTGCCATAGTTATATCTTCAAATTGCTCTAGAAACTATAGCCGAGATCCAATATCCTGTCCAGCCCCTAAAGTAATATCACCAGATTACATTCAAATCACGCAAACACACTCTCATGGAATTCGTTACCCAAACTATGAAAACTCTCTTAAAACGCGTAGCAATTGACAAAACAGATCCATTACCCTTAAAATTTAAGGTACTTATGAATAAGCTCTCTAATATGCAGCAAAAAGTTTACGAACGGCTAAGGCGTCACTTCCAACAAACTGGGGCTCTTCCCGACCTCGCAGACTTCGCAAGATCACTCAGCGTGCACTATGTCTCACTCAAACAACACCTCGAAGCCCTACACAAAAAGGGTTACATTACGTTCGAAAGTAGAGGACGTGGCCGCTCCCCTCTGCTGGTGCTCCCGGCCGAAGCCACCGGCATACCGGTTCTTGGCAACATACCAGCCGGCCCCATTAGCGAAGCTGTACCTCATGCCGAAAGCTATCTTCCCTCAACTGGCCTTAACGGTGACCACTTTGCCTTACGCGTCCAAGGCAACTCTATGGCAGATCTTATCCAGGATAACGATATAGTCCTGTTCCAAAAGCGGGAACTTTACCGCAATGGGGAAATATGCGCTGTAAGAGTTGAGGATAACGATGTAACGTTAAAATATCTTGATAAGTTGGAAGAGTCGGTCTACGCACTGCGACCACACAATCCTACCTACCCAACCCTAAAAGTAATGGCAGATACGCTCCATATTGAGGGAGTTTATATGGGTCTCCTGCGCGGCGACGCCTTCCAACTGATAGCCCAGGAAATTAATTAGAAGGCTTTTACTTAACTAATTCAAGCACTATCTTGAAAGACCTCTGGCAACCAACTACCGTGAGCCTCGATAAGATCATCAACAAGGTCATGAATCTGGTTGATATCAAGCTCCGCTGCGGTATGGGGATCAAACATTGCTGCATGGTATATGTGCTCTCGACTTCCAGTTAGCATAGCTTCCACTACCAGTGACTGCACGTTAATGTTGGTCTGCATTAAAGCAGCAAGTTGAGGAGGTAATGACCCAACAGCCTTGGGATGGAGGCCTCTGCCGTCTACCTGACAGGGTACTTCTACGCAACAGCCTCGAGGCAAATTGTCAATTAATCCGTCATTATCAACATTGCCGTAGATTAAGCTTGGTGTTCCCGTTTCAATACTGTGGATTATAGTGGATCCGTACTCAAGGCTTCGCTTTACCAATCCGAGATTCTTAAACTCCTCGACAACCTTGGCCAACTCTTCTTTGGGAACACCCGCATCCAGCATAGCCACTTCAAAAGCCGGAACAAGGTCTGCGCTGGGGTCTTCAAGCTTCTGCTTCATAAATCGCCAACCAGTAAGTTGCACCTCACAGCGCCGAAGATATTCGTCAAGCGGAATGTTAAATTCCTCTATCAGGTCTGGGCGATCGCGTTTAATAAACCAGGGTACATACTCAGCAAAATGTTCGCTTGATTCAGTAACAAAATACCCTAGTCGGCGGAACATTTCGTATCTAACTTTGTTGTCTTCAGGTATACGGTCCTCGTCGATCACTCGAGAAATTTCCGGATAAAGATTTGCACCATTTCGTTCGAAACTAAGATAAAAAGCAATATGGTTAATCCCAGCACAAACATAATCTATTTCCTCTATGGGAACACCAATGTTGCGTGCAAGCCGTGCAGCTGTTCCCTGGACACTGTGGCACAAGCCTACAGTGTTTATGGCGGTTGCTCTATTCAAGGCCCAACAATTCATAGCCATCGGATTGACATAATTTAGATGCACCACTTCTGGACAAAGCCGCTCCATCTCGCTAGCCATATCTAGAAAAACGGGAATGGTCCTTAAGGCGCGCATTATCCCGCCAATCCCGAGAGTGTCGCCAATCGTTTGACGCAAACCGTAACGCTTAGGTATTTCGAAATCAGTCACCGTACCAGGCTTATAACCTGCAACCTGGAACATGCTGATGACATAATCAGCGCTGTCTAAAGCCTGAACGCGATCTGTAGTGACCTCAATCGTAGGACTAACGTTAAGAGCTTCAGCAGTCCGATGGGCAACAATCTCAGAAGTGCGAAGGCGATCCTCATCGATATCAAAAAGAGTCAGGTTCGACTCGGCTAACTCTGGGTAACTAAGGATGTCACCCATTAAATTCTTAGCGAAGATAGTGCTACCGGCTCCTACAAAAGTAATCTTTGGCTTTGTAATGATGATCTCTCCAATATATATAGTGCGGCAACAACCTAAATTACTACCATCAGAATGTTACACGTAACTTCATGCCTGCCCGGAGACTACCCTTTGTATATTCTCACCCCTGTCTGCTGAGCCCGCGTTTTCGGTAGCGGCCTCCTTGTCCCTAGCAAGTTCTGCAACTGTACGCGTTTGAAGTCGAGCCGCCCCTTCAGTTTCATGAAGGTATACCCGAGTACCATTACGTTCATGCTGCGCGAGGCGAGCCCTGGCTGCTTGGATTTCCGAAATTGAGTAGTTCGGTAACCACTGTTCCTGCGCTGTCAGCATTTCATCCGTAAGTTGCCAAACTTCCTCGGGAGAACAAACCGCACCAACTAATGGATCGTGCAACATTGCTTGCTTCAATAACGTAACGTCGCCGTGAACAGCTGCTTCAGTAGCCATCTTTTGCACCTGTACACTTGCTGAACAAGTTGCCGCACAAGCCAAGGGTAGGTCACCAACCACGGGCATATTGATCCCATTGCGATCTACGTAACCAGGAATCTCCACAATGCAGCCGTCGGGCAAATTGGTTATGTGTCCCTGATTAGGAACGTTGAAGTGCCCTCGATAGACGCGACCCGTCTCGAGCGCCTCAATAATGAAAGAACCGTGCTCGTGACTACGATTTTCCTGACTAATAACGGGAGGCTCCTGCTGAAGCCAGTTAGGAAAATCCGTCTCGAACCAATTACGACCTTCCGTACAGATCCGGAGGTAACCGCCAGTTTCTCCGTGAATCCAATGCGACAAGTCTATCCAGTCGCCTATTTCATCTACCCGCTTTCGGTACCACGGAAGGTACTCACTAAGATGACCATTTGACTCGGTGGAGTAATACCCAAAACGCCGAAGCACGTCGATGCGTACCTTCTCTTGATTTTTATACACGGGGTGCGCCTCAAATAACTCGAGAAGCCGGGGCAACATATCCATACCCCGCCATTGGACCTTTACATACCAGGTTTGATGGTTAATACCGGCCGCCACAATATCAACATCAGCAGGAGTTACCTCTTCTTCAGCTGTGATAAGACCTTCACCACGAGCCCAATGTTCTATCACGTTAGTTATCTGTTTGTGGCCACCCTGAACACCGTGACAAAGCCCAATGGTACGTACACCTCCGTAAAGATTGCAGGCCCAGGTATTCATTGCCATTGGATTTGAATAGTTCAGAAATAGAGCATCTGGGCTTGATACCTCTCGGATATCCGAACATATATCGAGGAGAGCAGGAATGGTTCGTTGACCATACATGATCCCACCAGCACAGATAGTGTCCCCAACGCACTGATCAACTCCATACTTTAGTGGAATATCTATATCGAGTTGGAAAGCATCAAGGCCGCCCTGCCTAATCATGCTCACCACATAGTCAGCGTCCTCGAGGGCCTCAAGGCGATCAGTAGTAGTCTGAATCCTAGCCGATAAACTATTTTTCTCTATGTCACGACGAGAAAGTTGGGCTACCATTTCCAAATTATGCTCACTAAGATCCATATAAGCGAAGGTGGTATCCCGCAGTTCGGGAACCGCTAGAATATCTTGGGTTAAGCGTCGTGTAAACCCTACAGATCCTGCCCCAATCATAGCTACCTTTATTGACATAATCGCCCCCCTAAGGAACTAGCTTCGACAAAACACAAAACTCAACTTACAACGCCATTTTCCCAAAACTACGTTAGCCTGTTCTGCTAACACAATGCTGACCAATTCTAGCAGCAATAAGCTGTTCTAATCCAGACAATTACTGATCCCGAACTACAACCTAGTTAATCCTGAACTTGACAAAAATCTATATTTTGTCAAAAAGAATAATGACATTAAAAGGCTGTTGAACAGAGGGATCCTAAAATACCTTAGGCTGATCCTAAATTGGATTAACGAAGCCTGTTAGCTCCATATTAAAACCCTCTTAATATTCCTAGTAGGGAGCCAGAAAGATGACCTACGCACTACGTTCGATACCAAACATTTTGCTAAACGCCCCTTGAACAGACCAGCTTTACCTACTGGCCCACAATAAGCCTCGCCGAACAATTTCTCTCGCCTCTGGAACATCAAAATCTTTTAGGACGTGACCCAAAGAAGAATAAAAGACTCTGGCTTTCCCGTAATTACGTTTCCACACGACTGGCATAACGGTTCCTGCTACCCATGGAGCATCCCCGTGCTCACCGGAAAATGTTGTTGTAGCAAGTACCTGATTACCTGGGTCAACATGCATATAGTACTGTTCCGATTCCATTTCGAAGTCCGACAGCCCTTGGACCAAAGGATCTTCAGGTACTGTGATGTTGATTCTATAGTTAATGATATTTCCGGGATGACATATGAATTGTCCACCAACCATCCACTGGTATTCAGTATTTTCCCGAAATGAGTCAGCCATCCCACCGTGCCAACCACCTAGTCCGACTCCTGACCGGACTCCATTCAGTAACCCTTGTTCTTGCTCAGGGTTAATTTTGCTCATAGTCCACACGGGAACGATGAGGTCTAGACCAGCAATATATGAAGAGTCAAGAAACACATCCAAGTCATTTACAAGATCAACGCTAAAGCCCTCGTCCTCAAGAATTCCAGCAAAAAGAGAGCTGCAGGCCTCCGGCTCGTGACCATCCCAACCACCCCAGTTGACAAGTGCACGCTTCATCGTTTTAGATCCAACCACTCTAGTTCCTCCGATGTAAGTTTAAGTTCCATGGCTTCGACATTATCTTGGAATTCTTTGGGAGTATAACAACCGACTAGCGCATAAATATTCAACGGTTGAGCCAGTACAAAGGCAACTGCGATCTGAATCACATTCACACCCTTTGTTGCAGCTAATTCCTGAACCCGATCTAGGCGTTGAAAGTTTTCCTCTGAACAGTACGAGGCAACACAGACCTTATCGGCATACTCCGTGAACTCGTCAAGATTGTCACGGTGGAAACGGCCTGAAAAAAATCCACCAGCCAAGCTGGACCATGTAAAAAGAGGGGTTTTTTGTTCAAGGTAGTGAGCCCGGGCATCTTCACCAGAGGGACCACTGATACTTATACAGTCGGGCCAAGGGGCCTGGACCTGATCTGCAAGGCTAAAGTTGGGACTACTTGCTGCAAAAGGTGTGAGCCCGTTTGCTTCGGCGTAAGCGTTAGCCTCCTCGATTCGCTGGTGTGACCAATTTGAACCACCAAAAGCATGAATGTGACCTGCCTCTTTATGCTCATTCAAGACTTCCACAATTGGACCCACTGGAAGCGAAGGATCATCACGATGTAGTAGATAGAGGTCTATATCCTCGATTTTGAAACGCTCCAAAGAATCATGGATGTCAGCTGTAATATCGAAGGGTGTAACTCGCTTACGGTCCTGACTATGGTGAGCACCCTTACCCAAAATCACTACCTGATCCCGGTTACCCCGAGATGCCATCCAACGTCCGATAGTACGCTCGGATGAACCTCCCCCATAAACATGGGCAGTGTCGAATGTGTTACCGCCCATCTCGATAACAGCATCTAAAAGGGCAAATTCCTTAGCATCATCCTCGCCAGTCAGCACCATTGCTCCGTGCACGAGGCGGGAAATTGGCTTATCAATGCCGACAACCGTACCGTACTCCATATTACCTCCGTCTAATATCCAACGCTTGATTTAGATGTACTACTCTACATCAAGCTTTATATAAAACAAATTGCTTCCTGACTCGGTTAAGATACGCACCACGCATGAAGGAATTCTCACCAATTCACCACCCCCATCGCCGCCGAAACCCATTAACCGGAGATTGGGTACTAGTTAGTCCTCATCGAATACAGCGTCCTTGGCGAGGAAAAATCGAAGCAAACCCAGAAAAGGATCTACCTCACTACGATACGAGCTGCTACCTTTGCCCAGGCAATGAGCGCCTAGGAGGATCAATCAATCCAACCTACACCAGTACCTTTGTGTTTACTAATGACTTTGCTTCCCTCCTACCTAAATCCCCTGAATTAAGGTTCGGGGATCACGAATTGCTGGTATCTGAAACGACTCGGGGCACATGCCGCGTAATCTGCTTTTCACCGCACCATCACCTAACGTTAGCAGAGTTCTCGCCTAACGATATTTCTCGAGTTGTTGATCTTTGGGTAGAACAGACTGAAGAACTAGGACAGGAATACCGTTGGGTCCAAATCTTTGAAAATAAGGGTGAACTTATGGGAGCCTCGAACCCACACCCACATGGACAGGTTTGGGCTATGGATACACTACCTAGCATTGCCATTAAAGAGGATGATCAGCAGCGGTCCTACTTCAGTAAGCATAAATCCCCACTACTTCTCGACTACGCCCGTTTAGAAATCGAAAATGGGGAGAGAGTTGTGTCCTGCAACAGTACCTGGCTTGCCGTTGTGCCGTATTGGGCAAGCTGGCCTTTTGAAATCCTAATCTTGCCCCACCAGCGGCCAATCGCCCGCATGAACGACTTGACAACAGCCGAACGAGAGGACCTATCCATTCTTCTGAAGTCGGTACTTGTGCGTTATGACAATCTCTTCAAAACCCCCTTCGCATATTCGCTAGGTTGGCATGGAGCACCTTTTGATGGGTCTGACTCGAGCCCCTGGCAAGTGCACGGACATGCATTCCCACCTCTTTTGCGAAGTGCCAGCGTGAGAAAGTTCATGGTCGGTTTCGAAATGTTAGGTGAAGCGCAACGTGACCTCACCCCGGAACAAGCAGCAATTAAGCTAAAACAACTTCCTGAGACCCATTATCGGGAAGAAGCACCATGAACCCAAAAGAAATCGTTATGAAACAGTTCACAGAGCATTTTGGTAACCAACCCTCGATACTCGTGCGCGCACCAGGTAGGGTCAATCTGATTGGTGAACACACCGATTACAATGATGGCTTCGTCCTACCGATGGCGATAAATCGGTGGACGTGGATAGCCCTCCGAGCTCGGAGGGATAATCACGTTGTCATACACGCAGTGGACCTAAACGCGAAGGGCAAGTTTGACCTAAACCACCTTGTCCGCGGAAAGGGATGGCTTGAATACGTAAAGGGAATTGCCTGGGCGCTTCAAGAGTGCGGTCATGAGCTCAAGGGTTGGGACGGTGTAATTTCCAGTAACGTTCCAGCTGCAGCTGGCCTCTCGTCCTCTGCCGCCCTCGAACTTGCAACTGCTCGTGCTTTCCATGCAGTCTCTAATTTCACTTGGGATCCAGTAACAATGGCATTAGCTAGCCAGAGGGCCGAGAATGCCTGGGTAGGAGTTAATTGCGGCATCATGGACCAACTTATCTCCGCAACGGGTATTGATGGTCACGCGATGCTAATTGATTGCCGTACACTTGAAAGAGTTAAAATCCCTCTACCAAAAGATTCGGTAGTAGTTGTACTCGATACTGGGACTAGGAGAGGTCTTGTCGATTCTATCTACAATCAACGGCGCCTTGACTGTGAAATGGCCGCTCATCACCTTGGCGCCAATACCCTGCGAGACGTTACTCTTGACCAACTAGAGAGTTCCCAGGGTAGTCTTGACTCAACTACCTTCAGTCGAGCTCTACACGTGATTACCGAAAACAACCGTACCTTAGCGGCTGCCGAAGCACTTAACAATAGCGATCCTGTAAATTTTGGTCTTCAAATGAACGAGAGTCACAAGAGTTTGCAGCGCAACTACCAAGTCTCATCTGACGCCTTAGATGCAATGGTTTCTTCAGCTCAGCGTCTAGAGGGTTGTTACGGTGCACGCATGACGGGGGCTGGTTTTGGTGGAGCAGCGGTTGCGCTGGTAGAGGACCAAAAGGCTGATTCTTTTATCTGCAACGTCAAAGATCATTACCAAAAGAAAACTCTTCTCGATCCTACAATCTATATTTGCAGGGCTAGCAAAGGAGCTTCTGAAGAGATGATTTAAACCCGCCAAAAAGCTCCTGAGATTTACAAGGAATATAATGGTTTTATCGACCACCCAATTACGAAATTAACTCAAAAATAATTATATCCTGCCCAACTGATAACCCTTAACCGTTCACAACCCGATACCTTTTAAGAGGCTCTAAGTAGGTGTCAGCGTCTGGTTCGAACTCGTTTTCAACATCAGTACGGGCTGCCTCCGCAGCTTTCTCAACTAGGCCCACGCCCTGAAGGCCCAAAAGAGCTGCACCGTACGCTGCACCTTGGTCTGAGGAAGACCGGAGAAGGGGTAGTTGTAGTACGTCAGCTATGATCTGGAGCCATAGTTCAGAGCGGCTGCCACCACCGGTAGCTACAGCTCGCCCCAAAGGTGCAAGTGGTGTCATTACATCCAAAGCATCTCGGAGACTAAAAGCTACGCCCTCAAGGACAGCACGTATAGTGTCGGCTTTGTTAGTAGCAAGACTTAGCCCTGAAAATGAACCTCGTAGATTAGGGTTCATGTGGGGCGTACGCTCGCCAGCTAAGTACGGCTGGAAAGTTACTCCATTGGCTCCAGCTGGACTCGAAGCTGCCGCCTCGATTAGGGCTGAGTATTCACCGCCCGGAACAAAGGTATCACGGTACCATCTCAAACTCCCAGCAGCAGCTAGAGTTACGCCTAGCAAATGGTAACCTCCGTCAGCGTGGCAAAAAAGGTGCACTCGCCCTTCAGGATCAGGAGTAGCTGTGGTTAGTGGGGCAAATATTACACCAGAAGTCCCTAGGCTTACGCTGCCAATGCTGGGATCAGAATTAGAAAGGCCGAGGCCTATAGCTGCCGCGGCATTATCTCCAGCCCCAGCTACAACTGGTAGGCCCTCTGGAAGACCCGTAAATTGGGCGACCTCTGACGCCAGACGTCCAATTATGTCATCTGAAGCAACAAGGTCGGGGAATAGTTTTGGGTCTACGTCTATTGCGTTGAGGACTTCGGTGTCCCACCGTTTAGAAGCTAGATGGAAAGCATTGCTACCGGAGGCATCAGTTGGTTCGGCTGCCATAACTCCTGTTAACAAATACCCAACATAGTCCTTGGGTAACAAACTATGACACGTACGCTCGTAAGCTTCTGGTTCGTTAGCACGCAACCACAACAGCTTGGGGAGATGGAAACCGGTTATAGCTGGATTTCCTGTTCTAGCAATAAGCTCGGGGCGCGGTACTGCTCGTTCGAGCTCAATCACTGCCTCCTCAGTACGCTGGTCATTCCAGAGAATGGCAGGGCGAATAACATTGCCAGCTGAGTCCAGAGGTACCATCCCATGCATTTGTCCTGAGAGGCCGAGCACTACCACTTTATTAGGTGGCAGGCTCTCATTTAAATCCCTAATAGCTTGTAAAGTAGCAGTTTTCCAGGCGGCTGGATCTTGCTCCGTCCAACCAGGACGTGGCGTCAGGAGAGGGTAGTCGTGTGTCACCTCTGCAATGAGCTTACCTGCTGCATCTACAGCAACTACTCGCACCCCTGTGGTTCCTAGATCAAGGCCCAATGCTAACTCATCCATTGTAATTGTTAATCCGAAGCACAAATTTAAATTTTAGTTGGCTCATTGTTCCCTCTCCCTTTAGGTGCAATTTGCTCGGAAAGCGGGCCCTAGGCCTCGACACTTGAGTTGGGCAGAGCAAATACGTCTCATCATCCTCAGTTTACGTTGCCAATAGTACTTTACTGGCAATTACGCAAGATAGCCTCCGCTGAGCCAACCCCGTAAACTGAGGATGATAACTAACGCTAGATGATGGAAATCCTTAGAATAGACCCGATGGCGAAGGGTATGTAGGTAGCTGCTGAAGCTGACAACTAGCCCCAACGGCTATCTATTCAATCTTTAGTGTCGGCTTATGCTGTCCGACAAGCAGTATTAATTCGATTTAACTATCTATGTTCCTTGTACATTGATGCTGGGACTGCCGTCATAAGCCGATCCAGGGCTGCCTTAGTAAGATCTGTGGTCGCAGCTGCAAACACGTTTTCCTCAAGCTGGTTGATACTGCTTGCTCCTGGAACGATTGTCGTAACTGCAGGGTGAGCTGCAACAAATCGTAAAGCCACTTGGGGTCGACTCTGCCCCAGGATCGCTTCCTTGTCTAGAGCCGTTTGGGCAGTAACAATACTTTGATGTTCATGCGTAAGATAAGCCGTCGGCTTTTTATAGGCCAACAACCCTTTAGCTACCGGCCCACGTATGATTGCACTAACTCCATGTTTGGCTAGCATATCGAACACCTGCTCTTCAGGCCGTCGGTCTAGCAAACTGTATTGCATCATGACTGTAACGATGTTTGAACGCTTGAGGTACTCTCGAATCACATTAGGACGGATAGAGGAAATGCCGTAGAATCTAATTAATCCTTCAGATTTAAGTTCTTCGAAGGCCTCAATAGTTTCATCAATCGGGTCTAAGACGGTACCACCATGAAGCTGATACAGGTCAATCGCATCTACTCCTAATCGCTTTAAGCTTAATTCAGCAGCCTTGCGAATGTACGCTTTGCTTGGATCCCAATCCCAACCACTGCCATCGTCCCGCCAACGGTTGCCAACTTTTGAAGCAATAACCACACGATCCCCTAACCCCCGAAGTGCCTTACCTACCATTTCCTCGTTCAACCCATAATCATACAAATCAGCAGTGTCAAAAAACGTTACTCCTAAATCAAAAGCACGGTGAATAATGTCGGTTGCCTTTCTGCGATTAGTGCCGAGCGACATGCACCCAAGACCAATCTCAGTAACACGCAAATCAGACTCACCAAGTCGTTTGATCTTCATCGGCCTAGTTTACCTATTTATCTACAGGTCACTTTTTAACCGTTAGTTAAAACCGAGTATGCATCAAACCATATTGAGTAGCAGACATTCGTACTGTTTAAGCATATTGATGTAGGTCTTAGTACCAAACGGCACCAAACAAATTTTGACAAGTATAGTTGTCTCGGAAGGGTTATGGTCAAAATCGAAATGGGGAGTCATTTGTATGGACGCATTAGTAAGCAAAGGAACCATAAAAGAATTCGACGCCGATACCCTTATCATCAGCCTATTCGAGGATGGGATCCTTTGTAATGGACCCGCCAAAGAAATAGATGATGCCTTGAGCGGTAGCATCAAACACCTCACTACCGGAAATGACTTTACGGGCAAACTTGGAGAAATAGCCGTTCTTTATCCACAAGGAGTCATCGCGGCGCGGCGGGTTATCCTTGTCGGGCTGGGCCCAAAAGAAGACTTCGGACTAGAAATCATCAGGCATGCAGCTGCAGCGGCTGCCAGGCGAGCTCAAGAACTTGGGAGCCGGAGACTAGCAGGAATTGTAAATGGCGCTGACATTGCTGGTTTTGAAATAAAAGAGATTGCCCAAGCAATTATCGAGGGATCGCTGCTAGCCCTTTACCAATATGGCCCCCGTAAAGCTGCGAAGCCAGAATCTTTCACTATCGTTGAAAGTAAAGGAAACCAAATTGCAGATATAAAAATCGGGGCCCGAGCCGCACAAGCGATTGGTGAGGGAGTAAAGCTGACTCGGGACCTCGTTAATGCTCCACCAAACATCGCCACCCCGACGTACTTGGCAGAAATAGCCCATGCTGTAGCTAAGTTACATGGAATGAACATACTGGTCGGCGACAGGGCATGGATCACAGAACAAAATCTGGGAGCTATGCTGGCCGTAACTCAAGGAGCTAGGCGGGAACCAGCATTTATTAACCTCGAACACAACCCATTAGGTACTAAAGAAGCCCCAATAGTACTGGTGGGAAAAGGCATCACGTTTGATAGTGGGGGACTCTCTCTAAAAACACCTACCGGCATGTTGCCCATGAAAACAGACATGGCTGGAGCCGGGGCGGTTCTTGGTGTCATGGACGCTATTGGCCAACTTCAGCTCCCTGTTCGGGTGATAGCTCTTGCTCCATGCACCGAGAATATGCCTGATGGTAACTCTTATCGACCTGGTGACGTCATCAAAGCTAGCGATGACACGTTGATTGAAATCGTTAGTACTGATGCCGAGGGTCGGATGGTCCTTGCCGATGCCCTTCATTTCGCAAAACGTTACCACCCAAAAGCGGTAATCGACCTCGCAACACTAACTGGCACGGCAGCCTCAGCTTTAGGACGAGGGGTTGCAGCTAGCCTCTTCAGCAACAGCGATTCCCTAGCACGGACGATTCTTAATGCGGGGACAACAACCAATGAGAAGGCTTGGAGAATGCCACTATTTGACGAATATCGCCACACAATCAAGTCGCCAGTTGCTGATATAAAGAACAGTGGTGGCCCAGCAGGTGGTATTGGTACTTCAGCAGTTTTTCTAGAACACTTTACTAATTACCCATGGGCACACCTCGACATCGCAGGTATGGCACGCAACTCTACTGCAGGGCCTTATACCCCAGCCGGTGCGACCGGTTATGGCGTACGCCTTATTATTGAATGGCTCAGACAAGGGCTTAACTGAACTTCCGTTAACTCCCAGCTTCAACTCATCTGGTAAAACTTGGCTAAATCAACTAAACCCTGTCTTTGTTGATTGAATGTCATAACGCAAAAAGAAAAGGTTGAAGATCCTATAGCATTTAGAAATTCTGTTTCAATAACACAGAATTTCTAAACAACCATATACCGTCTTCATGATATCCCGACAAAACCCCATTCGAAGCAGCTTATACTTTTAGAATGAGTTTGCCCAACGAACGAGCAGCCAAAAGCCCTTACTCTAATGAGCCTCATGACGAACAACTCTTTTCCTTAATACAAGGTGAATACGATCGCCAACGTGACGGCCTAGAACTTATTGCCTCAGAAAACTTCACTTCTCGAGCTGTCATGGAAGCTACGGGTAGCGTGCTAACCAACAAGTATGCAGAAGGCTACCCTGGGCGCCGTTATTACGGTGGTTGCCATGTCGTCGACCAAATTGAAAACCTTGCGCTGAATCGACTTAAAAAACTATTTGGCGCTTCATGGGCAAATGTACAGCCACACTCAGGCTCCTCAGCCAATTTGGCGGTGTACTTCGCTCTACTTGAACCAGGAGACACAATTCTCGGCATGGATCTGGCTCACGGAGGCCACTTAACTCATGGATCCCCAGTTAACTTCTCAGGCCGAAACTACAAAGTTGTTGGATACCAACTATCTGAAGCAAATGAAACGATTGACTACGACCAGGTTCGCACGCTTGCACTTAAGCATCGCCCAAAACTAATCATCGCAGGAGCATCTGCTTACAGCCGGTTTATAAACTTCTCTACCTTTCGGGAGATAGCTGACGAAGTTGGCGCACTATTATTGGCTGATATTGCCCATGTTGCCGGCCTTGTAGCTGCAAAACTACACCCTGATCCACTGCCATATGCACACGTAGTAACCAGCACAACCCATAAAACACTCCGGGGCCCACGCAGTGGAATCATATTTGGAAACGATATTGAACTTGGAAAACGCATCGATCGGACAATCTTCCCAGGTATCCAGGGAGGCCCACTAGAGCACGTCATAGCTGCTAAAGCAGTAGCCTTCTTCGAAGCTTTGCAGCCCAAGTTCACAACTTATGCTCAGACAGTAATTGATAACGCCAAGGCGCTATCTAACGCCTTGGTTAAGAGGGGCTATCGCATTGTATCAGGCGGCACAGATAATCACATGTTCGTAATCGACCTACGCCCACAAGAGATTACAGGAAAAACCGCGAATGACCGACTCGAAGAAGCCAACATCACAGTTAGCAAGAGCATGATCCCGAATGACCCTGAAAAACCATGGGTAACCTCGGGCATACGGATTGGAACGCCAGCAATCACAACCCGTGGCTTAACACCATCTAACATGGATACTGTTGCCCACCTAATTAATAAGTCGCTCACAACAAACGAAAAAGAATCGGTGCGACATGAAGTTATAGACTTAGCTCGTAAATACCCTATGCCGTGATTTAATGGAATAATCGGCTACTTACGAGTAATCTCATTAAAGACCGCTTAATACCCCAGAATGTTTGGGCTCAAAAACCCGCCCAGCCTAGGAACGGTAGTTTGGTTAGGTAGCTTTTTAACGTACTAATTATTAGTCTCCTACCCCGACCCCTAAAAGCAAGACTTCAGCCCCAATACCTAGTCTCATTTTGAAGCTGATCGTGTTAGCGTATAAGCCTCGGCCGAATTAATTTCCAGTTTTAAGACTCGGCCTGATATTACGAAAAGGAGCGGTATGTACGAAATCTGTCTCCTTCCTGGTGACGGTGTTGGCCAGGAAATCATTCCCGAAGCTCGCAGGGTGCTCGAGAATACCGAGCTCCCATTACGTTTCGTTGATGCTGAAGCTGGTTGGGCCACTTTCGAAACGCAAGGAAGATCCGTACCCAAGGAGACGTTGAACACGATCGTCGATACCGACGCGACCCTAGCAGGTGCCTTCGCCAGCCCAAAACACAAAGTGAAAGGCTTTTTTAGTGCTATACGTTACCTTCGACGCGAGTTGGATTTGTATGCCAACTTAAGACCCGCCAAAACCAGACCAGTTCCAGGAAGTACCCAAGGCATCGACATGCTGATGGTCCGTGAAAACACTGAAGGAATATACGTTGCTCAAGAAAGACGTTATGGGGATTTAGCTATAGCTGATGCAGTAATAACAAAATCTGCTAGTAGCCGTATCACTCGAATAGCCTTCGAGCAAGCTAAACGTCGCGACAACAAACTTGTCATTATCCACAAAGCTAACGTGTTACCAATCACCTCAGGTCTGTTCCTTGAGACGGCTTTAGAGACAGCAAAGAACTATCCGGAGATTAATACCTCTGATCTGATGGTTGACGCTGCCGCCACAAAGTTAGTTCTAGATCCAGGAAGCTTTGACGTACTTGTTGCTACTAATCTATTTGGTGATATCCTTTCCGATCTAATAGCGGGATTAGTAGGTGGCTTAGGACTCACTCCAAGCGCTAACGTAGGTTCAGAAAATGCCATTTTTGAGCCGGTGCACGGGACAGCACCAGATATTGCAGGACAGGGAACAGCGAACCCCACAGGTGCAATCCTTTCCGCAGCAATGATGCTAGAACATTTGGGCGAAAATAATCACGCCAAGCTGATAGAGCAATCAGTAGACCAAGTCCTCGAAGCCGGACCAGTAACATCTGATTTAGGGGGAACAGCTACTACAAGGGAATTTACTGACGCTGTGATAGGCGCAATGCGACTGTGAGTCCTCCAAAAAAAGACAAATTCAAATACCTGTCAGCCCTAAGCTTCTTCGTACTGTACCGACACATGACGGTAAGGTAACGGGTATGTACGTGTTTTCCCAAGCCATGCGCGCTATACGTAGCAACTGGATAGCTAGTGTAGCTACCATAACCACCACAACTCTCTCCCTCACCATCCTATCTGGGTTTAGTCTGGTTAGCTTAAATCTGAATTCTGCCTTGGTTGCCCTGCAAGGTGAGCTCGAAATGGCTGTATATTTAGAAAACGATGCAGATATAACACTCCTCCTCGACCAGATTAACCAATGGCCCGAAATTAACGAGGTCTTCTACATCAATAAGGAGGTGGCTCTTATGGAAATGATCCAGGACCTGCCTTCTCTGCAACAAGGTGCCGCTTTGGTAGACAATCCCCTTCCTGATACCCTAGCACTGAAACTATATAACCCAACTCAAACACTCCTTATCAGCCATCGGTTAAGACTCCTGCCTGGTGTCACAGATGTTTAAGACGGTTCAGAAACTGTCGAGACGTTTATTGCAATTAACTATGCCCTACGTATATCCGGGTCAATTCTTATTGTGGTACTCCTAGCTAGCGCACTCTTTGCTATTGTAAATTCAATAAGAGCAGCAATAGCTGCTCGCGGTGAAGAAATAGAAGTAATGCGCCTCGTTGGTGCCACTCGTCGTTTTATTCGCGCACCCTTTTTAGTTGAAGGGTTCCTTCTCGGCCTGTTTAGCTCAGTTGTTACCTTGTCTCTTATTGTTCCGAGCTATCTTTTTGTAATTGACCGCCTAACTGTCACTTTCCCCTTCGTACCATTAGTAAGAGATTCCCTTCAGCTCAGTCAGGTTGCTGCGTTAATCACGGCTCTAGCACTGCTGATAGGACTGGTTGGTAGTACAATCGCTGTTTCACAATACCTGCGAGAACGTACCTAAAGTTAAGTACCATGCTTCGCATCTGTAACTCGCTCCCTAATTTCACCCACTGTATGTGGCGTTGGCCCATTGTCTCTTTACTCGCACTATTAACGTTTGTTGCATCCCAACCAGAATTGGATCGAAGTAGACAAATTGAGCTCGAACAAGCCATCGAGGAAAATCGTANTCGCTTGGCCCGACGCCAACAACAGATTGGTGAGCTTTCAACTGAACTTGGCGACACCGCTCAACTCATTGAAACCCGAATAGCTGAGCGAGATGGTGTTGCTGCGAGATTAGTACAACTACAAATTCAGAGTGACCGACTAAACCGCGAAATCNAAACGACAGAAAAAGAACGCGACCTTACAACCATCGAGATTGCAGGCTTTGAAAGTGACCTTCAGATACTTAACATCCGAATACAGGCACTTCTAATTAACTTGCACCGACAACGAGCGACTCGTTTTGGCCATGTTCTAGCGCAAGTAAATTCGTTCCACGAACTACAAGTCCGAAACTACTATCTGTCCCTTCTAGCCAAGCAAGATGTAAAAGTTGTTAATCAACTTGCAGCCACCCTTTTGCAATTAGACGAAGCTCAGGCCGATCTCCGCCAACACCTTGTTTCTCTGAAAGAAAAGAATGACCAGTTAGCCAATAATCAAATTGCGTTAGGCAAAACCCAGACAGAGTTGAATCAAGTAATAACTAGTCTTGAAACTACCCGCGAAGGTCAACTTGCTCAACAACAAGCTCTCTTAGAGGCTCAGAACGACCTTGAGAAAAATCTTGGTAATCTCGATCAACAACTCCAAGATGAAATCGCACGTTTAGTAGCCCTTGAAGACGAACTTAGGCGCCAAGCAGCCCAAGAACGACTCGATGACATAGAACGTGAAAACTTGACTACAGAGGCCGATAGGATACAGGGGCTCATATATAATCTCACCGCAGCTCCACCAAATACAGCAGGCTTTGTAATGCCACTAAATGGGGGGCGTATTATTACTGACTACGGCCAAAATAATAATTCCTTTATCGCTATCCAATCGCCGATCCCGAACGCAGCTGTTTGGAGTGCCGGCGCAGGCGTAATTGCAGATGCAAGTTTTATGGGTGTNAATGACGGCCACATGGTTATTGTCCGTCATTCGCCAATTTTCTTTACGGTTTATACCAACCTCCGCGAACCCGAAGTAACCCCTGGCCAACGAATAACACAAGGCCAGAGGCTTGGTTTTTTAGGCGGAAGCTCCTTACAGCCTAATGATCTCCTTAAGCTGTTCGTCAGGCTCGAGGACCCTCAACACGGTAGCGCCTTTGTAGATCCCGTCAAGGAACTCGGATTGTTAGCACCTTCAATATCACCGAATTAATGCTTATAACCTAGTGCTAAACCTACATAACCCTCCCAGTAAATCGTTCTGCCCGTCAACTAAATAACATTCCTCGAACGCGCCCAAAAAACAGCGAAACCTGTCACTCGCAAACACAGCGCACAGGGATCTCTTGCCTGTATAAGTTAATAAGCTATTCATTTTTACCAACTCATATCCTACTTGCCGTAACCGTCAATAGATTCTTAATTGACCGTTACTGTCATCAAGGTGCTGTAAAAACTATACGAGATATAGGTGGCGCCAATTAACGAAAAGTTAGGTTGGTATCCTTGGCCGAAATATCCTTGATCAACGACACATCATCTAGTTTTGGGTCTCCAACCCTATGAGGAACANGGAAAACCTCGAGTTCGTCAAGGGGATAAGGTGCAAAAAGTTTATGAAATACTTGAGTGTTGTAAATCAAGGGGTCCAACCAAGTCCCAAACTGTTCGGGATTAAGTATTACGGGCATCCGATGGTGCAAAGACCTCATCTGCTTGTTCGACTCCGTTGTAAGTATAGTGTGTGTTAATCCAATCGTACTTCTTCTCGAATTTAGGCTTTGTAAACCAGCGAAAACCATAGGTTGCCCATTATTTCGCCGAACAAAATAGGGAGCTTTTGATTTGCCCTCACTCTTCCATTCAAAATAGCCGCTTGCAGGAACTAAGCATCGGTTCATGCGCATGGCATAACGAAATGCGGGCTTCTCACTAGCAGTCTCAGACCGAGCATTAAATAATTTGGCTTTGAACCTTGTTGGTTCAGCCCAATGAGGAATGAAACCCCANCTGGATAAGTACCACTTACGCCCAACATCTTCGCCTTTCGAAAGAATCGGGACCACCTGGCTCGGCGCAATATTGTAACTGGAAGTAAACGGTAGAAATTCACCAGGTTTCAAATGAAGTATAGAGTTAAAAACATCGATCGAGTGATAAAGCGCAAAACGTCCGCACAAAAGACCTTGCTCCCTCAGTTATTCCCAGCACGAGGATTAAGGTGATTGGATCTAGCATAAGAAACTACTGGGATCGGCCTCCTGGTAGCGTAGGTCCGGACCACTAAAGGAGGAAAAAGAGTCACCTTCCCAAGACGTCGTCGAGATCTTGTCCAAACCGCTGGTTTTCGAGTTATCAAGACTGTGAAAATACGCTGAACGTTGTCATAAACAAAAACTGATACACAGCCGACAACGATTACGGTGATAAATATTAGGAGAGCGCTGAATATCGGATCTGTCATAAGAGTCCTCCGCAAATTTTTCTTGCGAAACCGGTACCTGTAATTAGTAGTCGAGATTTCATAACAGAATTCTACCTTATTTTTTAAGGTATTTCGTGTAATAAGCATTACATTGGATAAAATTCGAAAAATACCCCACAATAACACTTAAATAATAGTCTACTTAACCGCATTTTCTCCCCCAACAGGCCTTATAAGGAAAGGTGGCTTACGGAATAAAAGCAATCCACTCCTGGATTCCTTACATAGGCAGGAACGCAATACTTTGGTGGTCATTTGGGTAGTCATATTATACGAACATCAAATAGTCCTCACTCAGTGCCCTGTGGCCAAATAATTAAAGCCCTCTTCTTGCATTCTTTCTAATCTTCCATATCCTAGAAGCACCGGTCATCCTCCATCAACCATCAACCATCAACCATCAAACCAAAGGTATTCGTAATCCTTTCACTCTATGTGGACGTTAGGCATAAGCGGCAATCATTATTTTCTTAAATTCAAAACCAATTGGGTGGAAAACTCCTCTAGCGCCCAAGTTTTTTGGCGGCAAGCACCCTAATCTCATAACGATTGAGATTACGGTTCATCGAAATAACTGACCGTGATCATTAAGGTGGGCGCTTAACACTATGAAATTCCGCTTTGCTGTAAGCCTCTCATGCTAGAATCTACACAGAGTGAAAAGGTGGTTCCATATACACCTTGTAGGGATTTTCCTCCTCCCTCTTTTCAGCTTTGGGGTAGCACAAGAACGTCACAACTCCCTTGGCGTCAACGGGGTGCTTTGGGATGAGGCTGGTCCATACTATTTTATTAGCCACGGCGATAGCAGAAATGCTTATGCTAAAGCCCTGCCCTTAGCGGAGGCGCTTGGTTTAACTCTCGATTTCGATAACACCACCAAGGAACTGACCTTTCACCAAAACACGATCACGGTAACTCTTACGACAACATCTGACATCGCAAAAGGCCTAGTGAAAGATTTAGGAACACTTAAGCTTAATGGCGTGGACATGGAAAGTCCCATGGGGATTTTGGTTGACGGCGTTGCATATGTGGCCATTAGCCCAATCGTTTCTGCTTTTGCTGGTGAGAGCAACTGGCTTCCTGAAGACAACCTCATCACTATTATTACAAGTGACGAACTTCCAAATAATATCGCTAAACCCCGNATAGGCTCCCCAGACGGGTTAGTAACACGTGTCGCTATAGATATACCAATTGGGCAAACCACTAGCTTCGCTGTTACGAACGAAATCATGGTGATCTCATTCCCGAATGCACAAAGCGATAGCTTCACACTAAATACCCCTGAAACCAACATAGTTAAACTTTCCTTTGAACAATTCGGTCCCGACCTAATACTAGTCATCCAACCACGGCACAACATTGACTCGGACGGAACTGGTTATGAATTCGGAAAGGTATCTCACGCTAACCACGAGGTCTTGTATATAGATTTCGCGCCCAACCTAAACGGCGATGTTGTCGATATTCTTAGTACAGAACCTAGTGTAGCCGACATCGCAATAAATAGTAGAATTGTTGTGATAGACGCAGGTCATGGCGGCCACGACCCTGGCGCAAGTACCGAATTTGCAGTTGAGGAAGAGGTAGTACTTAGCATTGCCCTGAGTCTCAGAAAGCGACTCAAAGAAAAAGGAATCGAGGCCGTCCTTACACGCGACAATGATACGTTCCTTTCTCTTAAGGAGCGTTCTAATTTTGCCACACCAAATCGCAACTTGTTCATCTCCATACATGCTAATTCAGCTCCCAACCCTAATGCTGAAGGCATCGAGACTTGGGTCTTCGGGCAACCTCTTAACCCTAGCCTCATAAATCAGGCGATAAGAGAAAATGGGGGTGGTGCGGCAGGCGAAGCCCTGACACAAGAAGCGCTATCCAACGCGAATGGCATTGCTGGTGACATTCTTAAAGAGGCTCAACTTAACTACAGCTTAACTCTCGCCAAAATTGTCCAAGACCGTATGGTTACAGCAACCGGGGCTAAAGACCGTGGTGTCAAACAGAACGTGTTTTACGTGATTAGCACTGCAAGAATTCCTGCAATCCTGGTAGAGGTAGGATTCTTGAATAATTCGCTAGAGGGTCCCAAACTAAGAACTTACGGCTACCAAAACACCCTGGCTCTAGCGCTAGCCGAAGGAATAGTTGAATTCTTGGAGAACGCCGGCACAGTAGTAGGCAGGTAATCAACACCCAAAGGGCCGGAGCGTGCCATCCAACAGAGTCACAATTGCAGTAATTATCACAACAATGGTAATTAATAGGAGAAACATGAACACTGCCCCAACTTCAGAAAAGATCTTGATTAAGGGGTTTTTCGGAGCCCAAAACCAAACGCCTGTGAAGACGCTTGCGTAACCAAGNATAATTCCAAGATTCTGCATACTATTAGTGGCAACAGCACTTCCTGGGCACAACATTTTGAGCCCAAAAACAAGATATAAAGTCAGAGAGAGATAACCCGTTCCGCCCATAAGAGATATCCAACGTAAGCGAGTCACAGAAAACCCAACTTCACTTAGTTTGAACCCTTTGTTGAAAACACTTCTCATCGATATGCACCGTTCTATCGTACGACCTTTTCACCGCCTTAAGCTAACCACCACAAGCGGGTTTTTGGTTATTCCTGCCGCACGTTTGATAGCATTAACGCCAGTGGCTAATCCTGAATCTCCCTATTCGAACAATTTCATAGTCCAAGGGGCAGGTGGTGTGGTTTTTGACGCGAAGGGTATGGTTCTTGTCCTCGGACACCTGGACGGCACCTGGGTCTTCCCCAAGGGTCACCTTGAATCTGGTGAATCACTTCTCGCAGCAGCCCTCCGTGAGGTTAAAGAAGAAGCAGGCGTGACAGCCATCTGTCCAAACCCAGCAAGGTTTGGAGTCACCCGGTATGTCAATAACAATGGAAAACGGCGTATGATCACCTACTATCGAATGACAACCGAAGCCATCCAGCCAGTATTGCGAGAATCAACTTTCCCTAAGGGGAATTTTTTACCCGTGAATCAGGCCCTAGGAAAATTATCGTTTACTGAAGACCGTGATCTACTAAGAGAACTAAAATGAAGAGCCTCTCGGGCAGTAGTAGTTCGCTCTCCGGGCACGACTTATTAGTCGGCATTAAGAAGGCAAAGTTAAACGGCACCTTGGTACTGTCTCAGAATGCAGGAAACATGATCNTTAAAATAGAGGATGGCGAGTTGTTATCTAGGTTCTGTCTTGGAGATTTCGGTTCCCTAACAAAGAAGGGGATAGANTTCTATTTCGAGAGACACCCTGCACTGACAATTCCACAACTTCAAAGCGGTTTCGCGGACAGTCAGCTCACAGTAATGCAGGCACTTCCCCAATTTTCACCAGGAGTCTCGTATTCCACTGGGTTAACGGATGTGCGACTCCTAATAAATGAGCTGCGACACAAAGAATTCACCGGAAGCCTGACCTTTGCTCACAATAACGAATACGGTCTTGCGCTTTTCTTAAACGGCAGCATTGGTGCTGCTCAGCATGAAAAAGCCAGGAACATATCCGAACGCATTGACGCTCTCCGTGCAATTTTTCGTTATAGCCTTTCCCTAAGCCATAGCCCCCTAGTCGCCCACCCCCTTGATCCGCTCTTGGTCCAAAGCCTTCTTGGCATTGCAACTAACAGATATAAGTCCAGAGCAAATCCAAAAAAGTACAGTGGCCTGAGCACTGATAATCAAGGCTATACGTTTCATAAAGACGGGAGGGCCTTCCTGCGTATAAGTGCAAATCGCGTAGGAACCAATCGTCGTTATCCGACTGTCAACTCCATCGAAGACCTACAACTTCCTGAGGAGCCACCAGGATGGGAAGGCCAGAGTTTCGTACTAACTTTGCGAGGGAAGGATGCACTTAACCCGATGACTGACCTTTCGATGTATTTTCGTGAAACCTTTGGCACACTGGGAGGTAATGTCCTTAAAACGCTTAGTAACGGTGAAACTATTGAAGAGGCAGGAAGAAGTCTCGACTTAACCCTCGAGGACCTAAAACCGTGGGTTACTAAACTTGAGGATGAGGGCTTCATCCGTCTACTCAAATAGACTGCATTATTGCGATTGGAAGGAGAGACCTTCATGACTGTCAATACCGATGAAATATCTTTTCGCAGTCTGTACTTGATTATTAGGCGAGGACTTCCTTTTATAGTAATCGTCGCCTTGGTCGCTGGAACCGTAGGCTACTTTTCAGTAACTCGCAAACCTGAGTTGTTTCGGGTCTCGAGCACAGTCATCCTAGCACCACCCTCAGTAGAATTTGTAGNTGAAGGCGTTCTCCGCTTCCAACCGCTCGTTTACGCGACTTTAAACCAATACAAGGCTTTGGCACTAAGCGCCAGAGTTATGGCGGAAACCCTCGAAGTTTACCCTGAAACTAACCTGACAGTCAGTGACTTGAAAGCAGCTAGTTCAATTATACGATCTGCTGAGCAAGTAACCAATGGTGTAGAAAAAGGGTTTCCTCTAGTTGTCGACCACCAGTTAGTTCATACCGACCCGGGCACCGCAGCTGATCTCACTAATACGTGGGTTGAAGTAACTCTCACTGCAGTCCGGGAATCGCTCTTAGCACCACTCGCTCCCAGCAACAGCTCGATTGTCTTAAGGCTCCAGAACATAAGCGAAGAACTGAAGACTATTGAGACGGAATGGCAAAAGTTTAGATCCATTGACAACTTCAAGCTCTTAGAATCAAATCTGGTTAATATTAACCAGAAAATCGTCAAAGGGACGAATCGCTTAGAAGAACTAGATAGTCTTACAAGAGTGGCAGAGCGGGAGCAAATGGTGCTTGAGTCGCAACTCCTAGAGATTAGTGGTTTCGATGACCCGATGCCAGATATACATGAGGGCCTTCTTGACACTCAATCAGAAAAGCTGGAACTAGAACGGAAACTACGCGCCAGTAAGCTTAAACTCGAACTTTCTATAGCTGAGAGGAGTGTCCTGCAAGAACAACTTCAGGACCTCGTTGACACAACGAGCGGTCTACTTACTAGATTAAGCGAACTTGCTCAAAAACGAGAAGAGATTTCAAGGCGCCTAAGCGATTCCCGAACTTCCTACAGGGATCTTTCGGCAACCTCTACGGCGATACAAACTGTTCGGGGCCTCACCTTAGCTAGCGCCAACACTCTTTCCTTAGCAAAACCGCCAATTAATCCGCTAAGGGAAAATGACCCTTGGCATGCTGCTGCTCTAGCTGCGGTGATCGCCAGTATGGTAGCAACTCTTCCCTTTTTTCTTCGCGAAACCTTCCAGCCGCCAATATCAATAAAAGATAGTCCTGCAAAATAGCTGTAGGTCAACCCCCTCCTCCCGCTGCTGACTTATCGAGCCGTCCAATCTTTACCCAACGACCTAAACCAACTAATGTCATGCTAGATTGCAACTATGCAAGCGGAATCCGCAGGGCGCGTTCTATTAACAGGGGGGAGTGGACGCCTAGGGCGAGAACTATCACGACATCTTGAAATGACCACACCACCTCGCTCTGAATTGGATCTCACCAAATCGGACACGATAGTAAAATCCATAGAACGATATAAACCTGATCTTGTTGTTCATGCAGCAGCCTATACTGATGTCCGTGGGGCAGAAAGGGAACGACAAGCCTGCTGGGCTGTCAACGTTGCCGGAACGACTTCCCTAGTCCGCGAGCTTGTTCCACGAAAAATTCCCCTTGTGCACATTTCTTCCGATTACGTATTCTACGGCGACCGGGGTCACTATCTCGAGAACGACCAGCCTGGTCCTGCTAGAAACCACTACGGTCTTTCTAAACTCGTTGCTGAGGAAGTCGTAAGGGTCCACCAGAATGCCCTAGTTATACGCACCAGCTTCCGGCCCCGCCAATGGACTTACCCGATAGCCTTCGATGATGTCTACACTTCGCAGGACTATGTAGACGTGATTGGCCCTGACATAGCTCTGGCGATTAGATACTTCGACTCTGTCCCATTCAACACCCTCCATATAGCTACTGAACGAAAAAGTGTGTTCGAGTTGGCCCAACGTAGGAAGCCTGATGTGGTACGGGGATCGCGCGCGAGTGCTGGCGTTGATCTTCCTGAGGATATATCGCTCGACATTTCACGCTGGCAGGCCCTACGGGAGAAACTAATTTCGTGACTACTTTTCACCCACTCTCTATCGCTGAAGTAATCCTGGTTAAACCAACGGTCTACCCCGATTCTAGGGGATTTTTCCTCGAAACTTACAAGAGCTCCGTTTACCGGAAGGGGGGTATTCCTGAAACTTTTGTCCAGGATAATTGCTCTCGATCCACCCGAAGTACGCTCAGGGGGCTACACTTTCAAACCCCACCCTATTCACAGGGGAAATTGATCTCCGTAGTTCACGGGGAAATCCTTGATATCGCAGTTGATATCAGGCAAGGCTCACCGACATTCGGCTCTTGGGTTGCGGCCAATCTATCCGAGGAAAACCATCATCAACTGTACCTACCTGTTGGATTCGCGCACGGATTCTTAGTGCTAAGCGAAGAAGCTTACATTACGTACAAAGTAACTGCTGAATACAATCGTGATAGCGAACTGGGAATAATTTGGAATGATCCTGATCTATGTATAGATTGGGGATTAGTTAATCCCAATATCTCCAAACGGGATAAGAGTTTACCAAAACTAGCTAACATCGAAATTCCNTTCAAGTACAAGGATGGCGAAAGTCTTNTCGGAGAANCNNAAAATGCCTGATANCACTATTTTGGTCACTGGAGGAGCCGGTTTTATCGGATCGGCACTGGTTCGACACTTAGTCGAACAAACCGATCACCAAATCGTTAACGCTGATTTTCTAACCTATGCCAGTAATCAGTCCTCCCTCCAGTCCATCACTGGGAACCCTCGGTACCACTTTGAGCACGTCAACATTTGTGACGCCCAGGCAATGAGTCGCCTGTTCGAAATCTACGCTCCAAACGCAGTTTTGCACCTTGCATCTGAAACTCATGTGGACCGGTCCATAGACTCCCCAGACATATTTGTACAGACGAACGTCGTGGGTACCTTTACGCTACTCGAAGTAGTCCGGTCATATTTCAACAGCCTNTCTGAAGTACTCNAGAACCAATTTCGTTTCCTCAACGTATCGACTGACGAGGTGTTTGGCAGTCTAGGGCAAAAGGGGTTTTTCCGCGAAAACAGTCCTTACGACCCGAACTCGCCCTATGCAGCAAGTAAAGCCTCTGCGGATCATTTCGTACGGTCCTACCACCACACCTACGGCCTCCCCGTACTAAACACTAACTGCTCTAACAATTATGGGCCTTACCAGCACCCGGAGAAACTGGTACCAACCGTTATTCTCAAAGCCCTTGCGGGAGAACCCATACCATTGTATGGACGGGGAGACAATATCCGTGATTGGTTGTTCGTTGAAGATCACATTCGGGGTCTGCTTACAGTACTTGATCGAGGGGCAATAGGAAACAGTTACAATATTGGGACGAACGAAGAGCACACTAACCTCGAAATGACTCAATCCCTTTGTGCAATCCTTGACGAACTTCAACCGAAAACCCGAGCTTACGCTGATCAGATCATCTTTGTAGAAGACCGACCCGGCCACGATTTTCGATATGCAATCGACTCCTCTAAGCTCCGTCTAGATCTTGGTTGGAAGCCGACCGAAAGCTTTAAGAGCGGCTTACTTAAGACAGTTCATTGGTACCTTGAACATCTTGATTGGGCTAACGAGCTGGTTTCTGGCGAGGACATGAACCAAGTGGGACCTCAGGTGTAGTGTGAAAGGAATCATTCTAGCGGGCGGTTCCGGCACCCGTCTTCACCCAACCACGCGAGGGATCAGCAAGCAACTTCTACCGGTATACGATAAACCCCTGATCTATTACCCACTCACGGTTCTAATGTTGGCTGGCATAAGAGAGATACTTATCATCTCTACCCCTCGCGATCTACCCCTGTTCCAGAGTTTACTTGGTGACGGAAATCAGTGGGGCTTGGCTTTCGAATATGCTGTACAACCTCGACCTGAGGGTCTTGCCCAGGCCCTCCTAATTGGTGAGACTTTCACCGACGGGGGTCCCTCATGCCTGGTACTTGGTGACAACATATTCTTTGGCCAGGGCCTCTCCGCCCGACTAGAAAAAGCAGCACAATTAGAGCACGGGGCTCTGGTATTCGGTTACTACGTTGATGAATCCCACCGGTACGGTGTCATAGAATTTAACAGTGCAGGCAAGATAAAGAGTCTTGAAGAGAAACCTGAGCGCCCCAAAAGTAATTATGCAGTTACCGGCCTCTATTTTTTTGACGCTCGCGCTGCCTCTTTCGCACGAGAACTTCAACCATCAGCCAGAGGTGAGCTTGAGATTACGGACGTCAACAAGCGCTACCTTGCGAATGATGAACTGCAAGTAGAGCTCCTAGGAAGAGGTAGCGCTTGGTTCGACACTGGAACCCACAAAAGTCTTTTGCAAGCTGCTAATTTTGTTGAAACCGTTGAAGCTCGTCAGGGCTTAAAGATTGCCTGCCCAGAGGAAATTGCCTTTTGTAGGAGTTGGATCTCAGAAGCAGAGGTATTCGATCTCGCCCATGAAATGTCGCCGGACAACCCATACCGACATTACCTGCTCAGCTTGCTTAGAAACACCTAATCAACTGGTAACATTACGTTCCGGAGGAAATCGTGAACTGGCTCATCACTGGTGGAACAGGCTTCATCGGCAGTCGCCTTGTCAACCATCTATATAAATCGAACAAAGGTGCTATTCGTATTATCGATAACCTCTCGGTGGGCTCACGAAAAAACCTAGCTGAGACCGGCAGTTATAGGGAGATCACAGCGGAAAATCTTGTAGGGCCGCCTGATGGGGTAGAGCTTGTAGTAGGAGACATCCGCGATGCTGATCTTGCACTTCGTGCGACTCAAGGCATTGAAGCAATAGTTCACCTCGCTGGCAACACTGGAGTGCAACCCTCCATCGAAGACCCCCTTCTTGACTGTAGCGCTAACGTTTTGGGCACGCTAAACTACCTCGAAGCCGCACGTGAACACGGCATCACCAAATTTGTGTTTGCCTCTAGCGGAGGTACAGTCATCGGTGACGTGACGCCACCCATAAATGAGGATATGGTACCGAAACCCAAGAGTCCGTACGGTGCAAGCAAGTCTGCCTGCGAAGGTTATCTATGTGCCTATCACGGTACTTTCGGTATCGAAACGATTGCCCTTAGGTTCGGTAATGTTTACGGGCCTGGCTCAGATCACAAGGGAAGCGTGGTGGCAAAATTCATTCGACAGGGCCTAGCTAGTGAACCTCTAGAGATCTATGGGGATGGATCTCAAACTCGTGATTTTGTCTATATAGACGACTTGATCGGAGCAATAGTTAAGGCTGCTTACACACCAAATATAGGCGGCGAGGTCTTCCAAATTGCTAGTAATCGAGAAACTACTATTTCCGAAATAGCGAAACTAATAAGTTCCCTACTAAGCCAAGCAGGCGTTCAAGGGGTGCAAGTACAACACACTAATCCATTAGCCGGCGAAATCAGGCGGAATTTTTCCGACACTTCTAAGGCAAAACAGCTCCTGAATTGGCAAGCANCCATTGGACTTACTGAAGGACTCAAAGAAACTATAAACTGGTACCTTCAAACCCAAACCCGAACCGACGACCCAGTATAAAAAGACGATTCTGGACCAATAATGACGCGAAGAGTTGCTTTATGTCCCAAGTAAAGTCAAAAGGAAAATCCCGTCACAGACGGGTTTTTACACTTTCTCTCACTAATCTAGGATATTATTGCTCCTGCAATGGAAAATGAACAACCTTTTACGGGCGATAGTGCGCAAAAATTACAGGCTTTCCCCGACCCATATTCTCTGCTAACAGAGGTATCGGAAATAGCCCGTAGGGCTGGAAAAAAGATCCTTGAAATATATCAGACTAACTTCGATGTGATGACGAAGACTGATAAATCCCCTCTAACCAAAGCTGATCTAGCTTCACAGCGTCTAATCACCAAGGAACTAAGTAAAGTTACTCCTGGCGTCCCTATCCTAGGTGAGGAATCAGCTGAGGTCCCCTATGCCGTTCGACGCAATTGGCAACACTTTTGGCTTGTTGACCCGCTCGATGGCACAAAAGAGTTCGTGAAGCGAAACGGGGAATTCACAGTAAACATAGCGCTGATAGAATGGGGAAAGCCAGTCCTTGGTGTCGTCCACGCTCCGGATTTAGATCTGACTTTCGAGGCAGCATTAGGTAAAGGCGCTAGTTGTCGTAAAGGAACATCCCCTTCTAAGAAAATCTCTACAATCGACCCCGAACCGGAGAGTGTTACTGTGATGATCAGTCGTTCTCACACCGACGAGGCTACTCACCGCTTTCTCGAATCTCTAAAAAAGAACCGTGAAGTGGTCCTGGTAGCCAAAGGTAGCGCCCTGAAGATCTGCGAAGTCGCAAGCGGCGGCGCCCATCTATATCCCCGGACCGGTCCGACAATGGAGTGGGATACAGCAGCAGCACAGGCCATTGTTGAGGAAGCGGGTGGCTTAATAGTTAGCTTAGAGAACGGGGACCCCTTGCTCTATAATAAAGAGGACTTGTTTAACCCCGAATTCCTCGTAGCCTGTGGCCTTAATGCACCCGGCCTGCCCGTAAATGACTAAACTTGCTTGTAAACGCAATAGTTATTTTGAAAAACTTCAACTAGTGGTCATTATGGACACCGACATCAAGTCTGTTAACAAAAAAGATTATAGATAGTATTAGTCAACAATAGCCTGTGTTAACGACACACACTTCCGTCATTGTGATTACCTAATAACTCAACTAAAAGCGCTATAACCTAAATGTAGGGTGTAGTGTAGATGTTTCAAGATAACCCCTTTCCTCTCACACACTACTTGACTCTTCTTGTAAACTACTATAATATTTCATCTGGTGTTGAATAGAACTTTCTAATCCTTGGAGTATAAATGAGTGATGCAATTATTCCACCGCACGGTGGGGCCCTCATACAACGAACGCTAACCGGTAACGATCGTAAGAAGGCAATTGAGATTGGCTCGAAAGCAATTTCAGTAGTGCTATCAGAACGCGGCCTGCATGATCTCGAGTGTCTAGCTACTGGAGTGTATAGCCCCCTTGACGGTTTTGTAACCGAGGAGGCATATTACACTATCCTCGATAAGCTCAGACTACCGACCGGTGTAGTTTGGAGCATTCCTATCACTCTACAAATCTCTGAGCAAGAAGCGATAGGCATAGAACCCGAAGCAGAAGTTGCCCTTCGACACCCAAACGGTACTGTACTTGCACTCATCAGAGTCACGGATGTCTATCGCCCTAACCAGTCTGTCGAAGCCAAAAAAGTCTATGGCACAACCGACGGAAACCACCCTGGGGTTGCTGCGATGATTTCTGCTGGAACTGTCTACCTAGGTGGACCAGTTCATCTTATTAACAGCTTCTCGAGCAGTCCGTTCCCCAACCAAAGCTTTACACCCGAGAAAACTCGTACTGAATTTGCTAACAGGGGGTGGAGCACTGTAGTTGCCTTCCAAACACGTAATCCTATTCATCGAGCTCACGAATACTTAACCAAAGTTGCACTCGAAAATGTCGACGGGCTTTTTATTAATCCTCTTGTAGGAAGCACGAAATCCGACGACATTCCAGCTGATGTTCGTATGCGCTGTTATCAAACACTGCTGAAGAATTACTATCCTGAAAACCGCGTATTTTTAGGGACTTACCCTGCTGCTATGCGTTACGCAGGTCCACGGGAAGCTATTTTGCATGCAATATCACGCCAGAATTACGGCTGTACCCATTTTATTGTTGGTAGAGACCATGCTGGAGTAGGTGATTACTACGGGACATATGAGGCTCAACAAATTTTTGAGCGATTTAGTCGAAAGGAATTGCATATCGAACCACTAAAGTTCGAGCATGCCTTCTTTTGTAAAGTTTGTGGTCAAATGGCTTCCCAAAAAAGCTGCCCCCATGGTGGAGACAATCATGTTTTTCTTTCTGGTACAAAGGTCCGAGAACTTCTTGCGACTGGTAAGAAACCACCAAGTCAATTTACACGGCCTGAAATTGCTGAGATCCTAATCGAAACCCAGAGGGCTTCTTAATGTCTATACCAACAGACAACATTGTTTGGCATAGCCACCGTATAACCCAAAATGACCGAGCCGGCACTAAACACCAGCGCCCTGCGATCTTATGGCTAACAGGAATGTCCGGTGCTGGAAAGTCCACACTCGCTAATGCTCTCGAGAGCCACTTGCACAAATTAGGACACCACACCTATATTCTTGATGGTGATAATGTTCGACACGGCCTCAACAAAGATTTGGGATTCTCCGACGAGGACAGAGTAGAGAACATTCGCCGTATTGGTGAAGTATCGAAATTGTTCTTGGACTCTGGACTCATTGTAATGACTGCTTTTATTAGTCCATTTCGAGCTGATCGCGATCTTGTTAGAGGACTTGTTGGTGACGGCGAATTTATCGAAGTATTCGTTCATGCACCCCTTAACATCCTTGAAAAAAGAGATCCTAAGGGTCTCTATAAGAAAGCAAGATCCGGAGAGATTTCTAACTTTACCGGTATAGACTCACCTTACGAAAACCCTGAAAACCCCGAAGTGTTCATCGATACTTCTAAACTCTCTATCGAAGACAGCGTGAAAACCCTTATGGATTATCTAGAATCCGTAGGTGCCTTCACTAAAGCCAAATAATGACAGCAATGTTTGACATCACAACATTTAGCGGATAGATGATACGGCAAGCCAATTTATAGTTACGAAAACACGAAACTCATAAATAAACAAGGTGCGATAAATTCAATAAACTGCTTTTCCACGAACCTCTTTTGTCTTTCACAAATTCCTAGCTAAGACTCACCATTACGGATAGCTGAATACGATTCCGAACGAATAAGATTAAGCCCAAGTGTCATTGGTGCCAAAACTCCAACGAAGAAAAAGGTAAAATCTGGAAGGTTAAGTATAATTGGTAACAAACCGTACGTGAGACCCCAAATCCCACCCCAACGGAATCCAATTAGCAAAATTCCTACAGTGACCCACAATGCCGCTATCGCACCGAAAATACCGTGCTGAAAAGCCATTTGTAACACAAAATTATGAGCATGCTTTGGAAAGAATGGACGGTGTTTTCCAATGAAGTTGTCTTCAAGCATGGAATCAAACGATTGCGAAGTCCCGGTAATAGGATTCTTGAAAGCTGAAGCCAAAGCATAACGCCAAATTTCTGGTCTTGACATTTGACTTGAGGAATCTTCTTTAGATGCTGGTACAAGACTAAGTCGCTCAGAAATTATGGGTACAAGGCTAAGTCGCTCAGAACCACTTGTAGCAACAAAGTACAATCCAGCGTTAACAAAAATCACTGCACCAATTGCAAGAAACATCCAACGGCGGGACAAACGCAACAACGCCCACATGACTAAAACAAAATTGATCATGATCCAAGAAATGCGACTACCTGTCAAACCAATACCAACCATAGTAACCAAAGCCCCAACAACTGAAAATGGTGCGGGTAACAAGAGTGTAGTGGCGCCGAGCAAGCCAATAGTATGACCGTCAAGATTGGGATGGTTAGTAATAACATGTTGACGTTTTTTGCTCCAGGGTAAAAACCCCTGATTTGCGACTAAATCACTTTTCCCCAGCCTGAATACCAATTGCTCTTTAGGTGCCACCGGCTGCCGGGAGTTTACAGAGGAGCCTTCCAATTTCTGCACACTAATCCCAACCGATTTAAAATCTTTTACTAACTGCCACCCGCCCATAACTTCCTCTTCAACCGTTAAATAATTAATCCAGATTTCTGAACCAATAAATCCCGATAAACCGATACGCAGTTCCCTAGAATTAACACCTTCAGGAACCCGCCATACAAGTTCAAGCTCACTCCATTCATTTGTTGCTTGAACCGGCAGTGAACTATAAGCACCAAAAGGATTGGCAGCTAACAGGCTTAAAAACCCACCCCTTGTCGAGCCAGTCTTGAGTGAAATTGTGACTCGGAAGTTCCGACCCTTAATAGGGTTACCATCTCGAAAGGTCTGATAGATAAACTCGCGGTTTCCACTAGGGAAAGAATCGGCCTCGACAACGATCCAACTCTGCTCATAATCACTTGGTTCAATAACACTGTTAGAAGCGCCCCAAAAACTTTGCCATTGTCGGGCTTGTGACCACGAGTGAATGGCCAGAGTCGTAACTAAAACAGCTAGTATTGCAAATGCAAGATAGGACCAGATTTTACGAAAGTAGGAAAAAGCTAGTCCTAGAAATATCGCGAAAAGAGCCTGAAAAAACCACATTACGGCCTGAGATATATCTCCGGACATGAGAGAGGCGACTACAACCCAGAAAGCAAATCCTCCCCATAACATCGTCCACGGCATGATCGAACGGAACAATTCAGCTAAGTGCTTATAAGTCAAAGTATCATCTACCGATTATCATCAAAAGATGCTTTGAATTCGTGATAACGCTTGGACACAAAATCAGAAATCTCTTTACGGAAACGTTCTTCGCCAAAGCGGAGAGCGTTTTGTCTTATGACGTTTGGCAAAAACGCATCACGGTGATCTTCAAAAATCGAGATCGCATCGATCAAACTATCAATCGATTGTTCAGTAAATAAAATGCCTGTCGGATCCTTTTGTCCAAGATTAACTACTGAATCCAAGATGCCTCCCCTACCGTAAGCAATGACCGGTGTCCCACACGCCTGAGCCTCTACTGGCAAAATGCCAAAGTCCTCCTCGGCAGCAAAGATGAAAGCAGAAGCTAACCGCATATGATGCTGTAAGGTTTCCGGCGGCTGGTAACCCAAAATAGAAACATTTGGTCCAGCCAGTGACTCAATTCTCTTCCGCTCAGGACCATCGCCTATAACAATAAGTCTCCGTTCCGGCATCTTCGAAAAAGCTTCAACAATGAGATCTACCCTTTTGTAAGGAACAAGTCGAGATGCAGCCAAAAAATAGGGCTTCTTGTCAGGTTGTAGTTGGAAAGCATCAGTATTAACCGGGGGATGAATAACCCGTGCTTCCCTCCGGTAAACTTTTCGGATCCGCCGAGCAACAAACCTTGAATTTGCCAAAAAGTGATCTACCCCAGGGGCTGTACGGACATCCCATATACGGAGCCAGTGTAAAAGTAACCGCAATACCCAACTTCTAGGCCCCCGGCTTAGACTATGTTCACGTAAGTATTGCACCTGCTGGTCCCAAGCATAACGAAGAGGAGAATGTACATAACTAACATGTAGTTGGTCAGGTCCAGTAATTACACCTTTTGCCACAGCGTGCGAACTCGATAAAACAAGATCATAACCTGATAGATCTAACTGTTCCACCGCTAGCGGCATAAGATTGAGATACCATCGGAATCCTCGTTTAGCAAAAGGAAGTCGTTGAATAAATGAGGTGTGAACGAACCTACTTCGAAGGAACTCTCGTTCGTGACCAGGCAAAAAATCTACGATGCTATATAAGTCGGCGTCAGGAAAAACAAGTAACAACTGTTCAAGAACTCGTTCAGAACCAGCATAAGTTACCAGCCAATCGTGCACTATAGCGACCTTCACGATTTTCGCCCTTCAGAATAACCCCAGATACCTGGTAAATCGATGCCGATCAACTCTGCCGTTGCAGTAACGTCTGGCCGAAAGATCTCCGTGAGCCTTGCTCGCATAACTTCTGACAGGAGTGGCCTCTCATCAGGCCGAAAGGACCTATATAACAACCTTTGGATCCCACGTGATGCCTTGATTTGACCGACCTGCCGAGCAAACCCCCACTTCCTCGCCAAATTAGCCCCCGACTTAATCAAACGGGAAAGATGTGACGAGCGTGAAGTTGAAGCAGGGAGCGTTTTACTATGTAGGTATTTTGGAATGATTAACGGCTGAACTCCTAGAAAAGAAAAAACATCTTGGGAAAACTGTACCGGGTTATCTTCCAACGAATCAAAAAGACAGATGTGGATTTTGCTTTTACTGAATATTTCCAAATAGGAACGTAAGTGGGACCAATACATTCCATGAGCAAGGAAACTCGAGTGTTCTTCCAATGCACTCTCGAAACAAGGACTACAAAGTCCGTGTTTACGAAGATAAAGAAATGCAGAAAAAGCCCGTGCAACGGGCTCCCTCAAACAAACCATCAAACGAACGTCTGGAATTAAATTAACCATCCTCTCAGCCGCTTTCAAAGAAAAAAGGTAATCGTGGGAAATCTCACCAACAACCCTATAACCTTTGGCCCCTTCAAATTGCCGACTGTACCAGTCAACTCCCCTGTGAAAAAAGCGGTCAAAGAAATATAGATCCTTCGCTGGAGTTATATAGGTTTCGGGATGCCATTTAAGAACCTGGAAAAGCCATGACGAACCGGCCTTGCTAGGACCTAGATAGATGAAATTGGGTAATGGCGACACTGTCTTCACCTCACCTGTTTAACCTTATCTGCCCTGAAGCAGTGATACCAGTATTAAGCGCCACATCCTGTCACTCCTCAAATAGCATTCGAGCTTTGCGAACTAATCCATAAGCAGATCCAACAAAAATCCCAACAGGAATAATCAAACTTGGGGCTCCAAGTCCGTGATCAAAAAGAGCCCCAACAAGAACAAAGACTATCAGTCCCTGACAAGCGAAAAGATAAGCATGTGTTAAGCCTGGCCCAACCAATCGCTTTCTTGCTATACCAAGGCTACGAAAAATCATTAACCAGACCAAAAGAAGTAACGTTAAACCCGTGACACCCAACTCGGCTAATAAATGAAGATATGAATTATGGGCAGAGAGATCACTAATTACTCTATCCCCTTTAGTAGCAAAGTAGACCAACCCACGATGGCCAATGAATCCCGTGTTCATATCATTAAAGCGACCAAATCCAATGCCGAATATTGGACTATCTATAAAGAGGCGACTGGCATAAGTCCAATAAAGCATGCGAACCATAAGATTGTGATTCTCCCCAACATAAAGACGTTCTCTACCAGGCATCCATTGTCTACGCTGAGCAGTAAGAATCGCCGATGAAATAACCTCCTCTGTAAATACATCTTTAGTACGTTGAAAAGTCTGAGGTGCAACAATCGGTAACGAAACCAAGGTGATTAAGATAATCAAGGCTCCCGTAATTAGACTACGAATTCGCCAATTTCTCACCAGATACCACAAGAGCGCAACCGCAAACGCCACAAGAGCTTGACGCGAAGCCGTGCCGAAAACAACAAACACAAGTCCTCCAGCAAGAAACACCAGGGCCCATCTA
Source organism: Trueperaceae bacterium (assembly GCA_002707365.1). Taxonomy (NCBI): domain Bacteria; kingdom Thermotogati; phylum Deinococcota; class Deinococci; order Trueperales; family Trueperaceae; species Trueperaceae bacterium. Next base: position 312,573 of record PAMQ01000007.1, read on the forward strand.
CGAGTCTCTAACCCAATGATCAAAAAAAGTGTAGCAAGCACACCGAAAAATAGCCCTGCCGTATTGTGCATAGCATGAAATCCAACAAAATCATCCGCGGTTCCACCTGAAAGAAATTTTGGGTGATAAAACCACCAAATTACGAACAAACCAATTGCATACCCCCCAATAACCATCGCGCTCTTTAAAGCACTGTGAACGTATCGCATGTTCACAGGCATCAAAGTAAAGAACAAAAGCGGTAGATAGGCAACGAAAATCTTTCCATCACCATCGAAAAATCCGAGATTAAGAAGGTCTGCCGGGTGGATCCCACCAACTGTAACACCAATTAAAAGCCAGTAAAACAAATTTAAAAGGACAATCAAAGAAACTCGATTAATGTGGCTTCTATAGAGACACAAGGCCAAAATAATGCCTAATACAGTAAGAACTAATCCTATCAGAACCGGTAACTTTATTCGTAAAAAGAAAACTCCCCAGAGGAGAAGGAACGAAGTTAAGCTAATTAGGCTTATGCTGGCATTATTTGAGACCCAGGTAAATACGAATCGCATACATCCCAGGGCAAGCGCCAACCAGCCAGGAAGGTTATTGGTGTTCAAGGTACTGGAACTTCGAGACGTCGAATAGTCCGATTTGCCCTTACCACTGAAATTAGGTTCTTGAAAGCAAGGGTAATAGAAACAGCTATAGCAATTCCTATCGTTTCCGATCTACCGCCAAGGAAAATACCTAGCGTTAAAGTAAGGACCAGGGTGATAAAGCTTGCAGATATTTCAAATCTTTCCGCGTTAGTCATCAAGTTGAAGAATTCCCCCAAACCCATACTTGATTTTATCAACTGCCCAACAGCAAGAATAACCACGAGAGGGAATGCTTGGGTAAAGTCTGGACCCGATAGACCAAGGAAAAATTTACCTGCTCCAATAAAAACTAGGAAAATAGGTAGATACAAGGCCACTGCATAAATCCGCGTTTGCAAGAAATGACGCCGAAGTAAGGTCGCTTTCCGACGCGTGAAATCTCGCACGAAAATCGGTGAGTAAACACTTTGTAACGCGGTAAAGAGTATTCCGACCTGAGCAACCAACTGGTAGGACACGCCAAAGTAACCCACTTCTTCCGGAGAAGCAAAAAATGACACGAGAATAATTGGTACACGAAGGTTTGCCTGATTAGAAAGATCTATCAACCAAAACCGAGCCGCCACGGCATTAGTCCCTAATTCCGAAGAAGCGACAGGATAGTGCTTTGAAGATTTTGCCTCACGTCGGGTTAAGCGCAGTCCATAATCGGCCAGCCCTACTGCAATGATGGCTACTGAGAAGAGCGCGATGGAAAAACCAACAATAAGGCCTCCTGTTGAGACCGGACCTTCGAAAGAAAACAGGTGGGTCACTAACCCCAGCAATAGCAACAGTGGTGCGGCACCGAATTGCAGGAACAAACCCAGGACCGGCTTACCTTGCCCCTTAAGGACCGAAGTAGCAATTAGTAGCACTGCCATAGGAACTGCTGATGCTGTAATCGCCACGACGAGCCAGCCCAACTCTAAATCACGAAAAATAAGTCCAGCAATCGGGTTGCGCCATGCGAAGGCCAAGATAGCAATAATTAATGTCCCAAAAAAGGGAATCCCTAAAGACCGCTTCCAATATCGGTAGGCCTCAAAGTGATCGTTTCGCTCCAAAGCAGTGGCTATTGCTCGAAGGGATAATGTTGGGTAACCGAACGCCCCGAAGGTAGCTGTGATCTGCAACCAGGATAAGTAGAGCAAGAAAATACCAACACCAGACGCCCCAATAGTTCTCCCTAGAACCACCGCAATAAGAAGATATTGGAGGCCACCCGATAAAATCCGAGTAGAATAAGTCGATGTAACAGCCGGTATCGTACTGTTCTTAATTCGGTTCAGTAGCGTCTTGATATCTGATACATTCATGTTGGTTTTATCCGTACTATTAAAAGTACCAATTAGACACGAAAGTCCTTAAATAATACCTTTTCACTATTGGTATTGGATTTGAATTAGCAGAGCGAGAGCCTGTCAAGAACACAAAAATCTGCATTATGCCTTCGAAAGCTAAACATAAACTTTCCAACTTGGGATACACGTGTGGCCGAAAAAAACAGTGGATGTTAAAGACACAAGTATAGAAATAATATCTTATTGTTGAGATAATACCGCTAGCGCCAACCACCATTTGGGGATGATACCGCGATGATCATAAGGGGAACAGCATTCCTTCTAGGTTTTGGAATTACCTTTTTTCCTACTATCATCCCACCCCTTGCAGCCCTTTTCTACTTTTTTTCCCGTCGAGAACAACTCAATCGGATTGACGGCCTTTGGGCCATAGCGGTACTACTGTCTGCTACAAGCTGGGGATGGCATGGTGGGTTATCGGGTGCTGCTTTCGGAGCATTACAAATATTGGGGGCTTGGCTCGTATATAAAGCCTTTGCTAATCTACGTTCTACCCAAACCTGGATAATCAATTCAAAAAATATTGGCAACGGACTGCTTACCGGCTTAGCAACGATCGTGGCTCTTGGTTGGTTGCAAATCGACCAAGTTAACTTTGCAATGAAAACCCTCGCCCAAGCAATAGTTTGGGAAAACACTCCCGCGCTTTATGGACACACAATTTTGGTACTGGGTAGCCTCATCGCTATCCTCTCACCAACATACCGGCTCCGACTCTTAAGTTTGACCTTATCCTCCTTGGGAATCCTCACTTCAGGAAGCAGAGAAGCCGCGTTGGCCTGGATCTTTGTAGCAGTAATTCTCGTATTCCTAGGACCTAAAAGATCCATTTATAAACGCCTGATAGAGATTTTCTTGATCAGTATAGTACTAGCCATAACAGCTGGACTTGGCCCGTTACTAGGCTGGGGACGCATCGGATTTTTATTGCATGTAGAACCTGACCCAAACCGAATCAATTTATTCCAGGGGACAGAAGTGCCCAACGGAGATTGGTGGGACGATTCGCAAGTCATTGTCGCCAGTAGCAAAGTCAATATCGGAAAACATGAACTGACGAGCTATCACGTAACCAAATCAGGATCGGAATCCTGGCGAAGATTACAACAAATAGTTCCAATAAAGCCCAATGAGCCCTATACACTAAGCGCTTGGGTTCGACCAGAAAATGGCAGCTGGCCAAGCTTACAGGGATGGGGAAAATTCAACGATAATGGGTCTCCAGAAACATTTGGCTTGACTATCTCACTCACATCAAACAAAATCCAAGTCTCAGCGAATCAACTCGGCCAGATCGTTGATGCTCAAATCATCGAACGTTATGAAGAATGGTCTCGACTTGCTGTGACATTTGAGTTCCTTGGGAACGCAGAGAAGCTTTACTGGTATGTAGGATTAGCCCCAGAAAGTAGACCGAGCAAGGGGGGTTCAGCTACATTCGCCGGATTCCAACTAGAACAAGGAGAATCGGCTACACCCTATGTTCCCGGCCCAAATACAGAGGGACTTAATTTCCGACTAGCTAGGGTCCCGTACTGGAAAGCGGCCTTAAAGGGGATCTCTCAGCAGCCTCTGCTTGGGTGGGGAGCAAACTCATTCCCAGACTTCTTTGAGGATCTACTTCCTGAACAAAACTTACTTCATCCAGTCCCTACCCATACCCACAACCTTCTCCTTCAGGTCATGTTTGAACGTGGCATTCTGGGTTTACTAAGTTTACTTGCCTTGCTTCTAGTCATCTGCTGGAAAGCACTTAAGCGGGGCGATCTGATTTTTTTGGCAGTCTTCGGAGCAATATTATTCGCTAACATGTACGATTACACTCTTTTCTACGGAGGAGTTTTATATCCTCTCGTAGCTGTAGCTGGTTGGCTGGGGACACATATTGCACCCAAAGAGGTCAGGATTGATACAGCTTCGAAACAACTTAGCGTCAGGTTAATACTTGCTTTAGTAGACCTCCTAGTGATCATTACCTCAATGCTTGCAATCTGGGTAATCCAGAAGTGGTTGGGGGGCAACCTAGAAGTATTTTCAACAATTCTCGAGAAACCAACAACATCGCTTTATCTATTCTTGATATGGCCCCTTATGGCCTGGCGAGAAGGCCTCTACCCGGGATATGGCCTCACCGCTCCTCAGGAGCTAAAGAAACAGATTTCAACTACAACTGTAAGCAGTGTAATTTTCTCCTTAGCAGCAGTTTTCCTATTGGGGGTATCGAAATTCCCTGGATCAGTAATGTTGTTGGTTCTTTTGTTGAGCTTCATTCTATTACCTATGAGCCGAGCTTTGACCAAACGATTTTTGTTGAAAACTCACCTTTGGGGGGAGCCAGTTCTAATCATAGGTGCAAGCGCACTAGGACAGCGCATTGGTCAAGCACTCCGCGACTCACCACTTGACGGCCTACACCCAGTTTGCTTTTTTGATGACGACATAGCAAAATCTAGCACCTCTTTATGTGGTTTACCTATTCAGGGCAAAATTATTGAAGCGGAGGAATTCGCTATTAAACATGGTATTCATCGTGCTGTCATCACCTTAAACAATCCAACTGCGAACTCTCCTTCTAATATCGCTAAGCTGAAGAGTCCGATATTCGAGAAAGTCCAATTTATACCTGACCTACCTCATCTACCTGTTTCAGGGATCCAGTCTGGATCCCTGAAAGACCTCCTTACTCTCGAAGTGACAAACACGCTAAACTTTCCAATTAATCAGTTTATTAAGAGGCTACTCGATTTAGTGGGGTCGACCCTTGGAATTCTACTGTTGAGTCCATTAGCTTGCCTAGTAGGGTTAGTCATATATTTTGAATCACCTGGTCCTATATTTTATCGAAGCAAAAGAATCGGCCGCAATGGAAAAAAGATCTCTGTTTGGAAATTTCGTACTATGGTCCCTGGAGCCGACCATAGACTTACGACATTGTTACGAGAAAATGAAGATCTCCGAGCAGAGTGGCTAACCAATCAGAAGCTGCAAGAAGATCCGCGCATCACCAACGTCGGACATATTTTACGTAAAACCAGCTTCGACGAACTTCCCCAATTATGGAACGTAATAATTGGAGAAATGAGCCTCGTGGGTCCTCGGCCAATCGTAAATGATGAAATCCAGAAGTACGGTACTGCTTTCAAGTTTTATAAGATGGTTCGACCAGGTATAACCGGTCACTGGCAAGTCTCAGGGCGGAGCGAAACTAGCTATAACCAACGCGTAGAACTGGATACGTTTTACGTGCGAAATTGGTCTATTTGGCTCGATATACATATTATCGTAAAAACTTTTGAAGTAGTTCTTCGACGTGATGGTGCCTATTAATTTAGAGTACTTAACCGCTACAACCCGGGAGACGCCGTACGATAAACTAACTTCTGTGAAGGTCAAGACCCACCACACTTCTCGCAGCAAGCTTGTCTTAGACTTCATCGATTACCTAAGTAGGCCAATTTACTGGCTCTACGAACGCCAACTACTTCGTACCGTAAAAAAACAAATAGTTTTGCCAAGCCACATCGGAATCATTATGGACGGTAACCGCCGATTTGCCCGCAACTTCGGGCTCGACGCGAGAGCCGGTCATAATTACGGAGCCGATAAAGCAAGAGAAGTACTCAACTGGTGTCTTGAACTTGGCATACGTCATGTAACTCTATGGGGGTTCTCAACCGACAATCGAAACCGGACGCAAAAAGAAGTTGATCATTTACATCTCCTGTTTGCAGAACAGGCTAGATTGATGCTTGAAGATCAGGAACTACACCAGAAGGGTGTGCGAATTCGTATTATCGGGAACATCAACAATTTCCCTGAAGCCTCTAAGGTAGCGCTAAGAGAAATGGAGCGAGCCACTCAAAACTACCGTGGCCTAAACCTTAATGTTGCTCTCGGATACGGCGGCCGAGAAGAAATCGTATCTGCCATGAAAAAGCTTCTTGAACAGAAAAATGAGGAAGGTATATCTCTAGAACAATTAACGCAAAGTCTTGATGCGCACGACATTGGACACCACCTCTACACCGCAGGCATACCTGACCCAGACTTCGTCATTCGGACCAGTGGCGAGATTCGACTCTCTGGGTTTCTACTTTGGCAAACAGCTTACAGCGAATTTTACTTTTGTGACGCTTTCTGGCCAAACTTTAGAAAAATAGATTTCTTGCGAGCTCTAAGGCATTTCCAAGCGCGAGAACGCCGGTTCGGACAGTAGCTTAGTCTTTGACAAAAGCCTCGTACTGAAGTTGTCTCATAGATCGTCTACAATGTCCAGCATGCGGAAATTTGTCGCGGTCATTCTAGCTGGCGGAAAAGGCCAACGCTTTTGGCCATTGTCAACCAGTGATAAACCCAAACAGTTTCTCGATTTAACCCAGTGCGGACGTACGCTAATTCAGGCCACTTTTGACCGGATCCTCTCCCTAACCGGTGGACCAGAAACGATTCTGGTTGCGACAGCTGGGGAGTATGAGGCCCTAGTCCGTGCACAACTTCCTGAATTACCGGAAAATAACCTTCTCATAGAACCTGTTAGCCGAGACTCAGCACCGGCAATCGCCTTAACCTCACTCGAACTTCGTCAGCGCTACGGGGATGTTACAACTGGCTTCTTTCCTTCTGACCACAGTATTGGCCAACCTAATAAGTTCAGAAGAACACTCCAAAATGCAATTAATTTATCTGAAAAAGAAAATTCTCTCATCACCATTGGTATAAACCCGACACGCCCAGCGACAGGCTATGGATACATCGAAAAGGGATTACCGTCGGGACCAGGCTTCAGAATAAAAGGGTTTTTTGAAAAACCTGATCTCAACGACGCTAAGACCTACCTCGCTACTAATCGCTACATTTGGAACTCCGGCATTTTCGTGTGGCCAGTGGATACAATACTCGAAGAACTTGACAGACATGCCCCAGAATTGATGACTCCCTTGAGACGAGCTTTCAAACAAAAACGTGTAGCTGAGATATTCCCCAATCTCAAAAAAATCAGTATTGACCACGCAGTTATGGAGCACACCAACAAAGCCTACGTCATTCCTAGTGAATTCGAGTGGGATGATATTGGTGACTGGCTAGCCCTGGAACGCCTATTTAAACAAAATGACCCGGAAGACAATACAGTTCTAGGTCGCCATATTGGATTTGAGACGTCTAGAAGCGTTATCTACTCAGAGAACCCTGATGACGTAATCGTTACCCTTGGCGTCAACGATCTTATCGTGATCAAACGAGGTAATGCTGTGCTGGTAATGAACAAAGAACATGAGCAGGATATTAAGGAAATCATAAACGACGCATTGGTTACATAACTACATAAGTCCTACAATAATTATGTAAGAGACACAAGTTGGTACAAAGCCTTAACTGCCATGGCAATGAAACCCACTAGTTTTGGTAAAATTCGCGGAATAAATTTAAAACCCATTGCAAGACACAAGCTAGCCCTGGTAGACTCGATTGTTCCTTTAACTCGGTCCAGTGAGGCCGGTAAGGGGGGGAAATGAGAACCACCACAAGAAAGTCTTATGTCGGGCCGGGTGATCCGGGTCCGGTCTTTTTTTGTCCTCATTCTAATAAAATGGGCAAAAGTAGCCTTTACATGCCTTTCATGGTGTCACCATGACTGACCGCAAAACGACTTTACTGAACTCCCAAGAGGTATCAAGAGCTCTAACGCGCATTGCTCATGAGATTACTGAACGAAATCGAGGTGCAGAACAACTTGCTTTAATTGGCGTACATACCCGTGGCGTGCCAATTGCTAAACGATTAGCAGGCCTGATAGAGAGATTCGAGGGCGTAATGCCTGAAGTCGGCGAACTCGACATAACCCTTTATCGTGATGACCTAACAGAAATTGCTCTCCAACCGATCGTAAAGAAGACAGATGTTCCCTTTAATATACAAGGCCTACGAATTGTGTTGTGCGACGACGTGTTATACACAGGCCGAACAGTTAGGGCTTCACTAGACGCCCTAATAGACCTGGGTAGACCAGCTGTAATCCAGCTAGCAGCACTAGTCGACCGAGGACACCGAGAACTTCCAATTCGGGCGGACTACGTAGGCAAAAACATACCTACTAGTAAACAGGAGATTATCAAGGTCAAACTATTAGAAATAGATGGTACCGACGGCGTAGAACTAATGGAGGTGCCGTAATGGAGACAGTGGCCATAGAAATTCCGGAACCAACCGAAATGCTTAACTCGATTACTCCTCGCCACTTACTCGACCTTAATGATTGGTCATTAGCTGACGTAGAGACTCTTTTCGAAACCTCTGATGTAATGGCACAAGTGATGGGACGCACTATCAAGAAGGTACCAGCTTTGCAGGGCTTCACAATAGGAACATTGTTTTTTGAAAACTCTACTAGGACGCGGATCTCCTTTGAACGTGCAGCTCGAGCACAGTCAGCCGACGTCGTTAGTTTCGCGTCGGGCAATTCGAGTATGAGCAAAGGAGAAAGCCTTAAAGACACTTTACGAACAATCGATGCCATGCAAGCAGATCTTTACGTAGTTAGACACCAGGTTGCAGGTGTACCTCACCAACTTACTCAATGGACTCAGGCATCGATAGTGAATGCTGGTGATGGACGTAGAGCCCACCCAACTCAGGCTCTTCTAGATGCGTATACCTTCAAAACACGTTACAAAGATTTTCAAGGGTTTCCCGGTATGAAACTTGCCATTGTGGGTGACATCGCCCACTCGCGGGTTGCCAGAAGTAACATAGCACTGTGGACTAAGCTAGGGGCAAGAATCGCATTGTGTGGACCTGCCACCTTGGTCCCACCAGAATTTGCTCAGCTCCCAGGAGTGACGCGCCATCATCGGCTCGAAGAAGCGTTAGAAGAAGCTAGCGCGGTAATGGCGCTCCGCCTCCAACACGAACGCATGACCTCGGGTCTGATGCCGTCAATAACCGAGTACGCAAGTCGCTACCAAATAACAGAGGACGCACTCAGGCTTGCCCATCCCAACGCATTAGTCTTCCATCCCGGTCCAATTAATCGGGATGTTGAGATCTCAGGTGGACTGGCTGATTCTGAACGAAGCGTAATCGAAGCCCAAGTCGCGAACGGGGTACCCATTCGCATGGCTGTCCTGTACACACTGCTTGTGGGCAAAAAATGAGTCGGGTTGTTGTCCGTAATGCACGCCTGGGAGAAGGTGATGAACCTCATGACTTATATTTCAAAGATGGTCTCATTGAAGGCCTAGATCTCGGTGGATCAACTGACGAATTCTTTGAAGCCGAAGGTAACCTTGCACTCCCAGCTTTTATTGATTTACACGCTCATTTACGAGAACCAGGTCAAGTTGTTAAGGAAGACCTGTCGACAGGCTTGGCAGCTGCTACAGCTGGAGGATATGGCACCGTCATTTCAATGGCAAACACAGAACCCCCTATAGACGAACCCGGGTTAGTGGCAGAACTAATTACCCGTTCAAAACGCCTGGGTAAAGCACGACTAAGGCCAGCTGCAAGTTTAAGTAAGGGGATGGCTGGCAACCAACTAACGGACTTTGCAGCTCTAAAGCAGGCAGGGGCAGTCATGATTACAGATGACGGCATACCTGTAGAAGATAGTCACCTGATGCGGCGAGCATGCGAATATGCTGCCGAATTAGACCTGGTCATTCAGACCCACTATGAAGACCCTAGCTTAAGGGGGGACGGTGTCATCAACGAGGGCGAAGTAAGTCAACGCCTTGGTCTCCCTGGTAACCCAATATCAGCTGAAGTAATAATGATTGCTCGTGACTGCGAAATTGCTCATTTCACTGGGGGACACGTCCACATTGCCCATGTAAGTAGCCGACGCGGAATGGAAGTCATTAGGGCTTATAAAGCAGAGGGGACTAAAGTAACAGCTGAAGTAACACCTCATCATCTAACGCTCACCGACAAAATTTCTGAGAACTTCAACCCAATTCACAAAGTCGCCCCTCCCCTTAGACGAGAAGAGGATGTGAAATACCTCCAGAATATATTGAACTCCGGAGAAGTCGACTGTATTGGTACGGATCATGCTCCACACACCCTGGCTGAGAAACAGCGTGATTTTTTAGAGGCACCCTTTGGCATTGCCAACATAGAAGTGGCTTTTCCCCTTCTATACACTAGATTAGTTACAACCGGCATTCTCAAATTAACGCAACTCGTACATCTCTTAACTACAGGCCCAGCCAAGGTGATGGGCTGGCCAAAACCTAATCTCCAACCTGGCTCACCAGCTGACGTCACCTTGGTAGATCTCGACAACAAACGAGCGGTGAAGCCTGAAGCCTTTAAAAGTCGAGCAAAATTTAGTCCATGGGATGGGGATAACTTAATGGGGTGGCCATTTATGACCTTTGTGAGGGGTCAACAGGCTTATTCCCGCGACACCTAAAGGCCCTAAACCAAACTTTTACCGAACGAGATGAGTCTTTCGTTACGGATACACCGTGTAGTAATAAATCCAGACAGCTGACCTATACCTCGCCATGGACCCCACTACTCGGCCAATCATCATATTATGGTGAATATCGGGAGGAATCATGCCTAACAACACAACATCCGAGGAACACTATGCTACATACAAGGACCCGCGATGATTGATTCCAGTCGAGTCGGGCTTGTAGGAGCTGGTGTCATAAGCACTACCTATCTTGAGGCACAAGAGACTTTCCCGGAACTTAACTTCTGTGCAATAGCCGATATCGACACTGACAGGTCCGAGGAAAAGGCTAAAGAATTCGGGATCGAGTCGCTTACTGTGGATGCGCTCCTGACTAATCCCGATATTGATTTGATCCTCAATCTGACTATTCCAGCGGCACACAGCGAGGTCAGTCTTGCAGCGCTGAAAGAAGGCAAGGGTGTTTATAGTGAGAAACCGTTATCAATCAATGCCAATGACGGACGGCAACTCTTGGAACATTCTCTCTCCCTGAACCTACCGCTAGGATGTGCGCCTGACACCTTCTTAGGAGCCGGTCTTCAAACATGTAGGTCAGTAATAGACCAGGGACGCATAGGCCAACCGCTCGGTGCAACCGCCTTCATGATGAGCCCCGGCCCAGAGAGCTGGCATGCCACTCCTCATTTCTTTTACCAACCAGGTGCTGGTCCATTATTCGACATGGGACCGTACTACCTCACTGCCCTTGTACACTTGCTAGGCCCTGTAGAACACGTGAGCGCTATAACCGGGACCGGTTTCGAGGAACGAATTGCAGGTACTGGGGAAGTGGTCCCTGTAAACACCCCTACACATGTTTCAGTTAACCTCAAACACGTAAGTGGAGCTATTAGTACCCTGATAACGAGCTTTGATGTACAAGCGTCCATCCTTCCCCGTATAGAAATTTATGGTACCGACGCGACCTTGGCTGTGCCGGATCCGAACACGTTTGGGGGCCCTGTAAGAATTCACCATGGCCGGAAAACAGCAAATCCTAATGCTACAGCTCCAACAGATACAATTGAAGACCTTGTTCTCACTCACTATTACAAGGACCAGTCTCGTGGACTTGGTCTGGCTGAGATGATTCGTGCGCATGCAGCTGGTAAAACCCCACGAGCCAGCGGTGAACTCTCCTTTCATGTTCTAGAGATTATGGAGCTCTCACTAGAATCGGCTAAAGCCGGTACCGTTATGAGAACCACAACGACCCCTTCTAGGCCGGAAGCCCTTCTGCCTGGACCTTTAGCAGAATCGTTTTAATTGTGCTCAAAACCGCTCTTCAGCTTTATACCGTCCGTAACCTACCTAATGGCCCAGAAACACATTTTGCTTGTGCAGCCGAAGCAGGTTACACGGGAGTAGAACTGCTCGGTGACCATGGCCTGGAAAGCGAAGCGATGAGTGAGCTTCTAGAAAAATATGGCCTCGAACCTACATCAAGCCACGTGGCTCTTGACGAACTTGAAAGTAATACCGATAGGGTGGTTGGGTTTCACAGGGAGATAGGAACGAAGTTATTGGTGGTCCCATTCTTACCGGTTGAACTAAGGGGTAATGACACTGCGAGCTGGCAAATGATTGGGAGGCGCCTAGGTTTGCTTGGAAAAACCTGCAGAGAAGCAGGCCTAAATCTCGGTTATCACAACCACGATTTTGAGATGGTTAGCGTAGGAGGAGCAACAGGACTGGATATCATCCTTAGTGCAGCTGCAAGCGAAGATTTATTTCTGGAACTTGATATTGCGTGGGCTGTCCGTGGTAACAGGGACCCCCTGGAATTGCTTGACCGTTACCGGGGCCGCTGCCCACGCGTACATGTTAAGGACTTAAACCCGGACCGGCCTGAAGAACAGGGCTGGGCTGATGTTGGTGATGGAATCCTTGACTGGGACATTCTACTGCCAGCTACAGTAGAGGCAGGAACTGAATGGTTAGTCGTTGAGCATGACAGTCCTTTAGACCCGGTCCGAACAGCTAACCGTAGCCAAGCTTTCCTTGTATCTAAGGGTTTTGGTCAGAACCTTATTTAAATTAGAAGTCTCTGCGTAACAACAGCTTAGGCAGATCCTCAACCAATCGCGTAACGTGTTCCTGGTTGTAGAAGTATCGTAATCGCCTCCTGGAATCCAGTATCGCGATTGCGTCAGTATGGTTAAATTGGTCGCTTACGGTCTTCTGATACCCAATAAAGAAAGTTCTAGCTGCTCGAGCTATCTCGGTATTGGAACCTCCCAATCCAATAAATTCAGGATGGAAACTAGAGACGTATCTTTGGATAACCTCAGGCGTGTCGTGAGCCGGGTCAATAGTAATCATGACCACCTGTATATCCTCAGTCTTACCGAAGTCGTCGTAGGCCTTAACCAACTTCGCGAGGGTTAATGGGCATATGTCTGGACACTGGGTGTAACCAAAAAATACTAACAACAACGAAGCCTCGAAGTCTGCCAGAGTTACTGTGCCTCGATCAACGTGCCGGAGTAAGAGTGTATTCAGATCAGGGGGGTTCTGCACCTCGGTACCGTACAGTTCGTTTCCCCTTCCAAGCATGTGTCCTAGGCTCAAAGCCACCACCCCAGCAGCTATCAGTCCAATGGCGCCTAGCATGTATATCCAGGTACTCTTCACAGGGAAATTATAGGTTGATTTTGAGAAATAGTCGGTTCTCCTTTAAATCGAATAGAACAATTGAACCGCCACTCTAAGCCAATTTATGTTTGGTGCAACCGAGGCAGTATCATAGAAGACTAGAATTAATTTTAACTATCACATAAACTGTAATTACCACGGAAAGGAGGTGGTCCTAATTCATAAATGTCAACAGACCAGTGGAGGTACCCGCCGAGGGTAACTACAGCACGCCTCTCGATTGAGTTAGAGCCTAAGGTTCCCTCAATATAGGCGGGTAACCACAACCCCCCCCTCGACTGATTAAGGGGGGGTTCTTTTTTGATTTTAATGATTACATCACCTTACCCATTGCACTAAGCAGTTACTGATTCTGATTCGCTTTTTTCAAATCGTAATCACTTTGAGTAACTAGTACTAATAAATAGTCCTGCCTGATTCGCTAATGTTGCTAGTCGATCTCCGTCTTGCGTTACTCTTAGGTAGTCACGAGCGTTCTGTGGAAGATCCAGAATGTATCGTTCTAATCTGTCGGTGACGGTACTGTCTGTTTGCGAACGTTCTACCCAATCTCGGTAACCCTTCTCTCGAAAAAACCGCTCGATATGTGTAACTTCTAAACAGGCTTCCGCAAACCAGTTCACCCAACGCCTTACGGTATAGGCCTTTACGTGACTGGGGTCGCGCTTCTTTTCAATATAGTTCAAAATGCGATTAAGTTCGGAATCCTCAGGACTCACAATATCTACAACAACGAGTATGCCTCCGGGGGCTAACACCCTAGCAGCCTCACTTACAAAGGCCTTGGGATCAGCAAAGTGGTGGGGGGCGATACGACACGTAATTACGTCAAAGCTATCTTGTTTGAAAGGGAGGTTCTCAGCGGCTGCCAACTGGAAATCAATTTTAGCGGTTACTTCTTTAGAGATGAAAGAACTTGCGGCGTCCAGCATCTCTGGGGTGATGTCAGAAGCAACAACATTGGCTCCTGCCCTAGAAAAAGCCAGGGCAGTATGTCCTCCCCCGGTGGCAACATCTAATACCCGTTTTTTGTGCAGGCCGCCTTCGAATTGTTCGGAAGCTAGACGCACCATAGCCTCTAGATCATCACTTTTAGCATGATGTACGCTCGTTACATAATCAGTTGCTGTTTTACCAAATTGTACCTGGGACTTCTCCCTAATCGAGTCAGAAGAATCCATTATTCCCCTTAACTACCGTGCTTATCGGGACGTGATGGGACCATCCTGTCCAATCGGTTTAAGACTTCCTGGGCTGCCCAACTAAACGCCAAACGTCCGGAAAAAGGCCAGCAGCAGCAATTAGTTTGATGAGATCACCAGCAATGAACGGGGTTAAACCCCAAGCCAGGGTTGTGGGCCAGCTACCATCTGGTGCAAATCGATTAAGCCATAAAAGACCCGGTACGTATATCAGTAGGTTTCCGATAAACATAGCTAAAGCGGTTAAGAAGAAGAAGCGATGCCAACCACGCTGCATGAGGTATCCAATGACCGCAGCTGCAATGGGGAAACCAATGAGATAGCCGCCTGTAGCTCCGGCGAAAGTAGCCCAGCCCGCTGCGCCGCCTGAGAACACCCCAAGGCCAAGACCACCAACGATAAGGTAGGCAGTAGCCGTAAGGGTGCCTAGGGAAAAGCCATAACTAGCCCCAATGAGCAGGATTCCAAGAGTTTGACCAGTTATAGGCACAGGCCCAATATCGAAACGGACCTGGGCTAAGAGGGCTAGAAAAACTACTCCTGCAATCACTTGTACCGTGGTACGTATGAGCCCGTTCTGGATCGGCACGAGACGGTGAACCAGCGGTGTAGATAGAGATTTAATCGCCATTCTTACCTCCAAAAGGCAATGATATTGAGGGCAGTATACCTACACAGATTACCCAACACCCGGCGAGACTAACCAATCCCTCGGCGAACTAAGTCATCCAAACCATGGATTCTAACGATTAACGGCAGTAAAACTAAGATCAGGTGCAACAGGATTGGTAAAGGAACGCCTTGCTACAAGCGCGTAAAACCAAAGAAAGACGTTTTCCCTGACCTCGGAAATGAAATTTAGGGGTCCAGACAGGACATCCCTGGATCCGAACCATCTGCGGATGACCAAGAAACGCGGTAGAATGTCGGCTGTTCGGCATATCTCGATTGATATTCTGAAACCAAGCCCGAAGGAGTCCACATATGGCTTTCCCTATCGATACTAGCGCCTACCGCCCCCTGACACTATCAACTGGCAATTCGAGTTTGAATGAGGAAGAAAAGTTGCAGTGGGAAACAAATATCGGGTTAGTGCGCGACGTAATAGTGTTCTTTACTGCGGTAGCCGGGGCCCGCGGGCTATCTGGTCATACTGGGGGCGCCTACGATATCGTACCTGAGGCGCTATTGGCTGACGGCTTCATTCGAGGTGGTGGTGTTTACCCGATCCTGTTCGACGAAGCAGGTCACCGAGTTGCTCTTCAGTATGCAATGGCTGCCTTCCAAGGAACACTTCCATTCTCAGAACTATTACACTATCGTGAAGAGGGTCATGGGCTACACGGCCACCCTGAAATCGAGCGTGACCTCGGTGTGTTATTCGCTTCGGGTAGGCTCGGCCACATGTGGCCCCATGTCAATGGTGTTGCAATTGCCAACCCGGATGCTTCTGTACTCATGTTCGGTAGTGATGGATCACAAATGGAGGGAAACGACGCTGAGGCAGCCCGAATGGCTGTAGCTCAAGGCCTCAAAGTAAAACTAATGATCGATGACAATAACGTCACGATTGCGGGCCACCCAAAAGAGTATTTACCTGGCTTTGACGTAACCTCCACTTTAGAAGGTCACGGCCTGACGGTTGATAGTGGACCAGGCGAGGACCTCGACTCTCTCTACAAGCGCTTCTGTAGAGCTCTGGTAACTGAAGGCCCAGTAGCTCTAGTGAATGTTAGACCGATGGCGCCCGGACTTCCTGAAATCGAGGGTAGTACTGCTGGGCACGATGTGATTGGTACCTCAGCTGCGATCGAGCACCTTGAGGTTCGTGGTCATACCGAAGCAGTAGAGTATCTTAAGTCAGTACCGAAACACGATCCCCCCTCGCGAATCTATCGTGGGAGTAGCGAAGAAGTGGGATCTAATCGTAAAACCTTCGGCGTAGTCTTGTCTGATTTACTTGATGACCTTTCCTTAGACGAACGTTTGGCTAAAATACGGGTTATTGACAGCGATTTGGAAGGCTCAACGGGACTTAATACTATTCATCAGAGGCATCCAGAGGTTTATATCAGCAGTGGCATTATGGAACGGACTAACTTTTCTGCGGCGGCTGGCTTTGGCTCTGAAAAAGGTCAAGTAGGTGTGTTCTCCACGTTCTCGGCTTTCCTGGAAATGATAGTTTCCGAGATCACCATGGCTCGCCTTAATGAGGCGAACGTCCTAAGCCATTTTTCGCACGCAGGTATCGATCTTATCGCTGACAATACTTGTCACTTTGGGGTTAATCTTTTCTTCGCTGATAACGGATTTTCAGACCAGTCACCCACGCCACTCTATTTCCCTGCCGATCCTCACCAACTCCGAGCAATAGTGAAGAAGGTGTTGTGGGACGAAGGGCTCCGCTTCATATTCAGTACACGTTCTGAGGTTCCCTATATTGAGGAAGAAAATGGTAGTCATCTATTCGACGAAAAGGGTGGCTACACTTTTCAACCCGGCGTAGATGAAGTAGTTCGTGAAGGTAGTGCTGGCTGGGTAGTTAGTTTTGGGGAAATGCTTTACCGCTCTTTGGATGCTGTCGAGACCTTACGTGCAGAGGGCATTGATGTTGGCCTGATTAATAAACCAACACTAAATTCGATTGATGAGCCGACCTTGGCTAAGTTAGGCTCGTCTCCTTTTGTCCTCGTCGTTGAAGGCCTAAGTGTCCGCACGGGACTCGGGATCCGCTTCGGAACCTGGCTTTTGGAGCGGGGGTATAGTCCGCGCTACGCTCACATGGGAGTGAATTCTACAGGCCACGGTGGTACCTGGGACCAAATCCCGAGTCAAGGCCTTGCACCAGAAAGTATCGCTGCCCGAGTAAAGGAATTAGTCGGTTAAAAATCTACGGATTTGAAGCGTCACCTGTGCCAAATTTTATTTTGGTGTTGTTCAACGTCTTGTTCAAACGACTACTTCCATGAGATCGGCTCTGACAATCTACCCATATAGATGGAGATTAAAGTGTTCTGGAAACTCCTTAGCCTAATCACGTTACTTTCGCCACTTTGTTTAGGGACTGCACAAAAACTGAGTCATCTACTTTCATCGGATTCATTTTTTGTGCTCGGTGCTGAAAATCTTCAAGACCACAACTCAAAACTTAAAGTCTTCATTGACGAGTTTCAAAGTCAGGACGTCCTTTCAGCATTAAAAGTTCTATTTCCTGACGCGACCAAAGCCTTACCTATTAATCCCAATAACCTCATCCCGCAGGACTATTCTGATCTGACGTTACTAGACCTGATAGGCCAAGAAACATGGATCGGCTTGTCTGCTAGCTCATTTAATCCACTTCCAGCAATAACCTTCTTAAGTCGGACTAGTCCAACCGGCACAGAAATATTAAAACAACAAATAGCGGAAGCATCTTCTACCCAAGGCACTACGAGGCTAATTGAGGGTAATTTTGTTTTTTACAAGACCAAGGTGGAAACAAATTCCTTCCCTGATACGGTTGTTTATGCCCAGGTAGATGACATAATTTTGATAGGCACAAATCCGGAAAATATACGTGGGGCACTCCGAAGGTTAGCTGGCAACGAAGAGCCGTCCCTTATGACCACTGATAGTTACAAAAACACCTTAGGTCGTTTAGGAAATGGTCATTTTTATGGATATATTAATCTACCAGCTGTGGCTAAGCTAGGAACACGGTTTGGTTCAGGTTTCGGAATGGATCACCTAGTAAAACGTATCACAGGAGTAATTAACACGAGCGGCGTATTTGCCAGCGTCCTTAGAATTACCCCCGACGGCCTACATACTGTCGGAGCACAAGCCCTGAACCCTACCGCTGGTGACACTGAACTTTTGCGTTTACTATCTGATCCAACGCCGGTTCCTCGTGAAGCAATACCCTATATACCTGAAACTGCTATTGGGGTGTCTCTCAGGCACGTTAATCTTACGGGCTGGTGGAATTGGCTACACAATCTAGCTGCTAACACCCCAGATATTGGTGTCGATCTGGACGCTATGCTGTTTATGCTACTAGGTTTAGACTTGAGGACAGACCTTCTAGAATGGGCTGGGCCTCAAATAGCAACCGTTACCTTACCTACTGAAGAAGTCATTGAACCGGAAGCAACTGATCTGGACCTATTAGGGGAAACCGTCTATTTAGTTGAAACTTCCAGCCAAAAAGCAGCCCAAATAGGCCTAAAGAGCACTTTCGTTTCCCTGGCAAATGCGGTCGCAACTTTCGCTGATCCTTCTGGCGGGGATGGTAATCCCATTACAACTAATCGCGAAGTGGGTAACATCCAAGTCACCAGCATGACAGCGTTTCCTGGTGCAACAATTAGTTTCGCAATCGCAGGAGATTTCGCGGTGATTTCTACTAATCCTAATAATTTGGACGCTGTGATAGAAGCTTTTGCAAAACACAACTCCTCTATTCGACCCGAATTTGTAAACCTGATAGCAGAAGTCCCAAACAACGTCCAAAGCATCAATGTAATCGATACGGGTGCAATGTTAGAACTTATCTCTGGTGAAGTACCTAATCAATTAAAACTACTGTCAGGATTGGGCGGTGCCGATAACTTGGATTTTGATGCTGTAACGATAGCCACGAAAACAATCGGGGATTATCTGGATTTTCTAAGCAATCACATTGGAACCAACGTTACATTTAGTCAGGTCAAAGAAAATATCATTCTTACTTTTGGCAAGAACGAGATTAGTTGGTAGTCCCTTGGACTAACTTAATAGTCCTACGACTCCTGACTACTTAGGTTTACTTATCGCGAGCTAAAGTTATAAGTTCCTGCCACAACCAGTTAACCTTGGTAACCAGATCTTCGTAACTACCGCAATTTTTAACTACGTAATCAGCTCTTTTAACCTTTTCCTGCAGAGGCATTTGAGTCGCATCACGAATCTGCACCTCAGCTCTTTCTAATCTCCCGCTAGCTTGTACACGAGTGGCTCGCAATCCAAGGGGAGCAGCAACAACAATCACCGCGTCGAATTCAACCTCTACTCCAGTTTCAAAAAGTAGTGGAATGTCGTGGATTATCAGTTCCGGTGGTTCTGGACCCTCAAGCAGTTCATTAATCATCAACGTCCGCACCCTCCGAACCCAAGGGTGAATGATAGAATTAAGGAGTTTCCGTGCTGGTTCGTTTTGAAATATTTTCTCTGCTGTACGCCTGCGATTTAGTTTACCTAAAGCCACTAGGCCAGGACCGAGCTGCTGCTCTATCTGGATCAAAACAGACGAATCTTGGGTAGCTAATCGTGCTAGCTTATCAGCCTGGATCACCGCAGCACCGTGCGTTTCTAAGAGATCTGCAACAGTGGTTTTACCCGACCCGATGTTACCAGTAAGGCCAATTTGAAGGCTCACTGTTTCACTTTAGGCTAAAATAGCCTCAAGGGGTAGCAATTCGCCCCTTCTCAGCAGGCATAATCAGCGTGTCAGTAAGATATTCATAAAATTAAGCAAGCTTCCTCGCAACAGAATGGCCAGATAAAAAAATGATGGCGAGTCACATAAACCCTTTCGCATCCTGGTCACCCCCTACAACATGATTTAGGTCAATATGACGGTTTCTCAGAGATTTCAAAAAACCTAGTGGAAAAACAAAAAGATATGCAGTTAATAAAACTCTATGCTTGCAAGGTCTGGGTTAAGCAGTGAAGGTTTTAATTTTTTCTACAGCACGAATGAGTGTTTTCGGTTCACGTACAAGGGCAAATCTCACGAATCCTTCTCCCTGCTCTCCGAATCCTCTACCCGGAGCAAGGCACACCCCGGTCTCTTCAGCAAGCTGTACTGTAAATGAGAACGAGTCGTCATATCCATCAGGAATTCGTGACCAAACATACATTGTTGCTCTTGGAAGGGGCAAATCCCACCCTAGATGATTCAAGTGTGTTACCAAAGCGTCACGCCTATCTTGGAAAATCGATGCATCGTGCCTCAATTTCTTTCGAGGCTGTTTGAGAGCCACAACAGCTGCTCTCTGAATTCCCAAGTACTGATTAAAATCGATTGAACCCTTAACCCGCGCTAGAGCCGATATGACGTCAACGTTGCCTATTGCCCAACCGATGCGAAAACCGCCCATGTGGAAACTCTTACTGCACGAGAATAGTTCGACACCGACCTCTAATCCTCCTGGCAGAGCTAAAATCGAGGGTGCCTCATAGTCGCCGTACACCATATCGATGTACGGAAAATCATGGATCAACAAAATCTCGTTATCACAGCAAAAGGCTATAGCTTCACGCAAGAATCCCTCTTCCGCAACAGCAGCGGTAGGATTATTTGGGTAATTAAGCACCATGGCTCGTGACCGAATCGCTATATCAGAGGGTATGGCAGATAGGTCAGGCAAAAATCTATTATGGGCCTCGAGAGGAAGCAGAGAGACTCGTAGACCCGCCACCGCGGCGGCTCCGAAATACGATGGGTAACCTGGATCAGGAAGCAAAATGGTATCACCAGGATCTGTAGTAGCTAGTAACAAGTTCGCAAGGCCTTCCTGGGACCCAATAAGAGTCAAAACGTTGTATTCTGGATCAACCTGGAATCCGTAACGACCCGCATACCAAGCGCTAGCAGCTTCCCTCAACTCACTAGTGCCGGCATGGAGACAGTAACCATTGGCTGAAGGATCAGTCGTAGCTACCCTAAGAGCTTCCAAAGCACCTAAGGGCGGAATCAGATCTGACGAACCAATCGACAGGTCGATTACTTCATTCCCGCGACGTTGCGCCTCTTTTTTAGCACGCTCCATCGTCTCGAACATATTAACTGGCATTGCTTCAACTCGACGGGAAGCCCAACGGTTACGAGTCATGTTGTTGAGTCTACCTCACTCCTCAAACGACGAGTTACACTACCCTCAGACTATTTTATGATGCTGACTAGATTCAAACACTTACGGTATATTTAAGCCCAAAAATTTTGTCCGAACAGAACAAGAATTGTTAACGATAAGGTGTTTGCTAGGCCATTTTTAAAGCCATTATCGTAACTTATTCTTTCACGATTCCATTAAGACTGGAGTTTATTTAGGCATGCCGATTACGGAAATATCTAATAAAAACCCTCTGCACAATTCCAAAGAGACATAGATCTTCAGACGACTAAAATGCTATGCCGACTTTAGCCTGTTTCCGCCCGACCCAACAATGCCAATACTGGCCCATCGTCGGTACGACGGCCCTCACACCCCACTATATCTTTGCAAGCTGAAAGGTACCGGAAGCGCCTGCCACCTGAGCCAGGAACTTCAGAGCGTAAGAATTGCAGAAAATCCCTCCCACCAGTTCGATGACAAAGATCACAGCACAGCTTATTATTGGGATTTCCAGAGGAAAGAACGGGCGCCAAGCTATGGGCCTCATGACCATTAGCATCAAAAATAACAAGCCTGCCATCCTGGTCACCAACGATTCGGTAGCTATTGGTTGCGCCTAAGGATTTGGGGACCAACTCTGCGGGAGTAGCTGGAAAGAACTCCAACACTATTTCCCTCGCTGTGTAAGTCTGGTTGTCATCTCTACTCACTTGACGACGGATTATATCAGGATAAGACAAGCATAATACTTGTTTATTTTTCTTTAACTCCGAATCTTATCGAGCAAGGTAGCCATCTCTAACGCACTCATAGCTGCCTCAGCACCCTTGTTCCCAGCTTTTGTTCCAGCCCGTTCAACCGCCTGTTCAATCGTATCGGTAGTAATTACCCCAAAAATCACCGGGACGCCAGTATCAATACTGGCTCGGGAAACCCCACTAGACACAATCCCACAAACGTGTTCGTAATGATCAGTAGCGCCACGAATAACCGCTCCTAACGTGATTATCGCCTGATAACGATCGCTCTGCGCTAAAGAACGGGCCACAAGAGGAATCTCTACCGCGCCAGGTACCCAGGCTATGTCTATATCGTCGGTGGCTACGCCGTGAAGACGCAAGGTATCTTGTGCCCCCTTTAGAAGCCGCCGAGTTATGAAATCATTGAAGCGGCTCACTATTAGGGCCAGACGTAACCCCTTACCCTGATAGTTTCCTTCGAAAGTTGTCATAGAACCGTTATATCAGGCCAGAACCCACTATGCACCCCTAGTGATTGCAAACTCCTGGCCGCCTCAAACCGATAAATATGAGGGAACTGCTAAATAACTAAAACAAAAACACACGTCCCTCTCACAGTTACTGGTAATGATAGGCTTGCTCGTACAGAGCTTATGGCCGTTGACCTTAGGGTCAACGATCCACCGCGCCGCCGGAGGATACTTTGAACACTGCAATTCGATATCTAACGCTCACCTTAATAGCAATATTTTGGATTCCGTTTGTCTGTGCCCAAGAGACCACTACCAATTTAGAGACATTGGTGAGCGATGGTAATCTTTACTTACAACAGGGCGACTGTCAGGTAGCACAGTATTTCTTTCAAGAAGCCTTAAAGTTAGATCAGAGCCTGCCTGAAGGGTTAATCGGTCGGGGCCGATCACTTGCTTGTCAGGGTAATTACCAATTGGCAGCTGAAGATTTTAGGCAGGCCATAGAGGGAAATCCAGATATCGTTTCTGCCTATGTCCAGTTGTCACTGGTATATGTTAACCAATTTGTAGCTGACTCAATAAGATTCCCAAATCGTCTCAGAGACGCCCTAACCGTAATCGAGAAAGCTGAGGGTTTTGCACCGAAGAGCGCTCAAGTTCTCAACACTAAAGGCGTGGTGCTATATCAGCTAGGTAACCTCGCCATTGCCCACAGCACCTTGTTGGAGGCAGCTGAAAGAGCTACTAACCCAAACTCCGGACTAAAAAAGTCGGAGCAATCTCGAGTGCTCGTTAACTTGGCACGCACATATCGTGATAAGAATAATCTTGACTTAGCCGTATCCACTCTACGGCGGGCTATTGTTTTCGACCCCACTAACGCTACAGCTCGTAACACACTAGGTAACGTCTATTATCGAATCCAACCACGTAATTGTCGTGAGGCGCAATACGAACTTGCTCAGGCAGTTGCCCTTGCACCCAACTCCCTTTCAGCAATCTCCCAACTAGGGATTGTCACTTTTGAATGTGGAAGTATCAATACCTCTGTACACCACTTAGAAGCAGCTGTAGCTATGGACAGTTCAGTCTTAACACCACCACTCTATACGTATCTCGCCCGGGCTTATTTGGCGCAAGGAAACTTTGCGGAAGCTATTAAACGCGCCCAACAGGGTGCCTTACTTCCGCCCGCCAGTGCTGAAGCTTATTATTACCTCGGAATAATTTACAGTTCTCGTGGCGAAAGTGATGACAGCGCTGCAGCTAAAAGGGCTTTCGAAAAAGCCCTAGAGATCGATCCCGAGTATAGGGAAGCCCAAGACGCTTTGGGGACCCTTTAAAAATACGTTAAGCAGCCAGGGATCCAAATCGACAATGAGGACGCTGATTTGTTAGAACAGCATATTTAATTGCCTAATCAGGAAAAATTTGATCTTTCCAGCACAATTTTATCTCTTGGGAAGCAACTAGCTTAAGGCGAATATATCCCGGGCTTCCCACAAACGGCTTCCGTCTGCTATTATCCTGGTGCTTGGAGAAGTATGGCAGCGGGATGTCCATGCTTTTAAACCAACACCGGGGCTAGGATTGAAGAACTTAATCGGCAAGTCTTTACGACAACCGTTAATGCTTTCGTTCAACTCCTGTCCGATACCCCACTAGATTCCCAACGTCCCGCCTTGGAGGAAGTTTTATGTCATACCTTGGAATGAAACAACTGTTGGAGGCCGGCGTCCACTTCGGTCACGAAACAAAGCGCTGGAATCCGAAGATGAAACGTTATATTTTCGCTGAGCGTAACGGTATTTTCATTATCGATCTACAAAAAACACTGGTTGAGAGCGAAAAAGCCCTTGACTACCTCCGGGATACTGCTGGTAGGGGCGGAACCATACTTTTTGTCGGCACAAAGAAGCAAGCACAGGAGATCCTCCTTGCTGAAGCCCGGCGCTGCGGAATGCCATATGTTAATGAACGCTGGTTGGGAGGATTACTAACTAATTTCAAAACTATCGGAACTCGCGTTGACCGCTTAAAAGATCTTGAGGCTATGTTCGAAGACGAGTCAGCACTCAAATATAGTAAAAAGGAACAAATCGAACTAGGCAAAGAGTTACGCCGCTTACGCAGATATCTTGGTGGCATACGGGATATGAATCGCCTACCTGACGTGCTGTTTGTGGTTGACCCGACTAAGGAAAAGATAGCGGTAAGAGAAGCAAACAAACTGGGGATTCCTGTCGTTGCACTTGCTGACACCGACTCAGACCCAGATGTGCTGGACCACATTATTCCTGGTAACGATGATGCAATTAGATCGATCCAGCTAGTAACTGCAAGACTGGCTGACCTCATTGTCGAAATACGTGGCGGAGTTGACGTTCCTGTGGAACTCCCATCAGACCAACTGAACACTGAGGACCGCCCAACTTTACCCACCCCTCTTTCTTCTCCCGAATTAACTATCCAAGCAGCTGCCCAACTGGCACAAGAAGAGAGCACAACAGATACAACTACACCTGATGTTTCGAGCGAAGAGCAATCTGAGCTAGGAATAGCGTCAGAAGTAACTCCTGACGCTGAAAAGGATGACGAAGTTGACTCGACCTTAAGCGTAGAACAAACCGATGACACTGTCGAGGAAGAATCTGCTAAAGAGGCCTGAATCGCGACCTCATTATTAAGAAAGGAAGAACAATGGCTGTATCTATGCAAGATATCAAACAGCTTCGGGCTATTACCGGAGCAGGAATCTTAGACGTAAAAAATGCCCTTGAGGAGACTGATGGGGATGTAGATCGGGCAGCCCAATTGCTCCGGGAGCGGGGAATAGCTGGGGCGTCAAAGAAAGCTGGCCGGACTGCCTCTGAGGGATTTGTCGGTAGCTACGTGCATCACAATGGCAAGATTGCTACCTTGGTTGAACTTAATAGCGAAACAGATTTCGTTTCTCGAAACGAGGTTTTTCAAGAACTTGCCAAAAACCTTGCCATTCACGTTGCGATGGCAAACCCAAGTTATTTACAACGTGAAGATATACCACAAGACACCGAAAATTCTGAGCGTGAAACGCTCCGCAACCAGGCACTAGAAGAGGGAAAGCCGGAAAGTGTAATCGATAAAATAGTTGAAGGTAGGCTCGGGAAATTTTACGAAGAAATTGTTTTCCTGGAGCAGCCCTACGTTAAAGATGACAAGAAAACTGTCGAACAGTTGGTCAAAGAAGCAGTTGCTACCCTAGGGGAGAACATTCAGATCGGTAGTTTCTGCCGAATTTCAATAGGAGAATGACCTTAAAACGAGTTTTACTCAAGATTTCAGGTGAGTTTCTTGCCGGAGAAAAAGGCTTCGGCCTTGATCTTGAAGCCACACAAGTCATCTCTAAGGAAATTGCAACTGCACATGGATCGGGTGTCCAGTTAGCGGTTGTCGTGGGCGGAGGCAACTTCTGGCGAGGGGCTCAACATGGTGGCAGCATGGATCCAGCAACCGCTGATTACGTTGGTATGCTTGCTACAGTCATGAACGCAGTAGCTCTTCAGGACACACTAGAACAGAACTTTATTCAAACCCGGGTTCAGTCAGCAATTAGCATGCAAGAGCTCGCTGAACCTTATATCCGCCGTCGTGCCCTGAGGCACCTTGAAAAGGATCGAATTGTTATCTTTGCAGGTGGAACTGGCAACCCGTTCTTCACAACTGACACAGCAGCAACACTTCGTGCACTGGAAATCGATGCTGACATGGTATTGATGGCTAAGAATAAAGTTGATGGGGTCTACAGTGAAGACCCACATCAAAATCCTGATGCCATTCTTTACAAACAACTAACCTACCTAGAAGTTCTGAATCAAGATCTTCGAGTAATGGACGCGACAGCTATTAGTTTATGTATGGGTCGTGATCTGCCTATTACCGTCTTTGATATTTTTGTCGAGGGTAATCTCGAACGACTCCTTGCAGGTGACCAAATTGGAACTCGGATTAGTAATCAGAGTTAGCAAACGAATGCCTTTCAAAGACCAAAGGACGTTTGAAGGGGTACACTAAGAAACCAACGTACTAACCCACCGTTAGTTAATCAACCAACGGGGAGGATAGAAATGGAAAGCGTTCTAACCGAAACTAACGAACGAATGCAAAAGTCTCTTGACGCATTTGATTCTAACATCGCCACGATCCGTACCGGCCGAGCAAATCCCGATGTCCTCAGTCGAATAGGGGTTAGCTATTATGGAACTAACACCCCCCTCAACCAACTGGCCACCGTGTCCAGCCCCGACCCCCGAACTTTGCTGATCACACCATTTGACAAGAGTGTCATTCAGGACATCGAAAAAGCTGTACAGGAGAGTGATCTGGGATTCAACCCAAGTAATCAAGGTGAGGCAATCTACATTACCGTCCCTGCCCTTAACGATGATCGCAGACGTGAATTAGTTAGAACGGCAAAAAATATGGCTGAAGAGGCGAAGGTTGCCATCCGTAACATACGACGGGACTCAAACGTTGAACTAAAGGAACTACATGCAGAGAATCTCCTCACTGAAGATGACGTACGTCTAGGCGAAACTGAAATCCAGAAACTAACCAACCAGTTCACGAGTGACATTGACGAACACCTGAACCGAAAAGAAAACGACATCATGGAGGTCTGATCCTCCACCACCTCATCTGTTTATAGGGGAGAAACAGCCGTATAGATGCGAGTTCCCGCAGCTACTCCACCTGACCGAATATCACCCAATGCCTTTGGGCGAGACCGGATACTATTCGGATTAGCTGCGTTCTTAATTGCCCTCCTAGCGATTTGGGTTGGATTCCCTCTACTTGCACCTATTTACCTATTGCTTTCCTGTGTAGGGCTATACGAGTACAGCCGTTTACTCAAACTCCGTGGTATCTCAATACAACTTCGTAGCCTTTGGTTAGTTACTGCCCTAACAGTTCCAGCGTCACTCCCAGCACAAATTTTAGGCGGTCATTCACCAATCGAAGGCCTAAGTTGGCGCATTTTGCTCCTAATCTTATTCGTCATTTACGTCATTATTCTCAAGCTCATCAATCCAAAAAAATATTCCCTTAGTAATGTCGTCGCGACTGTTCTTGGTTATGTATACATTCCCTGGTTATTTTCCTTCGTCATCACCCTCCGCTACTATCCGGACAATATTTTGGGCTTATGGTCACTAGCGATTCCAATACTGGCCGTAATTGGCGCTGATACAGGAGGCCTCTTTTTCGGTGCCCTCTTTGGGCGGCGAAAGTTAATCCCAAGAATCAGCCCGAAAAAGACCATAGAAGGCGCCCTTGGAGGACTTGTACTAGCTACTATCGGAGTAGTTTGTATTCTTGCCCTATTACATAAGGTGAGTGGCCCTGATATCGGGTGGGGTGATGGCATAGCACTAGGACTCTTAGCTGCAACTGGTGCCCAAATAGGTGATCTTATAGAATCCCTGTTTAAGCGGTGGGTAGGAGTAAAAGATGCCGGTGTTCTACTTCCTGGCCATGGTGGAGTTCTTGATCGGATCGATAGCGTCATAGTAGCAATGCCTACCGCTTACTTATTCTTGGCTCTATTCATCGTCGTTAAGTAAGCACTGCACTAAACCTGCCACACCTTAGCGAACAGGATTTCCCGGTATATTTCAGCGACGAAGCGCTGAGTGATCCAAAAACGAGCTGTTATTTCTGGCAATTTCTGTAAATGGTAACCAAAGTTTTAGACCGCAACATACGTTGCAAGAGCAACGATTTATGTAGGAACCACACTATCTTGGTAGTCCTTCGGGTAAACTCTATCCAGTACCCCGGGTCCTTGAGGAGATATCTTGTCCATCCCCATTACTGTACGTAATACTCAACCCAACCGGGAGTTTAGAGTCGACGGTGAGTACACCTATGACCGATCAAGTCCTGTGCGATGGGTTATCTCGCACCTATTACGTTATAAGTCTTTTTTGTTGGGCTTCCTCGTCAGTGTGGTTTTGCTCAATATCTTTAACAGCGCCATCCCACGTCTTGCGGGGGTAGCCTTTGACCAAGTGATCGGAAACGACCTAAACGTACGCAGATTACTCTCAATCTCTCTATTCATTCTAGGCATAGTCCTGTTACGTGGGATAGTTGACCTAGCGGGCGCCTTTGCAACACAATTCCTTGCCCAGCGGCTGGAAAGAGACGCTCGCGAAGAACTCTACACTAGCCTGCTTGGAAAAAGCCAAACTTTCCATAACAGGCAACGTGTTGGTGACATAATGGCACGCGCTGCAAACGATGTACGCCAACTGAATCCCATGATCAATCCAGGCATAGGTCTAATCGCCGAGTCGATGATTGGGATCGTCACACCATTAATCTTTATTGGATTTCTCAACCTCGAACTACTTATCGCACCAATTATCTTCTTTGTCACATTTATCTTTGCATTGCGTTCCTACATTAGACAGCTAGGTCCTGTTTCAGGAGCTATGAGATATCAATTCGGGATGATGAACGCTGGACTTAACGAAACTATTGTGGGCATTGAAGTTGTAAAAGCTACCGCCCAAGAAGCTCTTGAGAGACAGAAGTTTAACCGGAATGCAAGTCTCTATAAAGATCACTTTGTCAAGCAGGGACAGGTACAAGCGCGTTATCTTCCCATCCTATTATTCTGGATTGCATTCTCGCTGGGTTTCGCCCACGGCCTGTGGCTACTTTATCAGGGAAGCTTATCTGTCGGAGAACTTGTTGCTTACATGGGCCTCATGGGCGTATTGCGCTTTCCGATCTTCATCTCAATTTTCACTTTTTCCTTAGTCCAGCTTGGTGTTGCTGGAGCAAAGCGCATCCTAACGCTAATCGATGAGGAAACTGAACTAGACGAGAACTCTGGTGGCCATACAGGTCCTATTCGTGGTGAGGTGGAGTTCAATAATGTAAATTTCGGGTTTGGCGACAAAGGTGGTGGCGAAATATTAAGCAATTTGTCGTTCCGAATCGAGCCCGGTGAGACTGTAGCTATTGTCGGTCAAACTGGATCAGGAAAGAGCACATTAACGCGACTTGTTAACCGTATTTATGATGTCAGCGACGGTAGCCTCCAGATTGATAAACGCGACGTCCGCGATTGGAACCTGGAATCTTTACGCTCACAAATATCGGTAATCGAGCAGGATATATTCCTATTCTCCAGGTCTATCGCCGAAAACATTGGTTTCGGGCTCGGCCAGGAGGTTACTATCGAGCAAATCAAGCAAGCTGCTCGATCGGCGCAGGCACACGAGTTCATCTCGAACTTTCAGGATGGTTATGACACGATTATTGGGGAGCGTGGAGCTACTCTCTCAGGTGGCCAACGTCAACGCCTAGCTATCGCCCGTGCATTACTTACCAACCCACGCATTCTTGTCTTAGACGACTCTACTAGCGCAATAGACAGTGCAACGGAGGACGAGATACAAATAGCAATCAATCGTGTCTTACAAGGTCGCACGACCTTCATTATCACTCATCGACTATCCCAAATCCGTAAAGCCGATACTATCTTGGTAATGCATCAAGGAAAAATCGTGGCACAAGGTAATCATGGGCAACTCCTTAGTACTTCCGACATCTATCAACGCATTTTTGCGAGTCGGGAATAGGGGGAGCAAGTAATGGGTTTCATCATGAAGGGCGTCGATGCGGAAAAGTACGACCGTACCTACAGCGATGGGCAACTGGTAAGACGGATACTGAGCTACTTTAGACCCTTTTGGGGGATCATGATTTTCGTGGCCCTTATGGTTGTACTGGACGCTGGAATGAGTGCTTCTCTTCCTGTTCTGATTGGTCGCGGAATTGATAGTCTCATTGACTCATCGCTGGGAGGGAGGCCGGATCTTAGTAAAGTAATTTTGATAGTGGGAGCCTTCCTGGTTGCGGGCGTACTGGCCTGGACTTTTAACTTTTTCCGCCAGTGGTTCACCGCCCGTACTGTTGGCTCTGTCGTCTTGAACCTCCGCGAGGATGCTTTCGACGCAGTAATGACCCGAGACCTTTCTTTCTACGATGAGTTTCCGACAGGCAGTATCGTCAGTCGTGTGACTTCAGACACTCAAGAATTCGCTAATGTGGTGACGCTCACGCTTAACCTCATTAGCCAACTATTGTTGGTTCTTATTGTGGCAATAATTTTGTTTACCATCAACGTTCGCCTTGCCCTCCTTGCATTAGCCATAACGCCATTGATAGTTGCAGCTGCTTTGGCTTTCCGACACATTGCGAGGCACACCTCTCAGCAGGCAAGACGGGTCTTAGCTGAGGTGAACACCAAGGTGCAAGAGTCGGTAGCTGGTATTTCCGTTGCTAAAACCTTCCGCCAAGAGAACACCATCTTTGAAGAGTTCCGTGAGGTTAACAAACGCTCTTACGACCTTAACTTGCGACAGGGCCTCGTATTCAGTTCGATCTTCCCTATTCTTGGAGCAATAGCTGGGGTGGGGGGCGCAGTAGTTATCTATGCCGGCGGGCTGAATGTGAGTACCGGATCAGTATCTCCTGGGGAGTGGTTTCTTTTTGTAGAGAGCATTAACCTGTTCTGGTTCCCACTAACTAGTATTGCTTCGTTCTGGAGTCAGTTCCAGCTCGGACTATCTGCTAGCGAGCGCGTCTTTGCTTTAATCGATGCTGAACCTTTAGTCTCCCAGACAGACAATCGGCGTCTCGATCATGTAGCGGGGCACATAAAGTTTGAAGATGTTGTTTTTCGATATAACGAGCAAGAACAAGTTTTTGATGGTTTTGACTTGACCATTGATGAGAATGAGACCCTTGCTTTAGTAGGTCACACTGGAGCGGGGAAATCAAGCATTGGGAAACTTATCGCTCGATATTATGAGTTTCAGGGGGGTCGAATTCTAATTGACAATCAAGATATCAGATCCTTTGACCTCGGGTCCTACCGTCGTAATCTTGGCCTCGTTCAACAATCACCATTTCTGTTTGCAGGCACCGTGGGCGATAACATCCGTTACGGTAACCCTGAAGCCTCGGACGAGGAGGTAACAGCAGTAGCTAATAGTATTGGTGGTGGTGATTGGATCGATGCTCTCCAGAACGGCCTAGATACCCCGGTGGGTGAAGAAGGAAAAGGTATTTCAATGGGTCAAAGACAACTGGTTTCCCTTGCCAGAGTACTGCTAAAAGATCCTTCTATCGTGATTCTTGACGAGGCCACAGCGAGCGTCGATCCCTTCACTGAAGCCCAAATCCAGGAGGGTCTTGATATCGTGCTGCGGACTCGCACAGCTATTGTGATTGCTCACCGTCTTTCAACTATTCAGGCCGCCGACCGGATTATCGTATTAAGACAGGGAGAGATCATCGAAATCGGCAACCATGACCAGTTGCTTGCCCGTAATGGTCACTACGCGGAACTTTACAATACGTACTATCGGCATCAAGCCCGAGACTACAATCCGCAGATCAAACCAACCCAGTAATTATTGGATACGCAACAAGGACTTTCGATAACCTAGACAAGAAACCTCCAACTGAGAACCATGGTTGACCTTTCAAACACAACCCCTTGTTGTATTTGCTTTGGCTATCGTCACAACCTAACTAATGCTGGATCGCATAACCAAAAGTTCTAAAGAAACTAGTTTGGTACTTAACTTGTTTGCTAGGAGTTGCTATAGGTTACTTGGTCGCTTAGGATTCATTCCAAATAGAGGACGGAGGAACCCGACCCTACGCAGGAGTTCAAACGAAGCAAAACACCCACCAAAGGTCAAAATTATAACCACTAGAAACCCAAGCGCCACCGGAATTTCAGTCTGAAGAACACAAAAGGCTGCCAAGTAGAGGAAAACCATATGGACTATGTAGAACGGATACGCAGCTTGACTTAGGTAAGCTAGTGCAGGGCTAGATCGATTCAGGTAACGATATCCAAAAGCAAGCACAGCTAGAATCCACATCATCGATTCAACTGCCCTCAGTATGTCAGGCATCCCGTCAAAATGGAAAACTAACCAACGAATTAAGAATAACGTTACACCAACACTTAGGCTCGTGTACCTATGCCCTTCAAGGTTTCGCCAGAACACCTTTCCTAATGCCATCAATAAAAACCCCAAAAAGAAGGCTAAAAAACCCAACAGCAAGCCATGAAAGGCTTCTAATCCGAGTATCCTGTTACCAAAATATGGTGGCAAATAATAAGCAAAATTCTCTGGCTTGATTAATAAGACCTCCAGCACAAACGGCAAAACAAACACATAAACCCCGCCCGGTAAAGACAAGAGGAGGCGCAATGATACGAAAAGAACATTGTTTGGATGCCGCTTCAAAAAAAAGAATATTGGGGTTAACAACAAGACATATAAAAAAATGTTGCCGAGGAACCACAAGTGGCCAGGGTTGGGAATATATTGAAAACCTTCACCATAGAATTTTAAGAAAATTAGTACGTGGAGGGGAATAATCGTGAAAAAACCAAAAATAAGTGGTAGTAGGATTCGTCTAGATCGTTCCACCCATAATTGCCACCAACTTCTACGCCTAATTGCAAAAAAAACACCCATACCAGAAACCATGAATAGGAGGGGAATCCTCCAAACATTAAGCAACTCCGTAAATGGCCAGATAGCTTCTAAAGGCTCTTTGCTAACTGGGAACCCAATAAAGGCAGCCCAAGGTTGAAAAACAATCACAATGTGGTAAACCAAAAGAAGGCCTATGGCGATGACCCTAAGCCAGTCAATATCGTAACGGCGGCCTTCCCCTAACCCATCAAAAGACTCTTCAACGCTCACCATAAACCAACTTTAACCTCTAAAGTCGTCCTTTAATTTGACTGCACTCGGTCGCAACCCGGTAGCATAGGGGTGGAGGCTAAATCGTGAAGATTTCTAACGTCACACCGCTCGTGCTCGGGACCCCCTGGCGCGACATCCTATTTGTCAAAGTCGAAACTGACGAGGGACTTGTCGGTGTCGGTGAGACGAGACCACTCAACCGGACCGATACACTTCTCGGTTATCTCCAGGAAACCGTATACCGTTACGTACTAGGCACGGATCCTTTCGATGTGGAGCGCCTAGTACAGCGAACTCTTCGGGAGGATTATGGCCGCGCGGGGGAGATCGCTATGACGGGCGCGGCACTGATTGAAGTAGCCTGCTGGGACATCATCGGCAAAGCAACAGACCAACCAGTTTACCGACTACTTGGCGGGGCCGTCCGAGATAAAATCAAAGCTTATGCCAACGGTTGGTATCAAGTTGAGAGGACTCCGGAAGAGTTCCACAAGGCAGCGAAGGTTGTGGTTGAGAAGGGTTATCGCGGCCTTAAGTTTGACCCCTTCGGTGCTGGATTCTACGAACTTGACGCTCCTGAGAAGCGCAAAGTGGTAGCTATGGTCGAGGCTGTACGCGATGGAGTTGGCCCCGACGTCGAAATTCTTATCGAGATGCACGGTCGTTTTAACCCTGTTACCGCGGTTGCGATTGCCCGAGAGTTAGCACCTTTCAAACCAGCTTGGATTGAGGAACCAGTCCCACCAGAGAACATGGCAGCACTGCGTGATGTTCGTGAAGCAGTACTACCTCTCGGCATTCCAATTGCCACGGGGGAACGGATTCACACTCCCTACGAGTACCGAGACCTATTCTCGCAACAGGCTGCCGACATTATCCAACCAGACATCAGTCACTTTGGAGGCTTGTTAGCCACCAAAAAACTCGCTGCTACCGCTGAGACTAACTACCTTCTTATCGCCCCACATAATGTGGGAGGTCCTGTCTCTACTGCTGCAGCTCTCCATCTCGCTGCATCAACGACAAACTTCAAGATCCAGGAACACTTCAACGACTTCGCTGACAGTCACGTTAAACAGGCTGCTCCCGGCGTACCTGAAGTGATAGATGGCTATTTTTCATTACCAGATGGTCCGGGTCTTGGTGTCGAATTAAATGAGGATTTCATCGCCGAACACCCACGCCAAGGGAAGCATTTCAACCTCTTCGCAGACGATTGGCAGCTGCGAGACAAACGCAAAGACTAAACGATGCTGAATATTACTGAGGGTGGTGGCATTTAGACTCCCACCCTCCTAGCGTCTATTAAGGGATGAACTTCGTCTAGAATTCAGCTGCTTCATGTAAGATCAAGGTGGGAGGCTCATCATGGGTGATCTGCGCATTGGTGTTCTCGGTTGCGGTGGTCGAGGTGCTATCGCTCGCCACGCCCACCAGCCTGGGCAGGGCTCTCGGGTAGTCGCCTGTTTTGATATTGACAAAGGATTGCTGGCGCAACAAAAGAACGATTACGGTTCTGACGTGTTGATCACCAGGGATGTCAGTGAGTTGTTTCGCTTGGGACTGGATGCCGTATTCATATGTACGCCTGACTACCTACACGAGGAACATGCCGTGTCTGCCCTAGAGAGCGGCCTTACGGTTTACCTAGAAAAACCTATGGCCATCACGATAGCGGGCTGTGATCGTATCCTGACGACTGCAGTACGAACTGGAAGCAGGCTCTTCGTTGGCCACAACATGCGGCATATGACCTCCATTCACACTATGAAAACCCTCATCGAAGAAGGTGCTATTGGCGAAGTAAAGACGGCTTGGTGCCGACATTTTGTCGGTAAGGGTGGTGATTTTTATTTTAAGGATTGGCACGCTGACCGCCGTCACACAACTAGCCTACTATTGCAGAAAGCTTGCCACGACATCGACGTACTGCACTGGTTATGTGGCGGCTACAGCCAGCGCGTTAATGCTATGGGTGCAATCACTCTCTATGACCAAATCACTGATAAAACGTTGTCCCCGATTCCGTGGCGCCAGGGTTTATCAGTAGACAATTGGCCACCGTTGAATCAGACCGGCATGAACCCCATCATCACTGTTGAGGACCTAAGCATGATGCAAATGCGTCTTGACAATGGCGTTTATGCCTGTTACCAGCAGTGCAATTACACCCCTGATTACTGGCGCAATTACACCATCATAGGTACTGAGGGTCGCTTGGAGAATTTTGGTGACAGTCAACCTGGCGCAATCGTAAAGCTTTGGAATAGGCGTGTAGACCGGTACAGTCCGGAGGCCGACGAGACATTCGACGTTAGTACCCCCACAGATGATCACGGTGGTGCCGACCAACGAATCGTTCGTGAGTTCTTGCATTATGCTCGGGAGGGCGGTACGCCGCGGACCTCGCCATTAGCAGCTCGGCACAGCGTTGCAGCAGGATACTGTGCCACTGAGTCCCTCCGTAATGACGGAATCCCAATCGATGTACCTCAGGTCAATTGTGCTATAGCTAACTACTTTAACTAGAGAATTACTTTTAATTGTTCAGCCTGGCTGGTCATTCTACGCGTACCAAAAGTGTCCCTGTCTTCCAGGTGATGTTCTGGCTCAACAGGTAGCGATTAAATGCATCTTGCACTTCCTTGATTTGTTCAGGATCAAGTATTCGAGCAAGATGATCAACGAACGAGGGTCGTCCTGCCTCTCGAGTCGTAAACCAACGATCTATTGTTCGTTCAGTGATCCGCCACACCACTTCGTGCGATAGGGTCCTGATCCTAATCTTCGTAAGTCCAACTTCGTTGGCTGCATCTGATATAGCGACCCCGTCGGGGGCATCACGATATATGTTTTCCTCAGCCTCCACCAACTGCCGTAACAAATTCTCTGAAAGAGCCCCATCGGGGAGGAGACTGTAAAGCCTCTGGGTAGTGCCAGGGTCTGGCTCGATAACAACTATCGCTCCCGAGTCTGCAAGTAGTGGGGCGATCAATTTGAACGGTTTAGCAGATGGGTCGCGCTGGAAGATCCCTCGAACAAAGACCCGATCAAACTTGGGTGCTGGGTCCTTTCCTGCTTGCTCTTGAACAACTTGTTTGAGGTCTTTTAGTGCCCCTGAAAGGACGATCGGGCGGTATAGATGATCTAGTTTCTCTGCCGTCTCGAGTAGAAACTCAGCCTCTTTTGTAGTATCGGTAACTGCCCAAACTTGGCCTTCTGGCGCCCGTCTTAGTCCTTCCCAGGTTAAGAGGCCGCTAGCAGAAGCCAGGTCAAGAATAAGGTGATGGCGCAGTACTTGACTAAGATCAAAAACTGCCTCCCGGATGGATGATAACCTCGCTCCCGCACCGGAGTTCACCCGAGCTACCCATTGATCACGGTCCTTATCAGGTGGGCTCATAGTTAAAATCTCTCCCGGACCAAGGAAGTCATTCTCTAGGAGCGCAGCGAGTTGAGATTCGCGCCTTCTAAGGACGTCATCACGGACTTCCTTTTCGTTGCCTAAGTTATTAGGGTGGTAGAATACCCGGCCCTGTAAGGCACCAGGTAAGTACTGTTGAGCGACCCAGTGGTCGCGATAGGCGTGAGGGTAAAGGTAACCCCTTCCATGGCCGAAACCCTCGCTATCCCGATTAGCGTCCTTCAGGTGAGCCGGTACCTCTGCTTCGCGCTCCCGGCCTACAGCCTCGAGAGCATCGAAGAACCCAAGTGTACTGTTGCTTTTTGGCGCCGTAGCTAGGTGGAGTACCGCTTGTGATAGGGCAAAGCGCCCCTCAGGCAATCCCACGTAGTCAAAAGCCTGTGCCGCCGCAACGACTACCTCTAGAGCACTCGGATCCGCTAGGCCAATATCTTCACTTGCAAAGATAATCATTCGCCTGAGAATGAACCGTGGATCTTCTCCTGCATAGACCATTCGCGCTAACCAGTAAAGAGCAGCGTCCGGGTCGCTGCCGCGAAGGCTTTTTATGAAGGCGCTTATGGTGTCAAAATGTACGTCCCCATCGCGATCGTAAAGGACGGCCCGGCGCTGAATACTTTCCTCAGCTACCTCACGATCAATGCGGACTTTCCCTGAAGTCATTTGGGTAGTCTCGACAGCCAGTTCTATAGCATTGAGGAGAGCCCTAGCATCCCCATTGGCGACGTTAACCAAATGATCAAGAGCATCCGGTAAGAGTTGAACTTGGCGATCACCGTAACCTCGTTCTGTATCTGTCAGGGCAGTAGCAACTACTTGGCGAAGCTCATCTTCCGTATGGGGTTTAAGTTGAAAGAGCCGACTACGACTCACAAGGGCTTTGTTAACCTCAAAGTATGGGTTTTCAGTAGTTGCACCTATCAGAATCACCGTACCGCTCTCTACCCAAGGTAGTAAAGCGTCCTGTTGTGCCTTGTTAAAACGATGAACTTCGTCTATGAAAAGAATGGTACGGCGTCCTTCAAAATCGAGACGCTGCTTTGCCTCTCCTACAGCAGCTCTTATGTCTTTTATGCCGGAAAGGACAGC
This sequence comes from Trueperaceae bacterium, assembly GCA_002707365.1. NCBI lineage: Bacteria > Thermotogati > Deinococcota > Deinococci > Trueperales > Trueperaceae > Trueperaceae bacterium. The sequence goes on from PAMQ01000007.1 coordinate 350,263, forward strand.
ATTGAGGCTTGTGAAGGCTGCCTCTGTGGTATTAGCTATCACTCGTGCAAGAGTGGTCTTCCCGGTGCCAGGCGGACCATAGAAGATTAGGCTAGAGAGGCGATCGGCCTGTATTGCGCGACGTAACAGCCGGCCATGACCAAGGATGTGGGCTTGACCAATAAATTCATCAAGCGTCCGCGGCCTCATTCGTGCGGCAAGCGGCTCGGCATCAGCGGGACGGAAAAGAGGATCAGAGGAATTAGTCGTGGAATCAGCCACTGGAGAATACTATTGTATGACGACTAGGCCTTAGTGCGGAATTATCCCTAACAATCGCATGTCTATTCCGAAACAAATACTTCATAAGGTAGTTTAATTATCGGAGTAGTAGTAGTTGACTAGTCCCACCGTCTCTGCTGTTAGGGGAACGATGGTAGTGTAGTGGACTCTGGAGCACCCTGAGTCCTAATCAACGGGACTGTATCTCTGAATAGGCTTTCAGTTGAAAGCTAGACTGCACTAAAGTATTTGTGAGAGGGAGAGTTAGATATGGCTTATAAGGTTATTCAAGTTGGGACGGGCGGACGTGGTCGAAGTTGGTGTGCTAGCATTCTACCACCGAACATAAAAGATGAACTCGTTGAAGTGGTCGCTGCAGTTGATATAGATCCCGAGGTGCTAATACACGCTCAGGAGGGTTTGGGTGTGCCAGCTGATCGGTGCTATACCGACATGAAAAAAGCGTTTGAAGAAAACGAGGCGGACTTCTGTACAGTGGTAGTGCCACCAGCGTTCCACGAGGATGTTGTGGATATGGCGCTGAGGCATGGGATGCATATTCTTTCCGAAAAACCCATAGCTGATACTTTACTTTCAGCATGCCGAATTGCGGAAAAGGTAGCTCAAGCTGGGGTGAAGATGGGCGTTACTATGAGTCACCGCTTCGATCAGGACAAAACTACACTCCGGGAAGAATTACGGTCGGGCGACCATGGAGTAATCGATTATGTCGTAGGTCGGCACACGAATGACATGCGAGAATTTAATGATTGGGGAGCAGTATTTAGACACCAAATGGTCGATCCTCTCATGATTGAGGGGGCGGTCCACCATCTCGACATAATTGCTGACCTGATTGGTTCCAAATGCGAGACAATATTCGCAACGACCTGGAATCCCCAATGGGGTACTTACGGTGGTGACTCCCAAGGACTCGTAACGATGTCATTTGAAAGCGGGGCTAAAGCCACTTACGAAGGGGCGTACACCAACGCCGTCGGATTTAACGGTTGGAGTAAGGAGTACGTAAGGGTCGAATGTGAAAACACAACACTCATCATGGACCACAGAGAAGTACGTCGTTTTAGACACCAGCCTGAAGAAAGGGTGTTTAGTGCACGCGAAAACGAAGGGGAGGTAGTACCTCTCCTCGAACAACGTAAATGGACCGATGCCTGGCTGGTAGAAAAATTCGTTCATTGGTTAGATGGTGGCGAACCTATGGAGACTAACCTTGAAGACAACCTGCAATCTGTAGCATTAATTTTCTCGGCAATCGAAAGTAGCCGGACTGGGCAACCCGTAAATGTACAAGAGTTCTTACAAAAGACGAGGGTGGAGGCCCGGCATTCTCTAGCCTCTTAAATCAAAATAACTTGTTGGTTATGGGAAAAAGATGTGGTCACATTTTTCCCGAGAACACTGTATCTCATTTTTATGGATGGAATCGACTAGAGATTCACCTAGTCGATTTCTTCTTCGTTAGCTGCAGTCCGCTGTTGAGCTTTACGAATGCGCTCCATGTCGAACTTCGTGCCACGGTTAAACTTATAAATACCGTTCTGCTCCTGATACACATCGGTGAGTTGCGTGTAACAGTAGCCAAACATATCCTTGTTGCCCAAAAGCACAGCACAAAGACGCTCGAAGCGATCGTAAAACTCCGCGATGTTCTTGGGTCTTTCACCATAACCCCAAGATTCCTCATCTTCAGCGAGATCTGCATTCCACCAGATGCCACCAAATTCACTCACGAAATAAGGCTGGCCCTTATAAGGCAAAGACCAGTTCTTGTTATTTAAAGCCAGGAGTCCACCGGGCCATTGTTCGGAATTGTTCACGTACGGTTCGTCTCTAACTAGGCCCGCATGCCTCTTAGCAAACGTCTCGGGGTTCTGGTCATAATCGTGACTATCATAAACGTCGGCCTCGGGAACCCTATGGGAGTAACCAGATGCGTCAAGAACGGGTCTTGTGACGTCCATTGCCTTGGTCGCTAAGTACATGGCCCGAGTGACATCGTCAAGAGTAGTGATCTTGTCTGTAAGGGATTGCCAAGTTTCGTTTAGAGGACACCAGCCAATTATGCTCGGGTGAGAGTAATCGCGTTCGAGAACCTCAAGCCACTGTGTAACGTAATCAGACCCAGGTAGCTGCATCCCATTACCTGACTGCGCACCACTAGTAGGATCAGTGGCGAGACAACCCCAATCACCGAACTCACCCCAGAGAAGATATCCCATTTTGTCAGCGTGATAGAGGAAGCGTTCTTCGAACACTTTTTGATGAAGCCTGGCGCCATTGAATCCTGCTGCTAGACTCAACTCAATATCAGTCTGGAGAGCCTCATCATTGGGGGCAGTCATAATGCCATCAGGGTAGTAACCTTGATCTAAAACAAGGCGCTGGAATACAACTTCACCATTAAGTTTTATGGCTTTACGGTCTATAGCTACACTGCGTAAACCTGCGTAGCTCGTAGCTTGGTCAATAACACAACCATCTTGGTCACGAAGTTGGATGACAAGGTCGTACAGGTGAGGATCTTGGTTAGACCATGGTCGGCGACGTTCTTCTGGAACCAAAAGATCTAGTCTCGGGGTAAGATCCAGGTCTGCTCGGCACTCACCAGTGACCACTTCTCCCAACGCATCGCTCACGGTAACCCGTAACTTTAAATTCGGCCGATTGTTTGTGATGGGCTGCTCGAGCCGGATCATACTATTAGCAAGGTCTGGTGTTAGACGGGGACGCCGTAAAGCAACTTCAGGGACAGGTTCGAGCCATACCGATTGCCAAATTCCTGTGGTACGCACATACATGACACCGCTAGGAGCGTAACTGACGGCTTGTTTACCTCGCGGCTGTAAACGAGTGTGTTCATCGCGCGCCCGGACTACTAGAGTGACGGTTTCTCCGGGCTCAGCAACGCCACTAAGATCACAGGTGAAGGGAGAAAATCCACCCCTGTGTCGTCCTACCTCAATTTTGTCCACCCAAACAGTCGCGTCGTAATCAATTGCTTGAAAGTGGAGCAAAACTTTGCGCCCCGTCCAAGCTTTAGGAATAACTACTTTGCGTCTGTACCACACGGCACTATGAAAATCGTGGTTACCAACACCAGATAATTCAGACTCTGGACAGAAAGGAACCGTGATTGATCCGGTTAATGCTCGATCTAGGATCCCACGTTCAAGACCACTATCTCCTTGATCAAACTCAAATTGCCATTCACCGTTTAAGCACAACCAATCGGGCCGCACAAATTGTGGACGTGGGTATTCGCTTCTTGGGATCTCCATTAATTCTCCCTTGTTTGGTCGTTCTTTGTGTCACGCAATTTAAACGCTTCAGACACACATTATATCTAGTATTACTAAACAGGAATACCCAGGAATGGTCTCCCTTAGACCGTCATTTAGATTTTCAGTACAGAGCTCAGGCCCTTAGTGGTTTCTTCAGAGCCATTGCAATAGCTAGGGGACTCATTTTTATGCTGACTCGTATTGAGAATGCATTCTCAATATGATAATCTGATCGTATGAAAGAACGACTTCCAGTAACTGTCCTCTCTGGATTTTTAGGAGCGGGAAAAACTACATTGTTAAATCATGTTCTCGCTAATCGTGAAGGGCGAAGAGTGGCAGTGATTGTTAACGATATGAGCGAAATTAATATTGATGCATCGCTTGTATCAACTACGGCAACCCTTGATCGAACTGAAGAGCGTCTTGTCGAAATGTCAAACGGGTGTATTTGCTGTACTTTGCGAGAAGACCTATTGATTGAGGTGGCCCGC
>PAMQ01000008.1 GCA_002707365.1 Trueperaceae bacterium
CGCAAGGGTGCGGTAGCGTTACTCCTTACAACTCGTGGGTTCTCTGATGTGCTCGATACTCAGAAAGAGATGCGCTACGACATTTATGACCTCCAAGCGCTCCCAGTGGAGCATTTAATTACACGACCTCTCCGTTTTGAGATCGACGAACGTATCGATACCTTTGGCGAAGTTATCGAGCCTCTAGATTTTACGGGTCTAGAGGAGATGAAGGCTATGCTCTCGGACGCAGGTGTAGAGGGACAGATAGAATCGGTCGCGGTATGTCTAATGCAGGCTTACACAAATCCTGAACACGAGGAGAAGATTAACGTCTGGCTCAAAAATAACCTGCCAGGCATCAGCGTCTCTTTATCAAGCGAGGTTGCCCCTCAAATACGAGAGTACGAGCGTATGTCTACCACTGTGTGTAACGCCTATGTACAACCCCTGACCGAGAGGTACCTTAAGCAGATCCACGAGAGCCTTCGTGAACGAGGTTTTGGTCAAGGCCTGTACCTAATGCTGTCCAGTGGAGGGGTAACTACCCTTGAAACAGCAGCTCGATTCCCTGTTCGATTGGTGGAGTCTGGTCCGGCTGCCGGTGCTCTTGCAGCTGCGTTCTACGGAAACTTAACAGGTGATGAGGATCTCGTGTCTTTCGATATGGGAGGCACTACAGCCAAGATGTGCGTAATTCGGGGGGGAAGTCCGACTGTTACGGATACCTTCGAGATAGCACGGGTCCACCGTTTCAAGCGTGGTAGCGGTCTCCCGGTTCGTGTCCCCACCATCGAAATGATCGAGATTGGGGCTGGTGGCGGGTCGATCGCACATATAGATGAACTTGGTCTATTGAAGGTAGGGCCGGAGTCAGCAGGCGCGGATCCTGGTCCTGCTTGCTATGGGCAGGGTGGTACGGAACCGACAGTAACTGATGCTGATGCGTTACTTGGTTACTTGAACCCGGATTATTTCTTGGGTGGACGCATGAGTCTAGATTTAAAAGCGGCAGAGAGCGCGATGGCTCGTCTCGCTGAGCCTCTGGGGTTAAGTGTTACCGAGGCTGCACATGGGCTATTTCGTGTTGTGAATGAGAACATGATATCTGCTACTCGCGTGCACATCGCTGAACAAGGTGGAGATCCACGCCGACTCAAGTTAATAGCTTTTGGCGGTGCTGGCCCGATGCATGCTCACGCTATTGCGCACGCCCTCAAGATGGAGGGTTACATCTGTCCTGCCAGTGCTGGGGTTGCTTCTGCTATGGGATTCCTGACTGCCCCAGCAGCTTTCGAGTACGCTCGTACTTTTATGGCGCGATTAGAGCAAACTACCCTTCCGGAGCTTGACAAAGTTTACGCTGAGCTTGAGGAGCAGGGTAGGGAGACGTTGTTAGAGGCAGGAGTTCCTGCGGATGAAATGACATTTACGCGGCAGGCCGATCTCCGGCATGTCGGCCAAGGTTACGAAATCGTAGTGACACTTCCTTTCGAGAAACTAGCTGATGTGCAACTAGATGAGGATCTTGCACCTCGCTTTTTCGAACAGTATGAATCTGTCTACGGTCACGCCCACAAGCACCTTGGTCTTGAGATAACTACCTGTCGACTAACTGCCAGTGGTCCCAAGCCCAGTATTAACCTCAATCCAGTTCAAACTAGCGTAAGCCATCCCGATGTCGCGATTAAAGGTACCCGTCAGGCTTACTTTAGTGATCTTGGTGGTTTCACGGAAGTACCTTTGTACGACCGCTCTAAACTAGCGGCTGGCTCTATTTTTGAGGGCCCAGCGATAGTTGAGGAGATTGACTCAACCGCTGTTATTGGTCCAGGGACCCGAGTTGAAATAGATCACTATGCCAATCTGAACGTTACGTTTATCGAGGAAGAGAAATCGTGAACCTTGAACTGAAGTGTGGATATTCGTTTGACGAAAGTCAATACGTTTTAGTTGTTGTCGATACAAGTTTCTACCGAAGATGGGAGTTGAAATGAGCGGAGAGACTTACGATCCCATAGCTCTGGAAATTCAATGGCAGAGATTAATTGCCATTATGGACGAGGTTGATAATGCCACGGTCAGAACTTCATTCTCAACGATAGTAGGTGAAAGTCGCGACTTTGCTTGCATTCTTGTCAACCAAGATGGGGTGTCACTATGCCAATCGAGCTTCAGTCCACCAAACTTCTGTGTCATCTTGCCGCGTACCAGTAAGATTCTCCTAGATGCATTCCCTGCTGAGACGCTGAAGGATGGGGATGTTCTTTGTACCAACGACGCCTGGATAGGGGCTGGTCACTTGCCCGATTACATAGTAATCACTCCAGTCTTTCACCGAGGCAAAATGGTTGCATTCATGGGTACCGTGGCTCATCTTGCTGATGTAGGTGGCCATGGAGGTGACATTGAAGCTCCCGATGTATTTACAGAGGGAATAAGAATCCCACCTTCGAAATTATATGAAGCTGGCCAAGAGAACGAATTACTATTTGAGATCATCGGCAATAATTGCCGGGTTCCCGACCTTGTGCTTGGTGACCTCCGGGCTATTGTCGGTACCCACATGGTTGGTGCCCGTAGACTCAGAGAATTTTTAGATGACTACGACATGCCAGATTTGGTTACGCTTTCCGACGAAGTATTAAGTCGTTCCGAGAGCTTGATCCGGAGCAAAATTGAGGAATTGCCGGACGGGAAGCACGAATTTGGACTAGATATTGACGGGTACATAGACATCGTTCACCTGCACGCAACTGTTGAGATTCGTGGCTCTGATATTTATGTGGATTACACTGGTACATCCCCACAGAATCCGCGAGCGGCCATCAATTGCGTCTACAACACTACCTACGCCTCCACCATGTATCCATTCAAATGCTCCCTTGTGCCAGGAATCCCTAATAATGAGGGGCTTTTCAGACCGATTCACGTCACGGCACCGGAGGGAAGTATCCTAAATACGACCTTCCCACACCCTGTACGTGCTCGCGCCAAAACCACTAACAACATCAACCAGGTAATCTTTGGTGCGGTATGGCCCGTGCTAGGAGAATACGCGCAAGCTGGTAGTGGTTCAATATGGCCTTTTAGTGTAAGTGGTCAAGCTGANGANTATGGCACCTTTAGTGTCCATATTCTNCCTCATGGTGGGCGAGGTTCCATGCAGAACTTGGACGGGCTAATCCCGATTGCGTTTCCACATAATAGCTCTGTAACACCAATAGAAATCATGGAGATGCAAGCACCACTACTAATACTGGAGAAGGAACTCCTACCTGACTCAGCAGGTCCCGGTAGGCGCCGTGGTGGAATTGGCCAAAGGATGACCTTCCGGAACACAGCTAATGTGACGTACAGTGCCAGAGTTAGGCCTGACAAGATTTTCTGCGCACCTCCGGGCCTTAACGGTGGTTCGATCGGAACTACCGGAGAGGTGCGATTCAACGGGGAGTTGATTGAGCGGTTCCCCATTCTTCCGTTCGCACCAGGGGATGAAATAGAAATGCGAATGCCAGGAGGAGCCGGATTCGGTGATGTTCGGTTGCGGGAGAAAGAATTAGTACTAAGGGATATTGAGCTTGGTTATGTTACTAGAGAAGGGGCAGCTAAAGACTACGGCCTGATAATAGACGTGCCGGAGTCTTGAATGCCCGCGACAGGTGGGGAGTGAACATGGGAATAGATCCGATTAGCCTCGAAGTGATGTGGCAGCGGCTTGTTGCGATTGCAGACGAGATCGACACAGCGACAATCCGAACTTCTTTCTCAACAATTGTTGGCGAAAGTCACGATTTTGGTTGCGCGATTCTTGATGCTAATGGCGCGGGACTTGCGCAGGCACAGTGGAGTCCGCCGCAGTTTTGCACTATGCTCCCCCGTACTGCTAGTTTGTTGTTTGAAAGATTCCCGATAGATACACTTAGTGAAGGTGATGTGCTTTGCACTAATGACCCGTGGATCGGTAGCACTCATTTGCCGGATTACAACCTGATCTCGCCGGTATTTCACAAAGGCAAGGTGGCAGCGTTCTTAGGCACAGTGGCTCACGTATCTGACGTGGGTGGTCATCTAGGTGACCTTGAGGCCTCCGACATGTTTATGGAGGGTACACGGGTGATGCCTAACCTGTTCTATCGACGGGGAGAAGTAGACCCGATAATTGAGGAATTCATTGCAGCGAACTGCCGTGTACCCGAGATGGTTCTGGGTGACCTACACGCCATTGTAGGTACTCATCGGATTGGTGCTAGGCGTTTACAGGAGTTCATGGACGACTATGGATTGGATAACATTACGCCCCTTTCAGACGCTATTCTTGGACGCTCTGAAAATGCATTAAGAGAGGCTATTGCGGAACTTCCTGATGGGGTGGCAAATTACGAGTTGACTGCCGACGGTTATTTGGAACCGTTCACCCTTAAACTTTCCATCGAAATTAGTGGTTCCGAAATCTTAATGGATTTCACAGGGAGCTCGCCCCAGCAGAATCACTCTGCAATCAACGCTGCTTTTAACATCAGCTACTCTACAGCGGTCTATCCGATCAAATGCATTCTCGCCCCAAGGATTCCAAATAATGATGGTCTGGTTCGCCCAATTCAGATCACTGCTCCTGAAGGCTCCATTGTCAACTGTACTTTTCCAGCACCTGTCAAAGCCCGAGCTAAAGTAATCAAACATATACCTCCGCTAATCTTCGGGGCATTAACCCCGTTATTACCTGGAAAGACTATTGCTGCTGGCGGGGGAATTTTTCCGTTCCACTTTGTGGGAGAAGACGAGAAATTTCCGAAGTTTGCTGTTCACATGTTGCCCCACGGTGGTCTTGGTGCAACTAAGGAGGCAGATGGTTTGCTGCCCGCAGCTTACCCACACAATAGTACAGTTACACCTACTGAGATTATTGAGAGACAGTGTCCAGCGGTAATGATTTGCAAGAAAATCATTCCAGATTCAGGAGGACCCGGGCGGAGGCGAGGAGGCCCAGGTCAAGAAATAACACTACGGTGTACAGCTAAAAAGCCTGTGCTGCTTACCATTCGACCGGACCTGATGAAATTTCCGGCACCAGGTCTTGAAGAGGGCGGTGAAGGTTCCCGAGGCGAAGTCCTGCTAAATGGCGACAGGCTCGAACGCTTCGTTCCAATCCCGTGGCACCCTGGGGATCTAATTACACTGCGTGTCCCGGGTGGTGGTGGGTACGGCGACCCCCGGCAGCGAGAAAAAGAACGCGTTCTAGAAGATGTTGCCCTAGGTCTTGTCACAACGGAGGCGGCACGAGAAGTTTACGGTCTTGATATTGACGTTGACCCACAAACAATACGACTCGAGGCAATTCGTGATCATGTAGCCAGACAAGCTGAGAGGGGTCATGGCTGACCTCGCGATTGTCAACGGTAAGTTAGCCCCTACCGCTCCTAATGCCGATCCAGAAGCTGGTACGCTGCTAATCAACGGTGGTCGCATAGAAGCTGTGCTGCCTCCCGAAGAGTACGTGGCTGCCGATCAAATTTTTGACGCCGAAGGACTCCTGGTTCTTCCTGGTGCTATAGATATTCACTTTCACTGCCGCGCTCCAAGCTTTCCAGAGCGGGGAGACTTTGGTTCCGAATCTAAAGCAGCAGCTGCAGGTGGCGTGACAACAATATTCGAGATGCCAATATCTAAACCTTGTGCCTCGACGACAGAGGTATGGTTAGCTCGACGCGACTTAGCTGCAAGCCACGCACACGTCAATATAGGACTTTACGGAGCGCCTGGTAGATTGGATCGGAAAGAAATAGAGGGCATGGCAGCAGCAGGAGCCATCGCCTTCAAACTATTTACCACCGAAGCCGTCAAAGGCCGTGAAGACGAGTTTACAGGCCTTAGCGTTACAAACATTGATGAGATCTATCAGGCGCTCGAGTTGGTCCGTGATACCGGCCTACGCTGTGCTTTCCACGCGGAGGATCAGCGATTAATCGATATGTTTACTGCTCGGGCTAGAGGCCTTGAAGGACCAGACCATTTTCGCCACCTTCGTTCCCGGCCAAGTGTTGTAGAAACCACAGCTGCAGCACAGCTGATTGCGGTGGCAGAAACAATAGACACGCCTATTCACTTACCACACGTTAGCTCCAAATCAACCGTTGACGTTATCCGACATGCAAAAGCCCGAGGCGCTAAAATTTCTGCTGAGACGTGCCCACACTATCTCCACTTCACCGAAGACATCTTGGAGAAAATTGGTCCTTATGGGAAGATTAATCCACCAATACGGCACGAAGAGGATCGCGAAGCCCTTTGGGAGGCTGTTCGTGAAGGGGTCATCGACGTAATAGCGACTGATCATGCGCCATTCACCCCAGCTGAGAAGGAGGCCGCTTGGGGAGATATTCTTTCAGCACCCCCAGGTCATCCAGGTGTAGAGCAGTTAGTACCCCTCATGATGGATGAGGCTTTAAGTGGTCGCCTTGACTTGTTCCATGTGGTGGAACTAATAAGTACTCGACCAGCAGAACTTTTTGGTCTTTACCCCAACAAGGGTGTATTGCGGGCTGGCGCTGATGCCGATCTGACAATATATGATCCTCAGTCTAGAAAAATCATTAATCGACAAGATGGTTTTAGTCGGGGGGCTGATTGCAACCGACTATATGATGGTATGGAGATTCAAGGTGAGGTGGCTGCCACGATAGTTGGTGGCAAGACTGTTTATCATGGCGGTGAGATTAAGGGTAGTCCTGGGGATGGCGCAATAGTCCAACCCTGCAACTAACAGTAATAAAGTCTAATTAAGGGGGAGTCAAAATGACCAAGGCGGATCTTAATGAACGTGATAAGCGACTTCAGCGGACCAGAGAAGCAATGGAGCGTGAAGGACTTGACGCGTTACTGGTAGCTGGTAAAGGACACTGGTGGACTGGTCGGGGTTATTGGCGTTACTTTACGAACTTTCATCTTTGGGGTCACGATGGTTTGTTATTGATCCCGAAGGAAGGTGAGCCGGCTTTCACCAATAATAGTCCTGCACTGGCAGCTCGTATTGCTCAAGAAGGTTGGGTGACCGAAAGTCGTGGGGATGTATACATAGTCCCACGTATGGCTGATTACATTCGTGAGAAGGGGCTTGCCACCAGCCGTATCGGCATTGCTGGATTCCGCTTTATACTCTCCGCTGGTAGTTATGCCGAACTACAAAGGCTTCTCCCAGACGTAACTTTCGTCAGTGCAGACGACCTTATGGACAAGATCCGCTCTACAAAGAGTGAACTCGAAATAGTCCAAGAGCGTGAATTATGGACTATGGCGAAATCCGTAATGACAGGGTTTGGCGAGTTAGTCAAAGACGCTAAAGGAGTAAGCCAGCGGGAGTTGATTGCAGAAGCAACAAAACCTGTTTGGGCTGCAGGTTCCCGGGACTTATTAATTTTCATAGCTGAAGAACCGGGAACGGTTGAGGTGCCGGCTGATATTCCTCTAAGACTCGACGATAAACTGAGATTTCACCTGGAGATTTGTGGAGAGAGTGGTCACTGGTGTGAGATCACTATTAACTGTGCATTCCAGCCACCGAATGATCTGGAGCGAAAACTCATTGAGGATGAACTCATTGCCTTCGAGGAGACTCGTAAGGTTGCCCGACCGGGTAATAGACTTTCCGATGTGGCTGCTGCCTTCAATCGCGTAATGGTGCAACAAGGTTGGGACCTTGGTGAGGAAACCACACATTTCCATTTTCATGGTCAAGGAATGGACACGATTGAACGGCCATGGTTTTCCCAGAAGGAACCCTGGGGACAGTCCCAGGACTGGCCGCTTGAGGCTGGCATGGTTTTTTCTTACCACCCCCGCCGTAACGTTGTTATGCCCGAAGGCAATTGGAGCTCAGGCCTAAATGAGGACATCCTGATAACTGAGAATGGTGCCGAACGCTTAAGTGTTGATTGGGAGCACCGCTGGCGTTCAATGGACTGATGGGCAGGGTTGTACAAAGGAGAATCCATGGAAAATGATAAATTCGTTGGTGTACAAATCAGTCCAGTTAGTTTCATTGATGAGGGAGTTGATCAGGTCCTAGAGACGCTCCAAGAACGCGTTGGGGTAAATGTCTTGATGATTGGCACGGTTTCGTGGCTCGGTCTCAAGGTTGGACGTAGTATCTCCCACGAACTAGACGGTTTCCCTGATCACGGGGTAGCTGAGCCTTTCACCCTACAAGGCGGAGCCTATTTCAACCCAGATTCAGCCTATTACCGCAATACGCTCATCAATAATTACCGAGCCACGGATCCTGAGATGGCTGGTAAAGATGTTCTTGAGATGGTCATCCCTGCTGCTAAGGCAAGGGGCATGCAAGTCTACATTGAGTTAATGGAGCCCTTTTTTAAGTACGCAGGGCATGGATCCGCCAACACCGTTCAAATCCCAAATCTAGCACAGTGTTTAGAAGTTGATTTTCTTGGCCGGCATGGTTCGGAACCTAGTACCAGCAACCCTGACTATCGCCTCTGGATTCATTCCATGATAGAGGATCAGTGCCGTAACTATGACATTGATGGTGTCATGTGGTGTAACGAGCGGCGTAGTCCGCTTGACCAACTTATGGTGGGTGATGCCCCAGGTGACTTCAGTGAAGCCAGCCGACGAGAGGCCTTACAACAGGGCATTGATGTTGAACGAGTCAGGAGTGCTTTCCGAGAAGCCTACGACTACTTCCAAAAAGTACGGGCTGGCGAGAACTTCGTAGATGGAGCGCTTATCGAGTTTTTACGGGTGCTTCTGCAGAACCCTGAGATACTAATTTGGGAGCGATTCTGGTTAGAGCGAAACAAGGATCTTGACCGGGAATTATACGGAATTGTGAAATGGATCAACCCAGACATCCAGTTCGGTCTTAACGTGTGGAACAGAAACCACTTCAACCCTTTTCGCAAGGCACAGTGGCCCTGGGACGAGCAGACGCAATACGCAGACTGGGTCAAGCCGATTACCTACCAACACCAGTCTGGCCTCATATACGTCAATGAGATGACTACTTTTCACGAAACCATACTCCGTGACTTTACTCCCGAAGAAATGACCCCGATCATGTACAAAGCCCTTGGCCTAGAGGAGGCGCCTTGGGATGAGGTTGTACAGACCGGTATGGATCCAGATACCTACGTTTACGGCCAGTGTGCAGACGCAGTACGAGGCGTTAACGGTAAGATCCCAGTTTTCATGGGTCTGGGAGTAGATGCCCCACGGACCCGTGCTGATCAAGCGGTATGCACGCCAGATATCGTTTATCGTAGCGTCAAAGCCACGTATCGTGCTGGAGGTAAGGGCGTGATTTTTTCCCCCAACTATGCCAGCATGAAGCTTACTAACTTAGATGGGGCAGCTAGTGCTCTGGAAGAGTTAGGACTCAAGTGAACCCAAGGGAGGGCCACTCTGACAGCTTTCGTACGTTAGTTTACAGCGTAATAATTCGCACCCGACAAGTGACAACATAATCGGTATCAGATCCTAGTTGATCTAAGAAAGGGAGCATAATATGCCCGAACCCCCAGCATGGCGTTACCAAAAAATTACTAAGCCAATGGTTGACATTCCATTGGGGCATCATGTGTTTCTTGGCAGGGTGTTGACTGGTATTGGTGATGAGGTTATTGACGACGGTTTTATTGAGATCAAAGAGGATAAAATTGAAGCAGTTGGAATAGCCTCCGAATTAGGTTCTCGTGCTAAAGATGCTATTGATACCGGAGGCTCGATCCTCCCGGGAATGTTTAATAGTCACGCGCACCTTGCTTGGGATGGTATTCACGACTTAGCTCGCCAGTCGATGGATGATTCGCCGGAAATCAGTGCTTATAAGTCTGCAGGTAACATGCTGATTAGTTTGCGAGCCGGGATTACTACCGTCCGTGACCTTGGTATGAACACAGCAAACATTTTTTCTAAGCAAGCTGTGGAGCAAGGGATTTTCCCAGGTCCACGGTTGCTTATTACAGGTGAGGCAATCATACAGACTGGTGGTCACACCTATTGGTGCTGTCGGGAAGCAAGTGGTGCTGATGAAATGCGTCGAGCTGTACGGGAGCAGGTACGTGCCGGCGCAGACCTGATCAAGATTATGGCTTGTCACGATACGCTTGAGCTCACTGATGAAGAGTTAGACGCGGTAATTGACGAGAGTCACCGCAATGGCCTACCCATAACCGCGCACGCTACCCGGAATGATGCAATAGCACGAGTAGTGAGTGCTGGAATAGATTGTGTAGAGCACGGTGGTGGCATGACCGACGACACCATACAACTGTTGCTACAACGAGGCGTTCCTATCGTCACTACTTTCGCTCCACTAGTTATGCAGAGTCAAGCGGAAATTGCGCGCCAGTACGGAATTCCTGAATGGAAGATTGAAGAACGACAACGGGCCGTAGCTGATTCTGGGCGCTACGAATCACTTGTAAAAGCTGCTAATGCTGGTGTAACAATTGGATTCGGTACGGATGCGGGTAGTCCAGTAGTACCGCACTCTGTAGTTGCACCTGAGATGAAATTCATGGTCAAACTCGGAGTGGTAAAGGACAACTATGGTGCTTTGCGTAGTGCTACAAGCGTAGCAGCCAACATCAATGGGCTTGAGCAAGAACTAGGCACACTTGAAGCTGGTAAGGTTGCGGATGTAGTTTTTGTGGAGGGGAATCCAATTGATAACCTGGATGCCCTAGAAAATGTCACGGCCACATTTGTAGCCGGTAAGCAACTGTTCTAGGAGAACCTAGGAAACAGTAGACAGAGAATGCAGCCCAGATCCCCTAAGTAGACTAGTATTACGGGGATCTGGGTTATAAGACTGAAACTCTAAAAAAAGATCCCAATTTTGGATGAAACTTTAAACTAAGGTTATTGTGAAAAAAAGACAGCCCTTACTGTCGGTCACGAGCCGTGTGTTGATTTACACCTGTTACATTACCTCCAGCGTCCACCCATAAGCTATAGGGGTACTTGATAGTTGTCGGGCAAATATGTCCCGGGACTGCTAAGAGATAGTCGCCTACCTGCGGTAATGTTTCAGGGTTAGCCTTGAATACCCCATGCTCTTCGTTTTGCGAAATGAGTCGGGCATTTGGTACCGATGGCAGAAAAACTCTTTGTTCTAAAGGTTTGTCTGGCGCAACAGCCTTGTTACCAAGATCAGTAGTGAAAAGAAGCTTCTCAGGGTAAGAATCGACTACCTGGGTTAATAGGAAAGCCGCCCACTTGAAGGGCATATCAGGAAGTAAAGAGGAGTAGCCTGCATCCCAATAAATTGCGGTACCTGGTGATCCCAATATAGCTTCTTCACGAGCGTAAAAAGGAAAAGAGAATGAACCCCCACCTACCACTATATCCACTGGCCAGCCTTTCCCAAGAAGGATGTTGCGAAATCTCTTAACCTCTTGAATGTGAGCTAAAGCCAGACCTTCGCGCTTTCCATAGTCGGGTTCGTGGTCATGACCATCGTATGCGTGCAGCCCGGCGGCCCGTGTATACGAACCTTCTTGCAACACTTTGTAAATTTCTTCAGCACGTTTTCCTATTGCGACCCCCGTTCGCAACATTCCAACATCTAGGTCTAATAAGGCACTAAGACAGAAACCGTGCTTCTTCCCCTCTTTGGCTAATAAATCGACGTGTAATGGTTGGCTAACTATAGCGTGTACAGTCCTGTCAGAATAGGTTTTGCAGAGTTCTACAAAACGTTGAACCTTCCGCTTTTGTGCCAAGGGATATGTCAGTATCGCGAGTGAGGCCCCAGCTTTTAGCACCATCTCGAGTTCCGATAGAGTTGCCGTTTTGAAACCCGCGACTCCTGCTCTAAGTTGAAACTGGGTAACCTCCAATGATTTGTGAGTCTTAACATGAACGAGAAGATTGCCACCACCACAAGCAAGCCTACAGAGCGTGTCGATGTTGTTCATAACAATATCCCGGTATACGAGCATTACTGGAGTTGAAACGCTCTCGGGATCAGCAAATTTTATGTCGTTCCACTCAATCATTTTTCAAATCTCAACTCATCATAGCGGCTATTGTTGTTGAGTGGGACAATGCCACCGTGATTTACGCTTTACCGCTGGTTCGACGCGGTCGTTGACGCATGAATAGGGCCTAATTGAGTTGATAGTAGTGTCTTTCTAGGTTTCGACCGTAAAATAGTGGGCCTAATCTCTAACCAATACGAGAATTTAGTCTATTCTTCAATATAGGGTATGGAGATGAAGCTCGAACATCTACGCAAGGAATACCTCAGTACCAGCCTAAATCGGGATGATCTGAGAGAGGATCCATATGATCAGTTTCAACACTGGTTTCAGCAAGCGCGGGCGGCAGACCTGATAGAACCGAATGCCATGAGCCTAGCTACTGTGGATCGTGATGGATCACCCTCAATTCGGACGGTCCTGTTAAAGACTGTGGATCATGAAGGTTTTGTCTTCTTTACCAATAAGCAGAGTCAAAAGGCGCTGGATATTGCGAGTAACCCGTGTGTCGCACTATTGTTTCCATGGTTAGCTCTTGAGCGCCAGGTTAAAGTCATCGGAAAATCCGAGGCCGTGCCGAAGGAGCAGGCGAGAAGCTATTTTGCACGGCGCCCTCGTGGTAGCCAACTAGGGGCGTGGGTTTCCCACCAGAGCTCCGTAGTCTCTTCGCGCACTGAGCTTGAAGGGAGACTTCAGGAGTTGATAGATCAATTCGCAGACCGCGAGATTCCCTTGCCGGATTTCTGGGGCGGCTATCGTGTTAAGCCCTATTCTTTCGAATTTTGGCAAGGCCGAAGCAACCGTCTGCACGACCGGTTCCGGTACACCCTGTCAGATGGCACATGGTTAATTGATCGTCTTGCCCCTTGAGGCGTTACAGATTGTTCACATAAAAGCTAGTTGAGTGTGTCTTCGTCGTCAGTGAGCCACTCAAGGTCGAATCGGGTGAGAGCTAAACCTTCATAGTTTCTACCCTCGCCACGGTCGAACAAGCAGCAGATAATTCGGTCGCGTGTAATACAGAGGTCGGAGTAACCTGAATGATCATTGTGTAGTAATTTCCCGGCGTTCCAAGTTTGCCCCTCGTCGTAGCTGATCCGTACGGTCATGCGTTCCCGTCTAGTAGAGCTAGCTGCATTGGAAAAAACCATTCGGTTCTTACCGTGAGTTGCTTCGTTAGTCAGGCGGAGTGCGCTTCCCTGACAAATCGGGTCGGGAAGATCAGGATGGTAGCCAGTTTCTACGAAAGTAACGCCGCCGTCAACACTTCGACCATAAGCTCGGCGTCGTTCACCAACATAGTTGCGGCAGTTGAGGTAAAGGCTGCCATCTGAAGTCTCAACAGCTACTGATTCATTGGTACCAGCCTGGGCGATAGCACCAATGTTCCAACTCACACCATGGTCATCGCTATAAACTACGTGCGAGCGACCTAACTTTGATAAGACCGCAATTGATGATTCTACGTCGTGATACCCGGAGGCAGTGCCTTCAACATGGTCGCAAGGCGCTATGAGCCTTCCGTTCTGAAGTTGAATGCCATGACAAGGTCCTGTGGCGTACCACGTCCAAGATGGGCGTTTAACTTGCTTGGTGATTTCTGTGGGTTCAGCCCAGGTTTCGCCATCGTCATTACTTGAGGTTATCCAGACTGTACGTGGTGCTTTACCCTCAATAATTAGGTCTTCTGGACCGTCTGCGAAGTTTTTGCAAAAAAGTAACCAGATTGTACCGGTATCTTTATCTACTATGGGACAGGGGTTACCGTCCGTGTCAGGTCCTGTACGTACCATTACTCGTAAAGGGCTCCAGGTGCAACCATTATCGTTACTTTTCTTGTAAACAATGTCGATATCCCCAGAATCACCACCCATTACAGTCGGATCGCTGTTTCGTCCTTCACAAATCGCTAGGATAGCGCCATTATTCGTAGTGACCAAGACAGGGGTGGTGAATGCGCGGTAACCTTCCTGACCGTATTTGAAGAGCAGGGTTTGCTCGTACATTTTAAATCCTCCTGTTCCGGCTAGTCATTGTGGGGTTAAGCTTAACCTTTCCCACCGTACATCGGTTTCCCTTTAGGGGCAGCGTACGAATCATTCGATTTCGGGTGTATAGGTTGTTAATACACTATAATTGAGAGCACCATTATAGTTTCAGTATAGGTTTATCAAAGTTAGGTTCTGAGAAAGCTACTGAAGACTCTTCATCTTTTAAGGCACCATCAAACGTAGTCAAGTAATAACCTTAGATTTCAAAGAACTTGGAACTTTCTGCTACCATGACTTGGTAATGAAGCTACTTTTAACAATTATTCAGGATCCAGATTCAAACAAACTTCAAGAGGTCCTGACGGAACGAGGATTAGGCGTCACGAAGTTGTCGTCTACTGGTGGGTTTTTACGTCAGGGAAACTCTACTTTCTTGATTGGCGTTGAGGATGACCAAGTACTAGAGGTACGAGAGCTAATCGCTTCCACTTGTCGAGAGCGGAGTGAACTAATGATTCCTGGGGCTGCGATGGCTGATTTGGAGGGAGTATATGCCGCTCAAGCCACCGAGGTAACCCAAGGAGGAGCAATAATTTTTACGCTGAATGTAGATGATTTTATCAAAGTGTAAAAGACGATTAA
Source organism: Trueperaceae bacterium (assembly GCA_002707365.1). NCBI lineage: Bacteria > Thermotogati > Deinococcota > Deinococci > Trueperales > Trueperaceae > Trueperaceae bacterium. The sequence goes on from PAMQ01000008.1 coordinate 14,615, forward strand.
CCTAGACAATCCGTGGGTAAGACTTGCATCTCTTGGGAACCCTTAGGCCAACGGACTTTTTAGTTCTTGAAGGAGGCCCAATGAATTTGTCCCTCTCTTAGGTAGTCCCTTTTTCCAACTTATCGGCCTATCAAGACTGTAAAGGTTCAAAAGTACCGCTTCTGAACCTTCTGTTATTACAAACGGTATATCACCTTTACAAGATCACACCTGTCAGCACCACCAAATGTAGAGTTTTGCTATTAGCGCATCTCAAAGGTAGGTGGAAAGAATTCATCAACATTACTACCCCTCCGGTCCCACCCAGCGAGCGTCTCACGGACCTTTCGGGAAACCTTTTGGGAAGCACGACTAATTTCAGCTTCGTCAACCATTGGACAATGAAAGTTGTCAACAACTAAGCGTCCACCACTAAAGACCTGTTTCACATCGGCCATGGAGGCGTAGTAAACAAGGCTGCGGATAGGGTCGTCCTGGGCACTTAGGGCAGGCCGGTCCAGGTCCACGACTGTGATGTCAGCTCGAGAACCTGGTGAGAGGCGCCCTATGTCATCACGCCTTAAGAATCTGGCCGCGTTGACAGTGACGGCGTTATAAACCTCTCGGGCAGTGGCCGTACGAGCGTTTGTGTGAGCTACCTTACCCATAATTGCGCCAAAACGCATTTCTCTTAATATGTCATCTGGTTGAGTATCAGTTCCTAAGCAAACATTTATACCTGCATCATTGTACCGGGAAATAGAATTGAGATAACTACCCCGCATTGAATAAATCCAGGGGCAGTTGGTCACCGTAATTCCGTGTTCTGCAAGAGTAGCTAGCTCTCCATCACTCATAGTTCCATCGGGGTCCCGGCCTAGCAACGCGTGCGTGAGCATTACCTCGGGCCCAAGGAAGCCGATACTGTCTAGGTATTCTACTGGGGTTTTGCCGCCATGGCGATCGGCGATAAGGCGTAATTCGTTTTCGGATTGAGCGAAGTGCATGCGTATACCTACCCCAAGCTTAGCAGCAGCATCTTTAGTGGCTTGTAGAAGCTCTGGGCTTACTTGGTCAGTGGTATATGGAAATAACAGGCCATGTACTCTACCTCCGTAGCCACCGTCATGTTTTTCGATAAACGCAATATTGCGTTCTAGCCCTTGGAAACCACGTTCTTCATCCCAGACCCACCCGGGTGAGCCGTCAGGCTCTACGAACTGCGCACCAGCACGAAAATGGTGCGACAAATAGGCGCGTAAGCCAAACCGCACGGCGGTCTCTACGTAGATTTCTGGTTCCCAAATGGGGTCGTTGAAGCGCTTAAAAACCATCGCCGTGATTCCGCAAAAGGTAGTTACCCCAGATCGGAGCATCGACAGAAAAGTATGCTCCGCGCCGGCACGGATCTCGTCAGGAGAAAAAACAGGAGGCTCTCCTTCCTCTATCACCCAACTTTTTGGTCTATACATGCCGCTTCGTTTACCCAAATCGAGGAGAGGCGGGTGAATTCCGACGTCCATCAGTGCATGCATGTCAATCAATCCAGGTGATACTAGACAGCGCGAAGCGTCAATCACGCGGTCAACGTTGCCTTCGTAGCCCTGGCCAACAAAGAGGACATTGTCCTCTTCGAACACCACCTCGCCGTTTTTATACACAACGTGTTCCTTAGAAACTTCGTTGTAACCCACCACGTAGCGCCCGTCTATTTTTGTTTTCATAACCTACCCCCGGTCAGGTTTATGCCTTCCAAATACCGTAGGTATTCGGGGAAGGACTATATTTAGTGTTCGTGATTGCCGACACTACCATATAATTGGGTTTAAGGAGATACTCGTGGCTATGAGAATAAGGATGTACGACAATATTGCCCAATATCTGAGTGACAAAGAGGCAATTGACGCTGCCGTTCTTTCGGTACTGGAATCTGGTGAGTTAGTGATGGGGCCAGACGTTCGAGCTCTCGAAGAGGAGTTTGCGGCTTATTGTGGGACTAATTACGCGGTGGGCGTGACTTCCGGAACATCTGCCCTACTGCTGGCACTTCGGGCACTTGGGATCGGTGAGGGTGACGAGGTAATAACAGTGGCAAATTCAGATATACCCACCAGCCAGGCCGTTACTTTGACGGGCGCCAAAGTAGTTTGGGTTGATATCGAACCGATAGGTTGCAATATGGACCCAGATCAAATTGAGGCAGCCATAACACCAAAGACTAAGGCTATTTTACCCGTGCACTTACATGGGGTGCCGGCAGACCTCGACCCCATCCTTAAGATTTCTGAAAAGTACGATGTTGCGGTAGTGGATGATGCGGCGCTAGCCGCAGGGGCTCGATATCGTGGGAATCGCATTGGTTCCCTAGGTAGTCTCACAGCATTTAGTACAGCCCCAGGGAAAATACTAGGTGGTATTGGTAGTGGTGGGCTCATCACAACTGAAGATCGTTCTCTTTACAATCGACTAAATACTTTACGACACTATGGAAGAGAGGACCCGCCCTATCGTGACAAACAATCCATGGGTCCGAAGTGGCCTTCAGACACGATAGAGATTGGTTATAACGAACGGATTGACTCAATCCAAGCCGCGGTTTTGAGAATCCGTCTGCCCCAGCTTGATGAGCTTTCTGTCAGGCGCCGGGAAATTGCGGAGATTTACTCAAAAGGTTTCGAAAAAGTAGGCGTAAGGTACCAGCAGCCCCCACCAGATAGCGAGGCTGTATGGCGTGTATTCACGGTCCTATTACCTGATCGTGACCGAGTTCATGCTGGTCTCCATGCTGTTGGTATCGAATCGTCACTTGCTTACGTCCCAGCTGATCACCTTGATGTCTGTTATCGTGATTTAGGTTATAGACCTGGTAGTCTCCCGGAAACAGAAGTTTTCTGCAATGAACTGCTGGCACTCCCTTGTCATCCTTACATGAGTAATGCGGAAATAGATGAGGTACTAACGACAGTGGTCGAGTTGCTCTAAAAAAATGGGTACCCGTATAGATGGAATTGAACTTGAGATCCTTTGGCAGCGGCTAATTGCCATTATGGATGAAGTCGACACTATTATTGTTAAGACCACCTTCTCAACTATCCTGCGAGAGAGTCGAGATTTTGCCTGCATACTAGCTGACCCTAGCGGCCTTTCTCTTTGTCAGTCCCAGCTTAGTACAGCTAACTTCTCTGCTGTTTTTCCTCTCACGGCCGCAAAATTGTTGGAGCGTTATCCTATCGATACTCTGAAGCCAGGGGATGTTCTTGCCACCAATGACCCTTGGTTCGGTACTGGCCATCTGCCTGACTACATATTGCTGGTTCCCATTTTCTGGCGCGGTCGAGTAGTTGCTTGTATGGGAACGGTTTCACACATGTCTGATGTGGGCGGGCACCCGGGCGAGATCGAGGGTGAGGATGTATTTAGTGAGGGATTGAGAATGCGTCCTTTTAAGCTTTACGAACAAGGGGAAGAAAACCCACTGGCTTTTGATGTAATTGGTGCCAACTGTCGTGCGCCAAATCTCCTGCTCGGAGATCTTCGGGCTATGGCTGGCGCGCTTCGTATAGGCTCGGAGCGGGGACGAGAATTTCTCCAGGATCAGGAGGCCGATGACTTTGACGCGCTAGCCGCTACAATCAGTGACCGTTCCGAACAAGCTATGCGTAGAGCTATTGATTCTCTTCCTGATGGCGCATATGAGTACGGTCTTGACATTGACGGTTATATAGAGCCTATCCATCTCCACGTGACAGTGAACATTCAGGGTTCGGAAGCAATCGTTGACTACACAGGCACTTCATTAGAATCTCGCCATGGGGCAATAAATTCTTCTTACCACAGCACTCGCGCCTCGAGCGTCTATGCGTTTAAATGTGCCTTGGTACCTGAGGTCCCAAACAACGAAGCACTTTTTCGTCCTATTCGCATTGTGGCCCCCAAGGGCTCAATTCTCAACGCCCAGTTTCCCATTGCCGTTAAGGCCCGGGCAAAGACTACGAATAATGTCAACCAGGTGATTTCCGGAGCTCTTTGGTCGGTCTTCGGTAATCGTGTTCAAGCTAGTAATGGTGCTATTTGGCCTTTGGTGCTGAAGGGGGAAGAAAAAGACTTAGGCCGCTACATTGTTGATATGCTCCCTCACGGCGGTCGCGGAGGACTCCCTTCCATGGATGGCATGGTTCCCGTTGCTTATCCGAACAACAGCACTATTACTCCTTGCGAGGTGCTTGAGTCGCAGGCGCCGATTCTTTTTTGTCGTAAGGAACTACGTCCTGATAGTGGCGGAGCAGGTCGCTATCGCGGTGGCCTGGGTCAAATTGTAGTTTTTAAGCATGTTGGGAAAGAAGCAGGAATTTTTAGTCTGACTCCAGACCGCATAACCACCTTGCCACAGGGCTTGGATGGTGGTGGCCCTGGGGAGATTGGGGCAGTTTATATAAATGGCAGAAAGACTTTCCTTTTTCCCGCAATAGACCTTCATCCCAACGACATTGTGGAGTTACATATTGCAGGTGGTGGGGGGTTTGGCCCACCTTCAGAACGTTCCCTGCAGGCTATCCAGCACGATATTAGTATGGGTTACGTTAGTCTCGAGCGAGCACGACATGATTACCAACTCACCAGGGAGCTGACGCCAGAGTAACTAACACATCATGCTAATGCTAAGGACGGCTTAAGGGTTGGGGTATCAATTTCCTAACGAAAAAAAGAAGAAGCTTCGCAAAAGAATACCGCCTATAATTTATGAGAATGAATTATTCTGTTCATCTTGCGTCTTTCACCCAAGATTATCGTTTTAGATAGTAATTAAATTGAGTACTGATACGAAGGAATACGCTGTGTTTAGCAAATACTTAGGTGGTTTAGACTAAATCCCTGACAGTTCCCACTTAGTCCTTCACATAGGAGTTTTTGATTCCGTCACATAAACGCACTAATGATTTCCTACGCAATCGTAAAGCTTATTCTAAGTAAAGCCGAAACGGGTCTATCCCCAGGAAGAGTTCAGGACGTTTAGTAAATCCTAGAAAGGATTCAATCTTATGCTAGAGAAGCCGCACGTTCAGGATCGTCAGCAGCAGCAGCAGGGTCACCGCGTGAATCCAGGTGTTAGCGACGAACACTCGTCGCCAGGTCTTGGTGTGGTCATGCACCGTGGTCCACATGGGCCAGGCCACCAGCAGCACGAGGGTGGTGATCACAAGGTAGAAGGGGGCGAAGAAGGCGAGCAGGGAATAGAGGGCGGTTGGTTCAGGGCTGATCTGCACAGCGATGCTTTCAGCCACCCGTCCCCAGGTACTTTTGATGAGGCCCGACCACAGTGGGCGGGAAAGAACGAATACCGCCAAGCCGGCCACCAGCAGCAACAGGTGGGCTCCGAACAGTCGCAGGAACAGGACGATGGCGTTCACGCGTCGACCCAGTTTCCTAGAAGTTTTTACCATGGCTCTCGAAAATCCTTTCCGTCGGGTGTATGTGTTCCGCGCGATCCGAGTCTACCAGTGGTGGTAAGGGGTGGGCTACTGGAGAAGGCTTCCATCCGGGAAGTCCTATACTCGGTGGGGTGGCTTGGTGTGGGAAAACCCGACACTGTCACCGATGATGGGAGGCAGTCATGTTGAGGCGATCGATCACGGTGGACCGGCAATATCTTGTCCTCCCGGTAGCTAAGGGTCCCATGTCTGGGCACCTGCGGCTTCGGGACGAATCGGGAACAGTCCGGGAGTTCGACATCCGGCTTGCGGATGGGGCTGGTGATTATCAGGTATTCAGTGACCTTGAGCCTTACCGGGGTGCGAAGCTCACTGTCGAGTACGAGGGTGACACCGCCGCGTCTCTCGACGGGATCTTTCTCGCTGACGAGCCCGTCGATCCGGGGGAGATCTACCGAGAGCGTTTGCGTCCCCAGTTCCACTTCTCTTCGCGGAGGGGTTGGAATAACGACCCCAACGGCTTGTTTTACTACGGAGGCGAATATCACCTCCTCTACCAGCATAATCCCTACAGTACCGATTGGGGCAATCTGCATTGGGGTCACGCTGTCAGCACCGATCTGGTGCAGTGGACCGAGCTGCCGGTCGCACTCTACCCGGACGCGCTGGGCACCATGTCCACCGGCTCGTCGGTGGTGGATTACGAAAACACCAGTGGGCTCGGGAGCGACGAGGGACCGGCCATTGTCGCCGTCTATACGGCTGGGCATGCGGATTGGGTAGACGAGTTCACGCAGTGCGTCGCCTTCAGTACCGACGGCGGTCGCAGCTGGACTAAGTACGACGGCAATCCGGTAATGGGGCACATTATTGGTAAGAATCGCGACCCTAAGGTCATCTGGCACCCCGAGACTGAGCGCTGGATCATGCCGCTCTACATGGACCAGTCCGACTACGCTATCTTCGCCTCCCCCAACCTGCTCGAGTGGGAGCACGTGAGCGACTTCACGCTGCGCGGCGCGACCGAGTGCCCAGAGCTTTTCCCGCTACCGGTCGATGGCGACGAGGACGACCGGCGCTGGGTCTTCTGGGGAGCGAACAGTACCTACGCAGTCGGGAGTTTCGATGGGACTGCGTTCCGGCCTGAACAATCGCTTCGGATGCTGCAGCCCGATGGTTGCGCCTACGCAGCTCAGACCTGGGGAGAGAATCCCGATGATGACCGGCTGTTGCAGATGGCGTGGTTCCGCCAGGTCATGCCTGGCATGCCGTTCGGCCAGTTCATGACTATCCCCTGGAGCCTCGGGTTGATCCGGCGGGATGACGGGATCGTGCTCACCGCCGACCCTGTGCAGGAACTCGAGGTCCTGTGGGAAGAGCAGTGGCAGGAGCGGGACGTCGAGCTTACGGCGGGTACCGAGCTCGAGGCGGGGTTAGGTGGTGAACTCCTCGACCTCGAGGTCGACATCGACCTGGGTGAGGCGGACTCCGCCGGAGTCGTGGTTCGCGGCGTCCCTGTCTGGTACGACCGAAGTCTGGGAGCACTCTTCTGTGGTAGTTATACGGCCCTTATGACGGTTCCGTTGAGGTCGCTAAGGCTTCGGATCCTGGCTGATCGCACCTCGATCGAGGTGTTCGCTGATGGCGGCACGACTCTTGTGGCGGCTGGTGTGGTACTTCGGCCCGAGGACCAGGAGGTCCGACTCTTCGCCCGTGGTGGATCGGCTCTAGTGCGTAAAGTGCGCGTCTCGCGTCTGCGAACCGCGTGGCCGTTCGGGGGCTAACGACTCTCTTTGGAGCTTTCTAACGGACCGCCGTCGTCTCGGCTGGCGGTGTGTAGCTAACCTGGCTCTCCCATACCGTCCTCGTGCCACGGGTTCAGCCGGTTTCGTCAGCCGGACTCTCTTTGAGTTTCGTTGTTGTGGGTGCAATTCCCTCGGGGTTCTTCGTTTTACTGGTGGGGGTTGCTTGGGCACTCCTGGGGTCGTTCTTCCGCCCCAGCCCCAGTGCTTTGCTCACCAGTGCTATGCCCTTGAGGTCGAGCTCGTCGGCCAGGTGGCAGGCCACGAAGTGCCCTTCGCTAATCGCTCGCAGCTCGGGTTCCTGCTCGCGGCAGACTGCCTCGGCGTAGCGGCAGCGAGTGTGGTACACGCAGCCGCCCGGCAGGTCACTCGGGTCGGGTGGAGAGCCTTCGAGTACGATCCGGTCGCGGCGGTGGCGCACCGTGAGGCGGGGAACCGCCGACTGGAGTGCTTCGGTGTAAGGGTGGGCTGGGTTGCGCAGTAGCTCCTCGCGCGGCGCGTACTCAACAAGCTTTCCGACATACATCACGCCGATGCGGTCGGCGACGTAGCGGATCACGCCCATGTCGTGGGAGATGAATAAGTACGAGAGCCCAAGTTCGTTCTGCAGATCCTGGAGCAGGTTGAGGATCTGCGCCTGGACCGAGACGTCGAGGGCGAAGACGGGTTCGTCAGCCACGATGAATTTGGGTCTCACTGATAGCGCTCGGGCGATGCCGATACGCTGTCGCTGCCCGCCGCTGAAGCTGTGGGGGTAGCGCCGTAGGTGCTCTCGCCGCAGGCCCACCTGTATCAGCAACTCCTCGGCCCGCTGCTCCCGCTCCTTGTGGGAGCCGATGTTGTTGCACACTAGTGGCTCGATGACGTTGTCGAGGACCGTCATGCGTTCGTTCAGGGAGGCGAACGGGTCCTGGAAGATCATTTGCATGTTGGCCCGCACGTCCCGCATCTCGCGGCGGGGCAGGGAGAGGACTGGAAGCCTCCTGCCGCCCTCGTGGAAGTAGATCTCGCCGCCCGTGGGTTCGTATAGCCGGAGGATAGAGCGACCCAAGGTGGTCTTGCCGCAGCCGCTTTCGCCGACGAGACCTACGGTCTCCCGATGGCCGATGTCGAGGCTGACCCCGTTGACCGCCTTGATGTAGCCGACCGTCCTTCGCAGAAAGCCCTTTTGAATCGGGAAGAACTGCTGTAGGTCCCGGATCTCGACGAGTTTATTATTGTTCTCAGTCATGTCCAGCCGCCCTCCGAGGGCTCTCGCCCCTCACGTTCCGTCCAGCTGTGCTGGTGGCAGTTCGGCAACCAAATCCGCCTCGCTGTAGAGGTAGCATTTGACGGTGTGGCCCGGCTCGACCTCAATGACCGGTACTTCCCGCGGTTGGTCGCAGATGCCGGGCATGAACTCGGAGCAGCGCGAAGCGAAGACGCACCCGGGCGGCAGGTCGCGCGGGCTAGGCACCACCCCGGGGATGGGCACTAGCCTCTCCAACTCTCCCTCCACATTGGGGATCGAGCGCCACAGGCCCTGGGTATAGGGGTGCAGCGGATTCTCAAAGATATCGTCGGTGTTCCCCAGCTCGACCCGCTTGCCGAGGTACATCACTGCGATGCGATCAGCCATCTCGGATACTACTGCCAGGTTGTGGGAGATAAGTAGGATTGCCATGTCAGTGTCGTCCTGGAGACTAACCAGCAGCTCGAGGATCTGTGCTTCGATAGTGACGTCGAGCGAGGTGGTCGGCTCATCGGCGATGAGTAGCTTAGGCCCGCAGCTGATCGCCATCGCGATCATCGCGCGCTGCCGCATTCCGCCCGAGAACTCGTGCGGGTAAGCGTCGATCCGTAACTCGGGGTTGGGTATGCCGACCTGGTCCAGCAGCTCGATGGCGAGATTTCTGACTTCGTTCTTCGTCATGCCCGGGTTGTGTATCTGGATTGCTTCCATGATCTGGTTACCGATAGTGTGCAGCGGCCCGAACGAGGTCATCGGCTCCTGGAAGATCATGCCGATGTCGCCCCCACGGATAGTGCGCATCATCTCCGTGCGGGGATCGATCTTGGCCAGGTCCACCGGTGCGCCGTCATCCGGGTGGAACAGGATCTCGCCGTCGACGATTTTCCCGGGCGGTGATGGGATCAGTCTCAGGATCGAGTGGGCGGTGACTGACTTGCCACAGCCGCTCTCGCCGATTATGCCCAAGGTTTCCCCGCGGTGCAGGGTCAGATCGAGGCCGTCGACCGCACGTATCACGCCAGTGTCGAGCATGAAATGGGTCCGCAGGCCTCTGATGTCTAACAGTGGTTCTTGGGGACCGGGAGTGTTTCTCATCCGTCGCCTCCCCTATCTCTGGGCGTACGGGTCAGCCGCGTCGCGCAACCCGTCGCCAATGAAGTTGAACAAAAGGATGGCCACCACCACGAAGGCTGCGGGGATAAGTAACCAGGGGAGGTTGGCCAGCACCGTCACGTCCTGCGCGTCCTGCAGCAGCGTGCCCCAGCTCACTGCCGGCGGCCGGATGCCGAGGCCCAGGAAGCTCAGGGCCGTCTCGCCGAGGATCATCTGGGGGATTGCTAGGGTGACGTGGACAATCAGGTAGCTGACAAAGGCTGGTAGCAGGTGACGGAAGATGATTCGATGATCGGTCGCTCCGGCGGCCTTGGCGGCTAGGGCGAACTCCTCCTCGCGGAGGCTGATGATCTTGCCCCGGACCACCCGAGCTAGCCCCGTCCAGCCGCGAATCGCGAGAATCACTGTGATCGCGAAGTAGATGTTGATGGTCCCCCAGTCTCGCGGCAGGGCAGCCGACAGGGCGATCCAGATGGGGATGTCAGGGATGCTGATGAGCACCTCGATGAGCCGCTGGATCGCCTCGTCTACGACGCCACCATAGTAGCCGGAGATGCCCCCCAGGATGCTGCCGAGGATGAAGGTGAGAATGACTCCGCCGAAGCCGATGAATAGCGAAATCCGCCCAGCGAAGAAGATCCTTGAGAAGACGTCGCGGCCGAGCCGATCCGAGCCGAACAGAAACAGCGGCACCGACCGGTCCTCAAGGCCGAACAACTTTACGTTCATGGGGATCAACCCGAGTAGCTTGAACTCCTCGGTGCGAACGAAGAAGCGGATGGGGTGTGCTTGGGAACGGTCCTCCGCGTACTCGTACTTGAAGGTCGCCCGATTGAGCTCCCGGGTGGTCTGATAGACGAACGGCCGGACTAGCCTACCCTGTTCGTTAATGAGACGTATTGTCGTCGGGGGTGTGTCGTTGAAGTTTTTGAGCCGTTCCAGAGGGGCATACGGGACTACGAAGTCGGCGAAGATCGACAGTAGGTAGAGGGCGGCCAGCAGGAACACCGCGAGGAGTGCCAGCCGGTGTTTTTTGAAGGCGTGCCACACGAGCTGGCGTTGGGAGGCGAAGTAGAGTCTCTCCTGAACCTGTTGCGCTCGGGCCTGCCGGCGTTGCACATAGTTCCGAAACGTCCTCGAGAGGAACGACGCCGGCCTCGATTGGGTGTCCATGCGTTACCCCGTAGTCCGTTCGAAGCGGATTCGTGGGTCGACCCATGCCAGCAGGATGTCGGACAGCAGGGTGCCGATGACGGTGAGGGCACTGAGGATCATTACGATGCTGCCGACCAGGAACATGTCCTCGCCCAGCGCTGCGGCCAACAGTACCGGGCCGAGCGTCTCGAGCCCCAGCACTTGGGAAACGATGATTTCGCCGCTCACGATGAAGGGCAAGGTCCAGCCGATGGTGCTGACTAGGGGGTTTATGGCCATACGGACGGGGTACTTAAGGATCAACTGGTTCTCCCGCATGCCTTTGGCGCGGGCAGTTGTGACGTACTGCTTCTTGATCTCGTCAAGCAGCGTCGCCCGCAAGATCCTGATCAGTGCAGCGGTGCCGGCCACCGCGATGACCAGCACCGGTAGCCACACGTTCTTGAGCAGGTCGATCCACCTAGCTAGTGACCATGGCGCGTTCTTGAATTCGAACGAGAATAGGCCTGTGATTGCGTGCCCAGTGCCCACGAACACAAAGTAGGCGAGTCCCAGCGCAAGCAGGAAGTTGGGCAGCGCCAGCCCGATGAAGCCGAGGGTAGTGGCGAAGTAGTCCCCGATCGAGTACTGCCGCAAGGCAGAGAAGATGCCGATGGGAATAGCGATTATCCAGGTCACTAGCAGAGACACGAAGGTGATTGTGATTGACATCGGCAGGCGCTCGAGGATGATGTCGGTGACCGGGCGGTTGTAGATGAACGAGCGCCCCATTTCACCTTTCAAGAGAAAGTTCTTCATCCATACCAGGTACTGAGCTACGGGGTGTCGGTCTAGGCCGTACTGGCGATAGAGCGCCTCTATTTGTCCGTCATCCATGGCGAAACCACGCTCCTCGAGGTTCTGGACGTAGGTCTCGACGTAGCTTCCCGGTGGTAGCAGGATGATCACGAAGGAGATGACTGAGATCAAAAACAGCAGCGGAATGACAATGCCGATGCGGCGGAAGATAAACGCTTTCATGTCTTCGACCCTTGGCTCACACTAAGCTCTCCTGTCCTGAGCTCTCCTGTCCTGATGCGCGTCCTGAACATTATACAGGAGGCGCACTTCAGCCTTATGTGTTAGTCGATCCCAAATATTGAGGGCGGGGAACGTTCCCCGCCCTCAATACATGTCGTTTTGTTTCGCAGTGGACGCTCTTAAGAACGTCTACCGAACTTATTTAGAACCCTACTGGGGGGTCCGGAAGAAGAGCTGTTCCATCCCGTAGTCAAGCGCACGGTCGTAGGGGTAGCCCTCCTTGATAACGTTGCCAAGGTCGGCATTGTAGAGCGTCGGCACTGTCATCTTGCCTACTGGCCAGATGGTGGCGTAGTTATCGCCGAACCACTGCACCACGTTAGCCCACAGCGCTTCTCCTTCGGGAGTTTGTGGCGGGATTGTCTTGCGGGCCACATGGAGGTCGAAGAACTCCTGTAGGTAAGCGGGGGGTTGACGGCCGGAAGCACCCTGAGTGGCGATGTAGAGCGCCGACATCGGGGCCCAGTGGCCCTTGGCGCCCGGCAGGTAATCCTCGGAGATGCCGGGGGCCCAGATGGGTTCATCACTCCAGTGGATAGTCGACATTAGCTCGTTGGCGTCCATCCGCTGGCCGAACAGAGAGTTGCCGATTACATCGAAGGCAACGCGGATACCGACGTCCTCGAAGTAGACCTTGAGCAGCTCACCCAGGTTAATGAAGTCAGGTGAGATCTCGGCGGTGGTGATCACCATCTCGAAGCGGTCGCCGTTCGGGTCAGTGCGGAAGCCGTCAGCGTCGCGGCCGGTCATGCCGATCTCGTCGAGCAGCTCTCCAGCTGTTTCAGGATCGAACTCGACGTCCGTGTAGCCCTCCAGCTGGTAGTAGCCGAAGTACATGTTCTCGTTGACGTCTTCCTTGTCGATCGCCAGTGACAGCGCCTTGCCGAAGCGCGAATCGGAGACAAGCTGCTGCCAGGGGTTAGCAGTTATTCCTTCGGTCTCATAGCCGAAGTCGTGGTTGAGGAAGAGGATTGGCGGATTGTTGATCGAGCCGTGCAGAACCGTAGCGATGCCGGAGCGCTCAGCGTTCTCGGCGTAGAGCGGCATCTCCTTGAGCTGCGCGTAGGAAGTCATTACGTCGTAGTCACCAGCGATAGCCTTAAGAATGATGGTGGAGAGCTCGTTCGAGACTTCCGACTCGAGCCGGTCGACGTAAGGCAGCTGGGTGCCGTTGACGTCAACCTTCCAGTAGTAGGGGTTGCGAACCATGACTATGCCCGTGGTGTCGGCTGATTCAATGATCCAAGGGGCCAGGGTGGGCACACCGATGGCGTGCTCACGGAAGAACTCCCAGTGCGGCATGTCCTTCAGGATGACCAGGTTCTCCCAGGTGTCTATCTCCAGGTCGTCGAGTATCGGCTGGATGTCGTCCATGGAGCTGTAGTCGGCGTGGAACTGCTTTATGAAGTGGGCCGGCTTGAACAGCAGGGTGTAGTCGGGGATCCAGGAGGCGAGCTCCGCCAAGAACTGGCCATAGGGCTGGTCGAAGGTGATGGTGAAGCTCAGCTCGTCGTGTATGGTCAGCTCACCCACGCTTTGTGAGGGGTCACCCAGGGCATTAAGCTTGACCGGGATTGCCGGATAGATGCGCTCGTCGTGGTACAGCTCAAAGGTCATCCGCACGTCTTCGGTGGTGACGGGTTCGCCGTCGGACCACTTGAGGCCCTCGCGAATGGTGAGAGTGTACTCGCTGTAATCTTCGTTGATCTCGTAGCTACTGACGATGCCAGGTGCGGGATCCTTGGTGCTCTGGTCGGGCGCTCTAAGGATGGTCATGCCCAACGCCAAGAAGGCCTCGTGGATGGTGCCGTTAAGGTTAGGCAAGCGGATGGTGCCGCCGTAGTTGCCGGGTTCGAAGTCGAGCCACTTTTCGGAGTTGAGCACCCCAGGGCCGACGATGAACGGCTCGACCGGGACGCGGTCCGCGATGGGGGGCAGCTCGCCTGACGCAACATGGTCGGCGAACATGGGTACCTCATTTAAAGTGGCCGGAACGTCGTAACGTTGCGAGTCGACGACCGTCTGGGCCATCGTCAGCGTTACTACGAGCACCGTTACGATCGAGACAAGTAATCTTGTGAAGCTGGTTGACATTATATGCACCTTTCTTTTAGGAAACTCAGGAGGGTGAAATCTAGTTAATGGTCCAGTGGCACCTATTGTGGCTCCATCTAGCAGTGAACCAGCCTTTAGAGAATCTAGCCTCCTCATTAAGAACTTTAGTTGCCTAAATGTATTGGCACTCAGTATGTACATAGAAATAGATGTGAAGTCAATTAAAGGCTCGAGAGCCTTACGACAGCAATCAAGTGGAAATTTAAACCGGGGGCAGGAAGTTAGGATTTATCCGGGGGCGATATACTAGCGGAGGCTGGCGCCACGCGGAGCGCCAATGGCCCCGAGGGAGGCGCTATGGATCCTGTCGAGAATTACCGTGACGCGGTCACAAGCCGGGATCGGGAGGTTTACGGGCCAGCTGCGCTTGCACTCAGGCGCTGGATGGCGGCCAACGATCCACACTGGCCCCGCTACCATCTGCTCGGTCCCGAGAGCTGGACCAACGACGCCAATGGGCCGATCTACTACCAGGGGCGCTACCACATGTTCTACCAGTTCGACCCCATCGTCAACGGCCGCCAAAGTGCCCGCACTTGGGCCCACGCCGTCAGCGACGATCTGGTCCACTGGAAGGACTGGCCCGTCGCCCTATGGCCCGACACGCCCTACGACCGTAACGGCGTCTACTCCGGCAATACCTTCGTCCTCAACGACGGCAGCCTCGGCGCCCTCTACACCGGCAACGTCGATGGCCACCGCGAGACGTATGGGATCTTCGCCCGCAGTGCAGACGCCGGCCTCACCTGGACCAAGAAAAGCGTCATGGATGATAGTGAGCGGCCCAACCCCGATTCACCCGTCCACTGGGACGGCCAGGTGTGGCGCGATGGCGACCTCTGGCACCAGCTCATCGGCGGCACCACCGGAGGCAATGAGCCCCGTGGCGCCGCCTGGCTGTGGGCCTCGCCCAATCTCGAACACTGGACCCTTCAGGGGAACATAGCTCCAACCATCGAGAGCAACGGCTTCTGGGAGCTGCCCTACCTGATTCCACTGGGCGGCCGGCACGTACTGATGGTGGGGCAGGGCAACCCCTACTGGATCGGTAGTTACGACCGGAAAAAAACGCTCTTCACACCCGACGGTAAGGAACCCCACCAGTTCGACACAGGCAATTACTACGCCGTGAACCCCCACATGGTCGACGATAAGGGGCCCGCCGGGAGCGAGCGGAGGCTGTTACACGCCTGGGTCACTGGGCCGCCCTCAACCACGGATACTGTCCCCTACTGGCAGGGCGCCCTAGCGCTGCCGCGAGTGCTTACGCTCGAGGGCGATCGGGTGCGGCAGGAGCCAATCCCGGAGCTGCAGAGTCTGCGGGGCCGGCACCAACGGTTCGAGGGTTCAGTTATGACGGATCAGCTACGGAACATCCGGGGTGACGCCCTGGAACTCCGGGCGACCTTCATCAATAACGGCACGGACAGGTTCGGACTGAAGCTGCGGGTCTCCGACGACGGCAGCGACTTCGTCAGGGTGTTCTACGACCCGGACCGCAGAGACTTCGGCGTGGACGGTCCAACCGTGGAGCGCAATGCCCGAGATTTCCAGGAGGGTCTTTTGGGCGTCAAATTAGGGAGGCAGGCGTCGTTTCTCGAGCCGGGCGCACCCGTGACGCTGCACGTTTTCCTTGACCGATCGATTGTAGAGGTGTTCGTCAACGGCTGTGCCTATACCGCCCGTGCGTTCTCCGACCCCGCAGCTCTAGGGGTTGACCTCTGGTTCGAGCGCGACTCAGCTAAGCTCGACTCCCTAGACGTGTGGGAGCTGAGTTCCATCTGGGAGAACTGAAGCGGAGATCGGGGTCGAACGGAACGAAAAGACGGGAGCCAATGTCTGATCTGATGAGAATGAATGATTCACGTTTCAGTATCAGGTGTGAATCTGTACGGTGGCTCTTCTGTCCCAAGTTCGCTGAAATGGTTTTCAGCTAGTGCCTTGCGCGTCTTCTTTAACGTGTCAGCTATTGCTAGTAAATCTTGGTCATCAAGTGCCAGGCCGAGACGCTTTGTTTCAGAACGAAGCCATTCAAACGAAAGTTTATTTTCCATTAGAATCCTCTAATCCCGGTGGTTTTGCTTGATGCCACTCGGTGGCCAGTTCGTACGCGTGACCCACACGAAACATGGTTTTCTCTTGGAAAGGCTTTGCGATTATCTGTAGACCAATGGGCAGACCTTCACTGTCAAATCCACAGGGCATGGTAAGGGCTGGATAACCCGAAAGGTTGAAATGTCGGGTGGCCCAGCTAGTGTCAGGGGGGCCCTGAACCTGCGTATCTACCGTGAAGGCAGTGTGGGGCAGAGTGGGTGTGATAAAAGCATCTACTGTACTTAATCCCTTAAATAGTTCCGTATTCCAGGTTGCTCTTATTTGAGCAGCTTGTTCTACTTCAGCAGCGGTATAGAACGCCCCAGCGGCGATACGCCGGCGAGCTTTGGGGCCATATTCGGATCCGTAGGTTTTAAGGTTTTGAGCGTGCCGCCCAAAAGCCTCAGACATAACTAGCACGTTAGTTGGCGCCGCAAGATTGGCTGCTGAAGGTAGGATGATTTCATGAAGTTCCGCCCCTAGCTCTTCTAGCTGTCGCAAGGCCGCTAGGGTTGCCTGTTCTATCTCGGGCTGTAAATTCTCAAAGAAATAGGGTTTTGCGAAGCCGATGCGCATACCAGCCAAGTCTGGTTTAAGTTCTTCAGCGAAGCTTGGGACTGGTCTTTTGGAACTATTTGGATCGAGAGTATCAAAACCCGACATTGCTTCTAGTAAAAGAGCAGCATCTTTGATGGTTCGGGCCATTGGGCCGATGTTATCCATACTCCAGCTGAGTGGAATTAACCCGTGACGACTAACACGACCGTAGGTGGGCTTGACCCCTACGATGCCACACATTGAGGCTGGGGCGCGGATTGAGCCGCCAGTGTCAGAACCTGTTGCTGCAATAGCTAATCCGGCTGCAAGAGCTGCGGCGGAGCCTCCGCTTGAGGCCCCACTAAAACGCTCTGGATTCCAGGGGTTACGACTGGGTCCGTACACGTCCATATCACCACAGGCGAATTCAGTTGTGTTGGTCTTACCAAGCAAAATCATTCCCTTGCTAGCCAGTTTCGCTACTACGGTAGCGTCCTCGTTAGGGACGAAGTTGGTCAGAGTTTTGGAGTGAGCTGTAGTTCTAACGCCCTTAGTCCAAATGTTGTCCTTATGCACGATAGGTATACCGTGTAATGGATTGCTAGGTCCGTTCTCGAGAATATCTTTTTCAGCTTTAAGCGCTTCTTTCAATGCTGATTCTGAGCAGATAGTTATGTATGTGCCAAGTCGGGCGTTGAGTCGTTCTATATCGCTAATCAGAGCATTAACAATTTCTATAGGTGAGATCTGTCGACTGGCAATAAGACCGGCTAGCGAGGTCAAAGATTGGAAACCAAGGGTCCGTCTCATTCGTATAATCGCAGGCTCTGTCCCATTTTAGTGAGCATAATTAGTGCAGCCTTGGATCGAATACATCGCGTAGGCCGTCACCGAGTAGGTTCAGTGCCATAACTGTGACCATGATGGCCAGACCAGGGAAGAAAGTCAACCACCAAGCTAGCGACATGAAACCACGTCCTTGAGCCAGCATTAATCCCCATTCAGGAGTGGGTGCTTGGGCCCCAAGGCCGAGGAAGCTTAGAGCGCTTCCAGCGAGGATGGCTATGCCTGTACCAAGAGCGCCAATTACTATGTTGGGAGCAATGATGTTAGGGAGGATGTGGCGAAACATGATGATCCTATTAGGAGCACCAACGGCTTCAGCAGCTTGAACGTAGAGGTTTTCTTTTGCTGAGAGTACCTCTGCACGGGTTACTCGGGCATAGGCCGGGATTGAGGCGATACCGACAGCTATCATGGCATTGGTAAGTCCGGGTCCAAGGGCGAACACGAAGATCAAAGCTAGGATCAGTGAGGGAAATGCCAATAAGATGTCTACTATGCGCATTAGGACAGCTTCTATCCGTCCGCCTAGGTATCCGGCTAGGCTGCCGATGATCACGCCGAGCGACATCGCGATAGTGACGGCTACTAATCCTAGGCGGAGTGAGACTCGGGACCCGTAGATGATGCGTGACAACATGTCTCGTCCAAGAGTATCGGTTCCCATCCAGTGTTCTGCTGAGGGAGGTAGTAGGGTATCCCACGGCGCTATAGCTAGTGGGTCATAAGGGGCAATTGCAGGTGCGAAGACGGCACAGATGATGAGTAGTAACATCATTAACGCGCCAAGGGTTCCGCCACGATGTTGCAAAAATCGCCGTAGGAGCCTTCGGGCTGGGCTGTTGTTCCGGCGTCGTACTGCGGGGTCTTTTTGGGGGGCTGTAGTTGCGCTTGCTGTTATGTCTTCACCCCCTGTGAGACCTTAGTTCTTTGGAATTCGGTTTTCATGTGTAACGAATCCGAGGGTCTAGAAGGGAGTAAGAGAGATCTACGAGGAGATTGGCTAGAACAAAAGATAGTGCAGCTAACATCACGGCTCCCTGGACTAAAACAAAATCAAGGCTTTGGATGGCATCAGCGGCCATGAAGCCGATCCCTTGGCGACCAAAAACTGTTTCGACTACTACCGAACCACCGAGAAGAGCGCCGAATTGTAGGCCCACGATGGTTAGTACCGATGCCATCGAGTTCCGCATACCGTGTTTAACGATTACGGTGATACGTCTCAATCCCTTGGAGCTAGCGGTTCTCATGAAGTCGTTATTCATAACCTCTAAAAGACTTGATCGGGTCACTCGGGCGATAACGGCTATACCGCTAAACCCAAGAGTCACGGCCGGAAGGATGAGGTGATTGAATCCTCCAGTGCCTGCAGCAGGCAGCCAGCCCAAATGCAAGCTAAATAGCATGATTAGAAGCAAACCAAGCCAAAAATTCGGCATAGATACGCCAACAAGAGCTATTAACATCCCAATTGCGTCGGCCCAGGACCCACGCTTGATAGCAGATAAAACCCCGAGAGGTACTCCAAAAAGAAAAGCGATTCCGAGAGCGGAGAAGGTTAACTCGAGTGTGGCAGGTAGTTGGTTGCCAATTTGCTCTTTAACTGCGCGTTCTGTGACGATTGAGTCGCCTAAGTCAAATCGGACTAATTTGCTTACAAATCTCCCGTATTGCACTAGGAAAGGATCATCGAGGCCGTATTGGTCACGAAGACGTTGCAGCGTCTCGCCCGATGCCCCTGTTTCGGAAAGCATCCGGTCGACCGCGTCGCCAGGAATAACATAAAGTGCCCCAAACACTAAAAACGATACCCCAAAGACTACAGGGATTAGGATTAATAATCGGCGGATGATATAAGCCCACATGGAATGACTTCAGGAAATATTAGACATTGGACAAAATTCGTCCCAAGTTGGGGACAGGATAATTATCCTGTCCCCAAGCCGGGTAGCTTTTCTGGTAACTAACAAGGTCGAATTGACTCTATGCTAGTTCTTGGTGGCGTCGTAGAAGTAAGGCGCTTCACCGTAGACTTCGTACAGTTTGATGCCTTGGACTTCGTTGCGGAAAGCATTGATCTGCTGTTGGTAAACCGTCGGAATGACGATCGCTTCTTCAAGCATGATCGTTTGGACCTGTTCAATGATCCGACCACGCTCTGCCAGGTCAGCTTCGGTTTCAGCCGCAACTAGCAGTTCATCAACGTTAGCCATTGGGTAATGAGTGAAATTCCAACCACTGCCAATGTTTTCGCTGTGGAACAGAGTACGAAGGAAACCGCCGTCCTTAAAGATCCAGGTCAAGTGAGCGATATTGTGGTCGCCAGCCTGACGGGCTTTCTGGATAGCACCAGTATCGAGCTCGAGGATCTTAACATCCATGCCGATTGGCCGTAAGGTTGCTTGAAGAAGCTCGATTACACGAGTGGTTTCAGGGTTTGGGAAGCCGACGTACTGCAGTACCGCGTCGTTGCCATCTTTTTCGCGGATTCCATCTCCATTGGAGTCTGCCCAGCCAGCCTCATCAAGGAGGTTAGCAGCAGTTTCCAGGTTGAAGTCGTACATGTCGGAGAGATCAACGAAGCTTGGGTTGGGGGCAGACATTGCGGAACCAAGGTGGGGCTCCCAAGCGTTAAAGTAACCGACTCTACTGACGACGCTAGGGTCGACAGCGTGTTGCAGGGCTTTACGGACAGCAATATCATCAGTTGGTGATTTGGTGCCGTTAACGACTAGGATTACGCCGGTTCCAGGCAAAACCACACTCTCGACATAGATGTCGCTATTAGCTTCTAATTCAGCAACACTTTGTGGAGGAATGCGCATTGCAGCGTCTACTTCACCAGTAGTTACTGCGATGACGCGTGACTGGTTCTCCGGGATTGTACGGAAGACTATACCTTCGATGTGAGCTGGCCCACTGTGTTGCGCGCGGGGGTACTCCCAGGCGTAGTCGTCGTTGCGTGCGAGAACTATACGGTCGCGCTCGATCCATTCGACAAAGCGGAAAGGTCCAGTACCAACTGGTGCCCGAGCAAAACCTTCGGGGTCAGCTTCAAGTGCGGTGGGTGAGTGGGGTCCGCCAGCTCGCCAATCAGAAAGTCCAAACCAGAATGCTGGGTGGGGATCAGCGAAAGTCACGCGGGCGGTAAGGTTATCGATAATTTCGGTGCCTTGGTAAGAAGCTAGATCACCGATTGCCGCGCGACTCTTAGTATCAGGATTGACGATCCTGTCAAAGTTGTATTGGACTGCAGCGGCATTGAGTGGAGTGCCGTCGTGGAATGTTACACCGTCGCGAAGTTTAATGGTGTAAGTGCGTGCGTCGTCTGACATAGTGACTTCTTCAGCTAGCCACGGCAGGTACTCGCCATCCTCGGTGAGATAAAGGTACGTATCGAATATGTTGGAGGCAACCACGATGTCATAACGGGAAGAACCTTTATGTAAATCAAGCATGCCAGCTTCACGATTCACAGCATAGGTAATCGTTTGTGAAAAAACGAAGCTAATCCCGGATAAGACGACTAGGGCTGCTAAGACCGACAATAAAACATTTTTAAACCGCATTCTTTCAGCTCCCTTTCTAGAAAGTACTTAAGGCTAGAAACCTAAAGTTTGTTTGCACACTGCTAATTGGTGTGAGTGTTAGTACAGGGCACCTTAATAAGGTTCTGTACCTTTTTATTACTCCTTTCGTAATTGTAGAAGCCCCATTTTAGCATTTCCTTCTTAATGAGTCACCTTTCACGCTAAATTTGGTTCTTGTTACCAGGAAGTTGCTGAGAAGGAATTAAGTAATTTAAGGGTATTTTGAAGATCTCGCTCGTCAACGGTTTCAATAGGACTGTGAGTATAGCGAGTCGGGTAGGCCAGCATGGCAGTTGGAATATCATTGCTAATGAACTGTTTTCCGTCGCTCGAGAATTGTAAAAATACTAGGTGTTGCACAGGAATTTCATCGCGGTCTGCTACGGATGCAAGCCGACTGAGGATGTGGCGATCGTAGTGGACCGCAACGTCTTTGTGCCCAAGTAGCGGGCCTCGACCTAATTCAGAGGGGACATGTAGAGTTCCGACCCCAGGAATGTCGCCGGCAAGACCAACCTCCATTGCGATGGCAAGGTCGTAGCCTTGGACAGCTCCTGCACCAACCATTCCGACTTCTTCTTGGACGGTTGAAGCGAACCAAAGTTCGTATTGAAGGGCGTCTCTATCTAAGGTATCGAGCCAGTGTGTCATGATCGCTAAAGACGCCCTATCGTCCATTGCTTTACCGACAATGTTGTGTCCCACCCGCCGGGGTGTCACGTCGGCGACTACTGGGTTACCAGGGTGTACACCCCAGGAGAGCGCTTCATCCTTATTACGGGCTCCTATGTCTAGAAAAATATCAGCCCAATCTATACTGTTATTGGCTCGCTTTTCTTTGGTCATTACGTGGCCTGTGATGGTACCGACCGTACCCGGAATATTTCCCTTTGGAGTCATTACTTGGCATGGTTGAGCGACGAATGCATGATGGGGCGGATTCAGTTCACTGCCGCCTGTACCTGAGGTGAGTCGAAGATGGCCGTGATCGTCAATACTCTTAACTCGGAAACTGATTTCGTCTACGTGTGCTGCTATGAGTAGCTTTTTGCCACTACCCCCGACGCGAGCGAAGAGGTTGTTTATGCGGTCTCGACTAGTTTCGCATCCAGCCTCGCGCCATCGTTTCTCCAACCAGTCCTGGGCATCATCTTCGTACCCTGAAGGACCCAGCATTTCGGTCAGCGTTTTGACTAGCTCGAATAGTTTCGGGTCGTATTCTTTGTTGCGTGTTTGATTAGCCACCGATCCATCCTCCCCAAGCAGGTTGCCATAACTCTACAAGTGTGTTGTAGGCAGCGTATGCGGTTTCCATATCTTCGCTCTTGTATTCGACTGTGTCATCATCAACCAAAGTTACGCCAGATGCGCGGGCAGCTGATTCGGCCGATCCTGATTCTTTGAATTGGAGTCGAGTGACAACGGGGTTAGTGACTGGGAATGGTTTAACCTGCGGAGCCTTTTTTACTGCTATCGCGGCGCCCTGTCTAATCAGGTTTCTGGCTCTTTCAGGATGTAGGCATTGGGCACTGTAGCGCCCAATGGCTTCTTTAACTACGACTCCCTCAATCTCATTTAGTTCGGCTTGAGCCTCGGCTATGGTTTTGTCATCTCCAGTTACAAGCGTTATCGGAACACCGAAGTGGCCTGCTAGGCGGGCGTTAAGGCCTATTTCCCCTACTAGGTGACTGTTGATCCATAGGTTAGCTACAGCCTGTCCATTGGTCGTGTGGCTAATTACGCCTGCTGAACCGTGACGGGTGTGATACCCAACCATCAAAACAGCGTCAAAGGATGAATCTAGTCCTTCGAGTTGACCAAGGCGGCGGGGTGAGCCGATGATGACTTCAGCACGTGGATCTAGGTCTTCCAGAACAAAATTTCTCATTCCGTTCCCACCGTGTGAATCACTAATGAGTACGTGTGTTGCTCCGCCTTCGAAAGCTCCGCGGATAGCTGCATCAGCCTCGCCCGTCATGAGTCGGCGAGCTGTCTCGTAGTCATAACCCTTAGGGTTTGTGTGTTCACGGTGTAGGACCCCAGAGCACCCCTCCATGTCCACCGAGATGTAAACGCGCATTCCTTAATCTCCTTTCGCGAGCAGGCTCAAAAGCTTAAGCACCGATACTGGCAAAGGTTTGAAAGTCACGTGGATCGGGCAAACGGGCACTCCCGTTTTGGACGGTTGCTTGGCCGTTCGTGAATACTGTTTCCACCTTTTCGATTACAGAGAGGTCAGCTTCTAGGTCGCCATCTAGGATGACCACATCGGCCTGAAGTCCCGATTTAAGACTACCTGTCTGGTCGTCGATGCGTAGGCACCGTGCAGAGTTATGAGTGGCGGCTTGAAGTACTTGCTCTTTGGTGTCGAAAATCCCGAACTCGAGTAGCGATTCCATTTCTGCGAGGATGGCATCATGTGGTACTACAGGGCTGCCTGAATCGGTTCCGAATCCGAATGGTACGCCTGCTTTTCTGGCTCGTACCAGCCCCTCGTTTCTACCGCTGTTAGCAAGTTGATTCTTACGTCGTTCGATCACGCTGTCTTTCATTCCCCATTCGGCTCCGTTACGAGCTTGTAGCACTACGGGTGACAGAGTTGGCACAATCCAAATTCCTTGTTCTACGATTTGGCTCAGAAGCTCTTCCGAATAGTTGCCGCCGTGCTCAATGCAATCAACACCAGCTCTTACGGCTCGGTCAGCCCAATCACCTGCGTCGGTAGTTGCTGGCAGGCCTTCCTCGTGAGCTTGTGCTACCGCAGCATCAATTTCTTCTTGGCTGTAACTGTGGGCCATTACTTTGATCCAATCGGCTCCAGCTCGGGCCTGTTCACGCACTGCCCGCCGGACCTCGTCGACGCCGTCCGCCTGGCGGTTTCCCCACCATATGTGACCTCCAGTGCGACAGACTGCTCTACCACAGGCATAAACAGTTGGCCCTGGCAGGAGTCCGTCTTGAACTGCTTGGCGGGCATAAAGACCCGTGTCGTGACCACAACCGACATTGCGGAATGTGGTGACGCCCGCCTCAACAGCGGCCTTGAGTCCACGGGCCACTTTTAAATAGGCCATTGGACCGTCATGTCGCGTCTGAGCTTCGAGGTCAGAAAAGCCGTCCCAACCCAAGT
The DNA here is from genome assembly GCA_002707365.1 of Trueperaceae bacterium. NCBI lineage: Bacteria > Thermotogati > Deinococcota > Deinococci > Trueperales > Trueperaceae > Trueperaceae bacterium. The sequence continues at coordinate 38,716 of PAMQ01000008.1, forward strand.
GCCCGTGCAAGTTCATTAGTCCCGGGATAAGGGTTTTCCCGGTAGCGTCAAGGACGGTGTCGTTTGTTTCGTTGGGTCCACCATCTACACTAGAGATTGTTTTGCCTTCGATGCAGATACTGCCGTTTTGAACAAAACGGCCCTCCCGACTGTCGAAGCGCTTACCGCCGCGGATAATCGTGGCCATCTGTTGCTCCTTTCTTAACTCTTTTCTTATCTAGGTGTATTTTTTGGTGCGCTGAGCATTTGCCTGACGCACGTATTGTTTTCGAGGGGCTCATGCTACCATGTGCGTTTTCCGGGGTTTAAATTACGACATTTAAGAATTCCCCGGCCTTCCAGTAGGTGGGGGTTTTATGGGTTTTGAAAGTCGGCCAATTACTTTGTTAAATTCCAACAATCCCATATTTAATAACTGTGAACCTGAACGGTTCTGTGAATCATCAATAAGCACCAAAAAATGTCAATAAAAAAGGTGGTGTAATTAGTAGATTACTGATTCTTGCTTGGGGTTTCAGCGAAAAACGGATTTTTCATTACCTTAGTTGCAGTTTTCAAGCTCTCCATCACAGTGAGCATCTGGATCGTGAGAGACAAATTAGACTTGTCCCTCACGATCTATCTGTTAGTCCCGTCTCAGGTTTTTCTTATTGGAAAAGCTGGTGGGTAGAGGTCATCAATATTACGGCCTTCAGGGTCTCGAGCTTCGAGCTCTAGTTTGTATCTTTGCCAAGCTTGATGGGCGTCATGTTGTAGTTGAGCTTCAGCGAGCCCAACTACGTGGCTGTTTTCAACAACGGTCCGACCGTCGACCACCACTGTTTCAGTATCTACACCATTAGCGTAGTGAATCAAAGCCGTTATGGGGTCATCCACCACACCAATGTGTAGTCCCCGCAAATCAAACACTGAAATATCTGCACGAGCACCTGCAACTAGTCGGCCAATATCGCTACGTCCCAAAGCCTTTGCTCCACCTAGAGTGGCAGAATTGAATACTTCAGCAGCATTTCACGAGGTAGGGTCAGCGTCAGCAACTTTGGACATGGTTGTAACCATGCGCATTTCCGCTACTAGATCAGGGGGGACTGTGTCAGTACCCAGCGCGACATTAACGCCTGCGTCAACGTAACGTTGGAATGAGCGAAGAAAAATCCCTTGTCGAGAGAAGACCACAGGTGTGTGTCCTACGTTCGTACCTGAATCTGCCAGGAGTTTGAGGTCATCCTCGTACTGGCCTTCACCAATTTCTGGGTGGCCACGAAGATAGATCGCATGTGTAAGTGTCAATTCTGGACCTAGAACTTCAAGATTAGCCAGGCGTTCTACAGGACTCATGCCTAATTCCTTAAGGTTACTGATTGTTTCGTGAGGGTACTGTGCAAAATGAGAACGAACCGGAACTCCTAGCTCACGGGCTGTGGAGCTTGCAGCTTTGAACAGCTCATCTGAACAGGTCTCGCTAGTGTAGGGGAAAAGGAAACCCTTAAGCGTGTCATCGTTAAGGCCACGAAGTTCTTCGATGAGGGCGACGGCACGTTCTAACCCCTCGAGGCCCTCTTTTGGGTTGGGAATCACGTGGGTTTTCCCATTTTCTTCAAAGCGGCTATGGTCCTGAAAATTATGCGCCAAGTAGGCGCGAGCACCAAGTTCTCGGGAGGCCTCGGCCAGCAGTTTTGGTTCGATTTCGGGATCGGCGTAGCGTTTGCTGGCCATCGTAGTTACGTTGCAAAAAGTTGTAGAGCCATGTCGCAGTAATCCCGCCACTGCGAATCGAGCGGAAGTACGGTAATCTGCTTCGTCCCAAACCAACTTTTTACTTTCGAACCAGGCTCTCGACTTTGGAAAGCCAACCTTACCCACGTCTATTCGGAGTGGTTGCAGGTCGATGTTGCCTATGCAGTGTAAATTAATGAGGCCTGGTGAAATAAGACGACCTTCCGCTTGGATGGTTCTGGATACTTTTGGGCAAGATGGATCGTTAGGGAAGCCTACGAAAGTAATGGTGTTACCTTCGTAAACTACACATCCACCATCTAGAATTTCATGATTTTTGCCGTCAAAAGCAACTACGAAGCCACCCTGGATTTTAACGCTCATAAGCTCACACTCCGTTTTCTTATAGGCTTCGCGAGAACGATGCTAGCCGGTCTAGGCCTTCTTCGATAAGGGGTGATTTTTGCATCAATGAACCTCGCATAATGGTGGGTCCTGCGTTCCCCATCAAGACTTTTCCCTCTTCACGAAGTCGGTTTGAGAACTCTGCAGCTGAGAGGCCGGTGTCAGAAATGTCGAAAGCAACGTAGTAGGCGCCTTGCAGCTCACAGTAAGGAAAGCCCATCTGGTCCAGGGCCGTTGTCCAAACCCCACGCCTACGTTCGTATTCTTGAAGGATAGGTTCAAACCAGTCACGAGGGTGCTCGAGTGCGACTGTGGCCCCAGCCTGCGCTACTGATGTAGCACAAATAGTCATAGCGTGATGGAAAGGCATGAACGCGTCGATCAATTCCTCGCGCGCAGCAACGTACCCAACTCTCAGGCCCGTAAGTGCATAACCTTTGGACAGGCTATTAAGGACAATAGTGCGCTCTCGCATTCCGGGAAATGATGCAAGACTCACGTGTTTGTGTTCTCCATAAACGTAATGTTCGTAAATTTCATCAGATAACACTAGAAGATTATTTCTAACTGCCACTTCAGCTATTCCCCGTAATGTTTCCTCTGGGATGACAGTGCCCGTTGGATTGCATGGCGTAACAATAATAAGCATGCGTGTTTTTGGCGTGATTGATGCTTCTAGGGCATCAGGGTCAATAGTGAAGTTCGAATCGATAGTGGTTGGTACTGTGACTAGTTCAGCTCCTAGCATCCTAGCTACGTCCGAGTAATTGCCGTAGTGCGGAGTGGGAATCAGTGCGTTTTCACCTGGGTCGAGCGTCCCCATCAATACTGAGACAAGTGCCTCCTGAGCTCCGCTGGTAACCATAATTTCATTGTCTGGATTAAAAGTGAGCTGGTTCTCTCGTTTAAGTTTCGTGGCGGCCGCTTGCCGCAATTCAGGGGATCCTGCCCAGGCTGTGTAAGAAGCTTTTTTTGCGTCAATTGCTTCTCGCATTGCTTCGAAGATGAATTCTGGTGGTTCGAAGTCGGGGGTACCGCTGCTAAGACCAATCAATCCCGGTACGGCGACTGATGTCTGGCGTCCTAGGGGTATAGTCTTCACGCGTTGGGCAATATGTTTGGTTATATCCATAATGTCTCCTCCTTAAAGATCTATCCAGCGACGCTCAGTCGAGGAGCGTCTGACGGCATCCATTACTTCTTGGCAACGTAGACCATCCTCAAACGTTGCACCCCAATTGAGATTACGGTGTTCACTAATTGCACTAATCAGTTCCCGCATCAAACTTACAACTGATACGTTCCAAATACCGGAGCCAACACCTTCAAGTCCTTCGTTAGGATCGGAGACGGATTGGTCTTGGAAATCCTCTCCAGCTTTTGCCACTAAGAGCTTCTCGTCGTTGTCAGAGAGAAAAATCGTTCCCTCACTGCCGAAGATTTGTGTTGAGCTACCAACACCATGTCGGGCTGCGCCGCTGATCAAGACAGTGGCGAGTGCACCAGATTCCATTTTTAGCGTGAAACGGGTGAAATCATCGGCTGTCGCCGTCCAGGCGTTACCGCTTGCTTTGTCGATTCGGTTAGGAACCATAGTCTCGACAACACCATTTGCAGAAACGACGTTGCCTAACCAAAAACGGATCAAGTCTATTTGGTGGGAACCACTTGCGCCCATACGCCCGCCGCCACGTTCTTCAAGCATCCACCAGTCACCCTCAGACTTTGAACTAGGGTCACTTAGGGCTGCTGAGATGTTGACGATGTTGAGGTGCTTAACTTTGCCAATAGCGCCGCCCTCAATCAGCTCTTGGATTTTACGGCGATTGGGGTTGAAGCGGAGTTCATGGTCAATCATGTGGATGCGGCCTAGTGAGTCTGCTTTTTCCAGCATGGCGGCTGACTCTTCAGAGTTCATCGCCATGGGCTTATCACACAACACATGAGCTCCTGATTCTAGTGCTGCTAGAGCCATTGGTGCGTGAGTGTCAGTTGGCGTAGCGATACATACTAAATCCAAATCATGGCTTGCCAGCATAGCCTGCCAATCGTCGTAGGCTTCTGGTACTCCGAACTCATCACCAGCAGATTTGGCACTCTCTAGCCTTTGACTGGCTATAGCCACGACTTCTGCCTCGTTTATAGTTGCCAATGCTGGTAGAAAAGCCGCCCGGGCGAAACTTGCTCCGATCACACCTACCTTAATACTCATGGTTGTTTCCTTCCTATACTCATATTTTGGCAGGCTGATCGATTTTGATCCTTCTGCCTTCACGCGCTGATTGTATGCACGCCTCAACCATTGCTAACGACCCTAGGTGGTCTTTGCCACTGCATTCGATTGGTGCTCCCTGCGAAGCCTGAAGAAATGCTGTCAGCAAACTACTCAGGTCAGTAACCCATGGTTCGGACGGCGGCAACTCTACTGGTGTGAGTTCTTTATCCATGCGCTTTGCTTGGTACAAGTCACCGAACATATCGCGTTGGACTATAACCCCGTTACTGCCATCTGTACGCCATTCGAAATTGAGTTCTTGCCAACCACCAACCCAGGTGCCTTGATAGTTAATTTCGAAGCCACCTTCGAATTCAAATAAGGCCGACACATTGGTGTCGTCTGCGTACATCGTCCAAGACGGGTTCCAGCTTCGGCAGTATACCGCTACTGCTTCCCGTTGGTATACAAAGCGCATTAGGTCGAAGTGGTGAATCGATTGTTCCCACAACATTGGTTGCAACATACTAATTGGATACCGATTGAGTCTTTGGGCGTGCCCGTTGCGCCAACGTTCGTAGGTGAAGCGACAGAATCCTAGTTGCCCAGCAGCATCTTTTTCTAGAAGACGTCGGTATTTCTGGGTAACTGGTAAGTACCGGAAGTTTAGGCCTATCATTAAAGGAATCCCCGCTTTCTCAGCCTGTTGAACATAGTCAATTGCGAGTTCAAGATTGAGGGCTAAAGGTTTCTCAACAAGTAAGGGTAGTCTATGTTTACAAGCTGCGGCGATATCCATTTCGCGGGAATCTGGAGGTGTTGCGAGAATAGTCGCATCGATGTCCTCTATGGTTTCGAGCGCCTCGGTTAGAGACGCGAATGATGGTTGATTCCCAAATCGATGTTGAGCTTGTTCTAGAGAGGTTGGGTCAGGATCAACGTAGCAAATCAAATCGCAGTCGGGATTGCGTTGGATCGTATCAGCCCAGGCGTGGCCGCGCGCTCCAAGTCCAGCCAAAACAAGGCGCAGTTTCTTCACAAGTCACCTGTCCTTGGGAGCTTAGTAAAGTAATCAGGGCTTAGGGCATCACAAGTGGATGGGGTTTTCCTAATGGGCCGATTCGTAGTGTCATCGTCGTTCTCAAGATGTCTTAATGAGTAGGGTAAAACCTTAATTTCTCCAGATGATAATGGTGCTTTATTACCGTTCATCTTTTCACGCTGAAAGGTTGACCTGTTAACGGCATAATAGGTTGTCAGGCTACCACTATTAATGGAGGTTTCGCTGATCGGAAGGGCTCTCCGTACGGGTCAATATTATTGACGTTTTAGGTCTGCGGTTGCCATCTGGTGGTAAGGGGTAATGACTGGACCACGCAAGATGGGATCGTCAACGTCTTCGAGCCATTTCAGAAGTAGGTCGTCTAGGTTTTCTCGCACTGCGCGATAGCATGGGTCTATCCCCAGATTATTTAGCTCTTGAGGGTCGGCAGCCAGGTCATACATTTCAACCACAGGGCGTTCCTGCAGGGGTCCTGTACCAGGGATATGTGATTTGAACCCTTCTTTTGGTGCTATTGGCATGCGACTCGGAGTGAAGTTCCTAATGAGTTTAAATTTATCACTCCGAACGCTACGCGATTCGGTCCATCGTTGAGCTGCGTGCATCATGCCGAAAGTAATTTCTCTGGCCGGTAAGGCTTTTTCGTCGCGGAAGAAAGAAGCAAAACTCTTGCCTTGTACATTCTCAGGAATTGGGAGGTTAGCTAAATCTAGGAGCGTTGGCAAAATATCAATATTGCTAGTTTGCCAGTTACACACTGTCCCACCACTTACCCCTCCTTCAGGCCAGCGCATTAGTAGAGCTGTTTTTAGTCCACCATCGTATAGCTGCCATTTACACCTGGGGAGTTCGACACCGTGATCGCTAGTGAAAACTACTATTGTATTTTTATCAAGGCCGGTAGAAGCAAGCTTCTTTAGTATTTGGCCAACAGCTTTGTCTAGGTAACTGATTGCTCCTTGGAGGCCCGAAATGTACTTATTGGTGATTGTTCCATGTGCCGAGTGTGACTTGATCTCAACGCCGTTGGAATCGTCTGGCTCAGCCCCACTCCAGTCAAATGGAGTGTGAGTTTCGAACATGCCGATTTGGGCATAAAACGGGGAGTCGGTGTCTTTGCATTCCTCTAAGAATTCGGTAACGGCTTCAGCAGTTTCAACGGCTGAAACGATTCGTTCACCTGTGATCAAATGGAACCAACCAGATTCCTTTAGAGGTTGTTCCTGAAACCCAAGATTGTCATCAGGGGGTGCTTCGTGTTGGTGGTTGAATAGAACGGTACGGTAGCCGTGTGAATGGAGGAGATGTGAAAGGTGCTTCTCGCCAGAGTTGAGTCGCCAGCTGTATGGTTCTTGGATAAGGCTCATCAGACCGTTGCTTTGAGGGTACCTACCCGTCATCATTGCGCCCCGACTTGGTGTGCAAACTGGGGATGTACAGTATGCGTTTGAGAATAAATATCCGTCGTTAGCAAAGGCATCAAGGTGGGGAGTGTTCAATGTAGGGTGTTGGTAACAACCGAGCCAATCTCCCATGTCGTGACTAGTTATGAAAATGATATTAGGTTGTCCCACAAATTCCTCCCGCTCTTCTAGTACTGGATATACGTTACCAGTGGTGGCTTAAAAAGACCCTGGTTTGATCCAATAGTTTTGCCATCTAGCCAGTGGTATCGACAGCAACTATTGCCCGGAAGTAATTCACTGTTTAATGCGCTTAGGCCATGGTGCGTTCCAGGCAATTGTAGGACTTTTCTCTTAAAAAATTGTATACAGGGGTGTGTTCCAAGCGAATCAGAGATTTAGGATCCCGGTCCAGGGAAGTCCTTATGACACTTTGGAGGAGTCACAGTGGAAAACACCCAAGTTTGCCTAAAAAGTCACCCGCAAGGAATGGTTGATCTAGCTGATTTTGAGTTACGTACCGTTCCAACGCCGACTCCTCGAGAAGGTCAGTTGCTAATTAAGAACCTATTCTTATCAGTTGACCCTTACATGCGGGGACGAATGAATGCAGCCAAGACTTACGCTGCTAACTTCCCTGTAGGTGAGGTTATTCCGGGAAGGACTGTTGGACAAGTGGTTTCCTCCCGCCATCCGGTATTTGCAGAGGGTGACACCGTTCTCACAGGTTTAGGTTGGGAGAACTTCTCGCTATCGGATGGGGATGGCCTTCGTAAGTTACCTGCAGACGCGGAACACCTCTCAACCTACTTAGGTGTTCTTGGTATGCCTGGCTTTACCGGTTACTACGGGTTACTACACGTTGGAAAACCAAAACCTGGCGAAACGGTTTACGTTTCTGGAGCTGCTGGGGCTGTTGGCAGCGTAGTTGGCCATATTGCGAAGCTCGCAGGTTGCCGCGTCGTTGGCAGTGCTGGTGGGCCAAACAAGGTTGCGCACCTACGGGAACTTGGTTTCGACGAGACTATCGATTATCGGGTGGCCGGAAATATGCGCCACGCGGTTGCAAAGGCATGTCCCGAGGGGATAGATGTTTATTTCGATAATGTAGGTGGTGATACGTTAGAGGCGGCAATCGCTAACATGAACCAATACGGCCGTATCGTTGCTTGCGGTGGGATTTCGCTCTATAACGATGCCGAGCCGAGACCAGGACCCAACAACATGTTCCTTGTCATTGGACGCCGCCTTACGATCCAAGGTTTCATTGTAAGTGATCACGTGCAGCATCAGGAGGCCTTTGAACGTGACATGACACGGTGGTTGTCTGAAGGTCATGTACGTTTCGATGAGACGGTAAGTGAAGGCATTGAAAGTGCCCCCCAAGCTTTCATAAACTTGTTCACTGGCGAAAAATTAGGGAAACAGATTGTCAAACTAACTTAGCCTGAATTAGCAGTAGCGTTTTACGCACTATGGCTCGGAAGCCGGTATTTCCGGGTCCCGATATTATCTATATTCTTTGCTTTTGCCTTCAGTCTAAAAGCTTGTGGTTGAAGTTAATTTCGTTAATTTGCGAAACATTAATTTTACGAACTAATTCTTCAGTTAGTCGTGAATCTGGAAAGGTGGGACCACTGATTTTAGCCCGGCCTACAGCCATTGCGGTTGCATACCGAGCAGTTTCCTGCAGAGACCAATTTTGCTGACAGCCAAACAGGTAACCCGCTACTAATGCATCCCCACAGCCAGTGGTGCTTAGTGCTTGCACCTCCGGGGGTTTAGTGAACAACATTGTCCCTCGGGCATCTAGGAACAGTACACCTTCTTTTCCTAGCGAAAGGATCACCTCTTTTGCTCCCTGCTCACTAATGTTTCGCACAGCATTCACTGCGTCACCAAAGGTTAAGAGGGGTTTCCCTAAAAGCTCCTCGGCCTCCCGTTGATTAGGTTTTACTAAATCCGGGCCAGCAGTGAGGGCCAACTTCAATGGTTCGCTCGAACTGTCGACAGCTACCTTGGCCCCTTGGCTCTGGATGTTTTCAACCAAGTCACGGTATGTTTCGAGTGGTGCGCCGGGAGGTAGGCTCCCTGATAAGACCACTGTGTCGCCGGCAACTAAACCGTCCATAATGAGTGTTGAGCAGGTAGTGAGCTCCGTAATCTCAAGGCGACCACCTCGGCCGTTAAACTCAGTCATCTCACCGCTATTATCATCAGTAACCTTGGTGTTTATCCTTGAAAACCCTTCGATCTCTACTATCAATAATTCGAATGGTACATCGCCCAACATGCCTCTCATGACTTCGCCCAACGGTCCACCAAGAGGTACTATCGCAGTTGAAATGATGCCCTGAGCAGATAGGGCTGCAGCTACGTTAAGTCCCTTTCCGCTAGCCTCTAAGTAACTGCTAGTCTCACGGTTAAGGACGCCTAAGCGCGGTTGCGTGAAAAACATATTGAGGTCAAGCGCGGGGTTTAACGTTACTGTCCGTATCTTGATGACCGCCGGGGCTGTAGCTTCAAGGTTCAAGTGTTACCTTTACCGAAGAACTACCCGAGGAGACGAGATTTATTCCCTGCTGGAACTCACTTAAAGGTAAACGGTGAGTGACGATTTCTTCCATCGGCAGAATCCCCTTTTCTAGCATTCGGATTGCAATGGGATAACAGTATGGCCCTAGATGAGATCCATGTATATTGAGTTCTTTAGTGTCCCCTATAATGGTCCAGTCAATAGTAACAGGCTCACGCATAACGCTAAATTCCACAAAGGTCCCGAGTTTACGGATCATCTGAAGACCCTGCTCTACTGCGGCAGGATGACCGGTAGCCTCAATGTAAACGTCGCAACCGTAACCGCCGGTAAGGTCGAGAACTTCGTTAATAGAATCAGTTGATCCTGGATTTATACCCAGGTCGGCACCGCACCGCTTGGCCAAATCAAGACGGTCATTACTGAGGTCAAGCGCGATTATTTTCTCAGGGTTCTTCATTTTAGCTGCTGCGATCATGCCGAGTCCAAGTGGGCCGCATCCGGCAATCACCACAGTGTCGCCAAACTCTATTTCGCCGCGTTCTACTGCGTGTATCGAGCAGGAGAGAGGTTCGATGAATGCAGCATGGTGGGTAGGGAGGTTCTTAGGGACCTTGTAGCTAATTGCATTAGCTGGGAAGACCATGTAAGCTGCCCAGGAACCCTGGGCAGCTTGACGAAAACCATAAATGTCGTGCACCTGGCACATCCAATACTGGCCTCTTTGGCAATATCGACACTGCCAACAGGGGACGATTTGTTCGCTTACTGCGTAATCACCTATCTCGAGTCCAGAGTTTGTATTACCACCTTCCCCGAATGCCACTACCTCGCCTACGAACTCGTGACCTGGAACGACTGGTGCTTGACAGAAACCTGTTCGGTGTTCATCGCCCCAAAAAAGAGGTGCGCCCGAGTAACACTTGATGTCGCTAGCGCATATTCCTGTGCTTTTTACCCGGATTAATATTTCGCCTGATTCTGGTTGTGGTACTGGGCGTTCTTCAAGCCGATAGTCTTCTGGGCCGTAACAAACAACCGCTTCCATAGACTGTGGTAATTCTAAAGGACTACTGTCATAGTCAATCATAGTGCCGCCTCAAGAATGTTTATCAGGGTGTCGCGTGGAAGATCAATGGGGTTACCCTTCATGCTGCTAGAGTCAGTACTTTGCTCAACGATTTCTGGTATGTCATGAGACGTGAGGCCATAAGTCGATAGTGGAGGAATGTTGAGATCGCTGGCCAAGTCAGTCAGCCACGCGATACCATCCGAGGCAGTAGCATTTGCGCTTCTAGTTAGTATTTGCGCCGCTTCGTGGTACCGGGCTATCGAAGGATGGTCTTTTTCTTGTGTGATTAGCGCTTCGAGATTAGCTCGGCTCACGTGTGATACAAGTGCCGCACAGATAGCGCCATGAGGCGCTTCTGTTCGCCCGCCGAGTGGTCCCGCTAAACCATGTACTGCGCCGAGTTTGGCATTTGCTAGAGCTAGTCCGCCGAATAAGCTTGCTAGTGACATTCCTTCACGCGCCTCTATGTCATCCCCAGAAAAATAGGCTTTCCTAAGTGAACTAGATCACCGCTCTAATCCCTTTCTACACAAAGCGTCAGTAAGTGGATTAGCAAAATTTGTTACGAATGGTTCCAGAAGTTGAGTAAGAGCGTCCATGCCGGTCGAAGCCGTCAAATCTGGTGGATTAGAAATGGTTAACTGTGGATCAACAATGGCTGCCCGTGGCAGCATAGCGTCGCTTCTGAGGCTTACCTTTGTCCTATGTTTTATCGAAGTTATAACTGCGTTCTTAGTGACTTCAGCCCCGGTACCCGCGGTGGTCGGAAGAGCTAGAAATGGAAGGGGCGCCAAGCTGGGTTTGTGCCCACGACCTACCACCTCAAGGTAATCAAGAGTTTCACCCTCATTCGGAGCTAAAGCCGCAATTGCTTTTCCCGCATCAATTGCGCTTCCTCCACCAACCGCGATTATGATGTCGTACCCGTTACTGCGAGTTTTAACTAATCCGGCATCGATCTGTTTTACGCTAGGTTCACCTTTTACTTGGAAGTTTTCGACCTCAAGCCCCCCTATCTGCATGTCATGGATTAAAAACCGCACTCGTTCTGGGGAAGAACCAGTTACCAAAAGAACTTTGCGGCCGAGACGTCGTGCAATTGCCGTAGTCTCGCGAGAGCTGCCCGGGCCGAATATGATTTTCGTAGCGGTAGAAAAACTAAAAACCGTTATCGTCTCCTAAAAGCTGCAAAAACCGTTAATCCAAACCTACTATCCATGTAATCAATCCTATTACGTATACGTTCATTCAACGCAGTACTTTATTCTTGCGTTAGTTCCTTAGGTTTTTACTCCTAATGCCTACTCACTCGCCTTTTGGATTATTGTTTATGATGAATGGTACTTAGGACCGCAAATCAATCAGACTATCCTACTCCGTTTGAAACGGTAGGATAGTTGTTATGGAAACCCGAGAACTAGGACCATTTCAAGTCTCCACTGTCGGTTTAGGTTGTAATAATTTCGGTGGGCGTATAGACGCAAGCGCAACCGAAGCAGTTGTTGGAGCCTGCCTTGATGCCGAAATCAATTTCTTTGACACTGCTGATATTTACGGTGATAAACAGAGTGAGGTTCTACTCGGCCGAGCTCTTGGGAAACTTAGAGATGATGTAATTATTGCATCGAAGTTCGGTTATCTCGACGGAGCAGCTCCAGAAACAGCTAGAGAAGCCTGCCATGGGAGCTTAAAGCGTCTCGGTACCGACCGTATTGATCTCTATTACGTCCACAAGCCTGACCCGTCTGTCCCAATTGCTGAAACCTTAGGTGCTCTTAGTGAGTTAGTTCAGGAGGGTTCGGTTCGAGAGATAGCTTGCTCTAACTTCTCGCCCGAACAATTGCACGAGGCTGAGGAGACGGCGGAAGAAGTTCGCTTTATTGCCCTACAGAATGAATATTCTTTGCTTCATCGTAACCCTGAAACTGAAGGAACATTAGATGTAAGTAATGAGCTAGACCTAGCTTTTGTGCCTTATTTCCCATTAGCGAGTGGTTTATTAACCGGGAAATACAGGTTGGACCAGGAAAAGCCAACGGGTACTCGCCTTGCTGACCGAGAGATTGAAAATGACAAATTGCAGATCGTGGAAAAGTTAATTACGTTCACCGAGTCAAGAGGACGCACCATCCTTGAGCTAGCCTTCTCTTGGCTTTTGATGAAGCCTGCGGTTACGTCTGTCATTGCGGGTGCAACCCGGCCAGAACAAGTTCACGCAAATGCTGCAGCAGCCAGCTGGGTTCTATCAGCAGAAGAGATGGCCGAGGTTAACCAAATAATTCAGAACTAATACATGAACGGTAACGATACCTACCAGGAGAGAATAGTCATAGCCTCAGAACCAGAGACCAGAAGAATGATCTTGGTAAATCGACAGGGTTCACTACTTCGCGGAAAGTTCAGTGGATTAGCAACCTGTCAAAACATTGTGGTTGGAGCCAGTCAAAGAAAGGGTGACTTTTGTGGATCGACCGATTCGCATGCTTGTTGTTGGTGCCGGTAGAGGTTTACAGCACCTGCGTAGTTTTCAAAACCTACAAAATTCATTTGCAGTAGCAGGATTAGTAGATTTAAGTGAGGAACGCTTGCAGAAGGGCCTCGAAGATCACGATCTCGCAGAAACATTTGGCTTCACCTCTTTTCAAGATGCCCTAGCAAATTCCGGGTGTGATGGAGTGATGGTGGCCACTTGGGCCCGAGGTCACCACGATCTTATCGACCAAGCACTCGACGCGGGAAAACACGTGATGGTAGAAAAACCCTTCACTCTCGAGCTCAATGACGCAATGCGTCTTCTGGAAAAGGCCTCCCAAAAAGATTTGAAAATTGTTGTTACCCAACAATGGCGTTACTTGCCAGGCCAACGCACAGTCCGGAGACTCTTGGCTTCCGGTGAGTACGGAACGGTTCAAGCAGGACACTTGGCCTCGTACAAAGCGCGTGGTGGAGAGTATCCTGATTCGGAGCACTCACAGTTGTGGCAAATGACCATCCATGAGATTGACTCGCTTATTTCAATGATGAACCAGCCTATAATCGAGGTATACGGTCACTCGTTCCAGCCGCCATCTACCACCTGGCAACGCGAATCGACCGCGACTGCTGAGCTTACTTTCCAAAATGGCTGTAGGATCGTTTTATTGTCTACCTCAGAAGCACGTGCCCACTCCTGTGAATTTCGTGTTGAGTGTGAACACGCGGCATTAATCTACCGTAACTCCGCCGTTTTTGGGAGTGACGAATCGCTATTATTAGGTAAAGATTCGGCTTCTACTTTGACGACCGGGGATTTACCATCGACTTATGAGAAGCTACCGATCGACGTGGGGCCCTCGGACATGGCTTCACTTGACAAGAAAGTGGCCGAAGGATTTGCCACTTGGGTTCAGGGAGGTCCTGAACCCGAAACCAGCGGACAAAAAAACCTCCAAGTTTTAGGTGTTCTCGATGCATTACTTCGCTCTGGAGCTAATGGGGAAGCTGCTACTGTGAGGGGTTAAAAAAAGCCCTAACTTTGAGAAGAATTCCAAGTATCATAAGGATTGTCGCGATTCTCAAGTGGGAAAGAAACACGAGTGCGTAGTCTCTGTGATTCATGCACAGCCATAACCATCTCCAAGGCGGCCCGTGAGTCACGAAGACTCGAAACATTACGAACATCTCTATCTTCCTCTATAGAAGCAATTAATTCCTTTGCTATCATGTGATTACTGAGGCGAGTATAGTCATCGCCAGTCCAGGGCTGTCCGTCCGGACCGTATTCCCACTCATTGAGATAAATCCGTTCCCAACTCCCATTTTCCTCACCAGGAATCCAGAGGCCGTGAGGATATAGGTACATTTCTCCCCTTGGTGAGTTTCGGAGTGAGATAATGCCATTCAAACCGTATATCTCAAAACCAAACACTCTCGCACTAGATCTTTCGTGAAGGTCCCCAGGATAGGAATCGTAGTGTGCAGTTATGCCATTTTCGAAAACGTAATACGCTGTTACGCCATTTCCTGCCACAAGGCCTACGCCCTCTTTTTCCTCTCGGAAATCAACTGGGCTTACTTCACGACCGTCCTGAGTGACGTGACCATACGCCCACGAAACATTCGAGTTCGCAATGTACCTCATGCTGTCCATCATGTGGGTGCCTAAGACCGTCAGGTCCATTGCTCCAGCCCGGTGGTCCGATTTGCCATGGGCTCGCATAGTATGAACTTGACCGATAGCACCCTCGTCAACCAAACGCTTTGCATGTTGTTCATATGCACAAGCTCGACGGTGTGCTACCACCATGCGCACCCCATTTCGCTCGCACGCATCAACCATGACATCTGCTTCAGCTAACGTAGCGGCAAGGGGCTTCTCACAAAAGATGCCGCGTACACCAGATTCCGCCGCAGCAACGACCATTTCAGCGTGGCAGTCAACCCAACGAGGTGCCACTACGACAAGATCTAGCCGTTCTCTCTCAAGCATCTGATGAAAGTCTAAGTATAAGTTCTCTAGCCCTAGGCGCTTGCCAGCGTCCTGAAGCCCTGTGCTGTTGTTGTCAGCAATAGCTACGACTTCAACATCAGGAATTCCTTCGAACGCTCGGTCAAGACCGTGCCCGTAATCTCCGCCACCAGTCCTGCCGATAATGCCTGCACGGTATTTGGTCATTAGCGCGTCCTCGTTCCTGCCGTCCAAACGACGGTAATAGGGTTAGCCTAGAATAGCTTTCCAGAAGCAGTCAAGATGAGGCGGGGTTATGGCCAGCCTCATCCCATCAGTCAAAGTGATCTGATTGAGCTCTTCTTCCAACAACACCGTTTCTCGTGTCAACATAGAACCATAGTTTAGGGAGTTGATTGCATGTCTTTACCAGCCGACTATGTGGAACGAGTCTACGCCGGGGTGTTAGGGAAGCTAATAGGGGTCTACCTGGGTCGTCCGTTCGAGCAGTGGCCTCATGAAGTGATCCTCGAACAATTAGGGGAGATTGACTATTACGTTCACGAAAAACTGGGTGTACCACTCATCGTTACAGATGATGACATCAGCGGGACGTTCACTTTTCTTCGTGCGTTGCCAGATTACGGTAATTCGCGCGATGTAACAGCTGCCCAGATCGGGCATACGTGGTTGAACTACCTTATTGAAGAGAAAACACACCTTTGGTGGGGTGGTATGGGGAATTCCACCGAACACACTGCGTACCTGCGGTTGAAGTCTGGCGTTGAGGCTCCCGCTAGTGGTTCAATGGAACTGAACGGAAAAGTAGTTGCTGAACAAATCGGGTCACAGATATTCATCGACGGATGGGCAATGGTCGCTCCGGGCGACCCTGACCTAGCAGTCGAACTTGCTGGTCGGGCGGCAACCGTGAGTCATGATGGCGAAGCCAAATACGGTGCGCAAGTAATAGCAGCTATGGAGTCTCTCGCGTTCGTGGAGTCTAATATTGATAAGCTTATTGACTCTGCGCTCACCTATATTCCTGAGAATTCTGCCGTGGCTACAATGATTCGCGAAATTCGGGAATGGCACGCTCAAGAGCCTGACTGGTACAAAGCACGTCTTCTACTACACGAGAGCTACGGGTATCACATTTACGGTGGTAATTGCCATATGGTGCCCAATCACGGTTTGATTATTCTTTCACTTCTATATGGTGATGACGATTTTCAGAAGTCTCTTCGTATTGTCAACACCGCTGGATGGGATACAGATTGTAACTCCGGTAATTTGGGTTGTTTGTTAGGAATTAAGAATGGGCTTGCAGCTCTAGATGTTGGCCCAGACTGGCGAGGTCCAGTAGCAGATAGGATGTATCTCCCCGCTGCCGATGGGGGGAGAGTAATTACGGATGCCTTGGCAGAGTCATATCACATCGTCAACATAGGACGTGCATTAGAAGGAGAAGAGGCCCTTAGTCCTAAAAACGGAGCCCGCTTCCACTTCTCTTTACCCGGTTCAGTTCAAGGTTTCCAGGTTGAGGATACTGTCGAGTCTCGTGGTACAGCAATTGTTACAAACGTTGCTTTGGACGCACCAGAGGACTCACGAGGTCTCTCAATTGACTATGCTCGATTAACCACGGGACGTGTTGCCCGGGTATCAACCCCGACATTCATACCGTCTAAAGAATTGGGCGACTACTTTAGTCAACGGGGTTATAAACTTCTTGCATCGCCAACAATTTACTCTGGCCAAACGATTCGAGCACGAGTCACAGCCGCAGCTGGTAATGAAGAAACAGCCAACGTTAGGCTCTACGTCCGCCATTATGATGAACAAGATGAGCTTGCTCTCCTAGGAGACAATGTAACTGAAGTTTCAGCTGGTACAGGCGTTGATCTAGAGTGGAAGCTACCGAATACCGGTGGTTACCCGATCGCTTCAATCGGTGTGGAAATTTCAGGTGAAGGTGGGACATCGGGTACCGTGGTCTTAGACTACTTAGACTGGCAGGGTACTCCAGAGATTGTTCTAGATCGTCCGTACGAAAGGGACTTCTCGCGTAGAACTCGAGGAGCGGGACCAGTAATGTGGCAGCATGCCTGGGTTGATGGTACCGATAGCAACAACAAACAGTTTTGGCCTGATACCTACCGGCTATTGCAGAACCATGGTCGCGGTCTCCTAATGCAAGGCACTAGGGAATGGATTGACTATAAAGTGACCACTCGGATGACGCCCCACATGTTACGAACAGGTGGGATAGGAGTTCGCGTACAAGGTATGCGCAGTTACTACGCACTGTTGTGTGACACCGACCGGTTTAGTCTTGTAAGGACCCACGAGGGCCAAGATACTGTTCTTGCAGAGACGGGTCCTGGTTGGGTATTGGGTCAAGAATACGAGTTTATCGTTAAGGTTGAAGGTGACCATCTCACGGCTCTTGTGGATGGGCAGGTCATACTTGAGGCAACTGATCCAGAGGCACGCTTCGCAGGAGGGGGTATTGCTCTGATAGCGGAGGAGGGTCGTCTTGGATGCGACCACGTGGCTGTCGGACCAATTAACTGACTAACTGATCTATATTTAAACGTCAAGAAGAAAGCGCGCCTCATTTGTGAGGCGCGCTCGAGTTTCAGGACGTAAATAAGCTCGCTGGTCTGTCTGTTGTTGATTTTCCCTTGCGGTGAAAGCAGAATGGTAAACCCGACGTGTACGATTCGAAAGGTTGGTCGTACCACCATGCCAGATTTGACCATTGAAAAACGCCACCGACCCTGCTGACCCCGTAATATAAACCTCATCAGGATGTTTGTTCATTACATTTTCCATTAGGTCTTGGGGGAAATGGGGTGATAGGTGGCTTCCCGGAACAACTCGTGTGGCCCCGTTATCCTCTGCGATGTCGTCAAGCATCCAAAGTGCATTAGTTTGCTGGGAGGCGCCGGCTAAACGAGACCCTTGAAAATCAGAATGCAGTGCTTGTTGACCAAACCCCGGCTTAGGGTCATGGCCATTAAGAGAAACCAATTTGAACGGTTTCTTAATCACGTGATATGCGGCGGATAGGACTATCGGATGAGTATAGATCAGGTCAAACACCTTGCCTTTATTAACAAGATCAGCTAGTCGTCTAACTTGGTCTGAACCTGGAGTGGGTGCTTCACTACCAGCGTTACTTCCTTCTTGCTTAAATAACGTTTCAAATGTGGTTCGTAAGTTTTCCAACCAAATAGGGTCGATTACATCTTCAAATACCGTGTATCCCAATACGTCGAGTTCATGTCGGTGCTGTTCAGTAATACCCTTGTGTGTCGCGCCGTAGGTTTCCATTACTGATTTCATGATTTGGGCATCGTGCATACTGCCACTTTACCTCTTTGGCTTAGAGAATTAGGGATTTATTCGTTTCCTCCAGCTAGTTACGAATTTGCGGGTGACGAAGAATAGCTCAAAAAACAGGGGCTTATCAGGGTGCCCCTGAATTGGATTCAATTCAACCGACCTCATTACTTACGATTTTGCCGGAACAAAAATCCAAGGGGCCTAAATAATATAGGTGCAGTGATTACCAAAGTAGGCTTTCTATCTGGTTTCGAGGCCTACCCTTCCTCCGTCGATGAACAGCGTGGTACCTGTAACGAATGATGCGTCATCACTGGCTAGATAAGCGATACCAGCAGCAATTTCTTCGGGTCGCGCAAGCCGACGCATTATGCAGGTTTCGGCCTTCATCTCAAGTAGTTCCCGACGTCGCGTTACAGGATCAGGTGCCTTAGCGAAGTGGAATTCGGTTGCAGCCCAACCTGGTGCTACGTCGTTAACCCGTATGCCGTACTCGACCAGTTCGCACGCCATGGATTTTGTTGCCTGTGTCACCCCAGCTTTACCTGCATCGTAGACAAGAGCTCCTTTCCTGCCTCTATGACCACCATCTGAGGAAATGTTGACAATAGCACCACCGTTATTTTTTATGAGCGGGAGCGTAGCTTGCGCTACTAGCAGTGTTCCCCTTAGGTTTATGTTCATTAAGGACTCCCATGTTGTTAGGAAGTTTTCTACGGGTAGTTCTAGGCTCCCTGCCTCGGGTAGCCCAATACCCGCACTGTTGACTATTACATCAAGATGATCAACTAATTTTTCAGCTTCTTTTCCCATTGATACTACAGATGCAGGATCGGCCACATCGCATTCGAGGACGTAGGCTCTTCCGCCACAAGCTTCTACCTTTTCTTTTTCTACAGTAGCGCCGCTTACATCACGATCTACGAGTATTACTGTTTCCAGTCCCTCGTCAGCAAACCGTTGGACTGTTGCCCGGCCCATGCCAGCAGCAGCTCCTGTGATTAGGGCTGTTTTTCCTTCGAAGCGTCTACATTTTGATCCCATGAGTATCCCTCCAAAATTTTGCTGTTCCTGGTAGCAAACCAGTTAGCTAGTAAGAACATGATGGCATCCAAACGCGCACTAGGGGTGAGAACAGTAGTGACTGAGATACGAAGAGGTGCTGCTGGAGCGTTGAGGGTTTTGCTTATGGATTGCTAAACCGGTTGTTGAGTTGCTGGTACCCTTGAAGGCATGGGTGTCGTTGAATGTTGAAAGTTATACAGGTTGGTGTCGGGGGTTATGGAGCATGGTGGTTACCGACAGTTAGTGAGACTGATGCCGTAACCCATGTAGGTCTGGTAGACGTTAATCTAGAGGCCCTTAGGGAAGCAAGGAAGGTTACTGGGATTTCTAAGGAGGCTTGCTTCGCAAGTGTACAGGAAGCTGTTATATCGGTTGATGCTGACGCTCTTCTGTGTGTTGTGCCACCCGCACAACACGAGGAAGTGATTGGCATTGCTTTCGATGCGGGCCTACATGTTCTTTCTGAGAAACCGATTGCTGACACTCCTGAGGCTGCTCAGAGAATACTCAATCGTGCCCAGCTCAGCGACCGCATCTTAATGATTTCTCAGAAAGCAAGATTCCATCCGTGGGTCCGTAAATTCAAAGAGCTAGTTACTGGTGGTGGCCTTGGACGAATGAGCCACGTAACACACTTTTTCAGGGCACCATACTATTTTTGGGGAGAGTTCCGACACGCCATGGACGACCCGCTTTTCCTTGAAATGAGCATCCATCACTTTGATCTGATGCGAGCTCTTTTGGGTCGCGATGCCACAGAGGTATGGGCTACCACTTGGAATACTCCTTACAGTACTTTTTATGGTGACGTTACTGGTTTCGCCCACTTCATCATGCAAGACGATTTACCAGTTACATATCATGCTGACGCTGTTGCTTCAGGAGATATGACCGATTGGTATGGTGAAATTCGTGCTGTTGGCGAAACTGGAACCCTGACAATGGTTTTCCCAGATCTTTACATCGCTCGTAAGGGAGCCGATCATGAAGAACGCATAGCTCCCCGCGAGGCGGTGATGACGGTTAGCCAACCGCAGGAGGGTCAAAGGAGAGTGCTTGAGGAGTTTATAATGGCAGTAGCAGAAGGACGACAGCCCGAGAGTGACGTAATAGACAACATTAAGAGTCTAGCTATGGTCTTTGGTGCTATAGAGTCAAGTCGTGACCAGCAAGTTAAGTTTATTAAGGATTATCTGCCTTAAGGAGGAGAATTAATGCCTATTCTGAAGAATGGTGAAGGTCAAGCCCCAGCTTGGTGCGAAATGGAGTACTACGAATTAGTAACTCTTGAACCCGATACAAAAAGGGATTTCTCGCGTCGTTCTCCTCGTGAGAAGATTATCGTTGTTGATGGCCATTGTGAGATCAGTTTTGGCGGTGCTGTTTTAACGGGGGAATACGGAACGAACGTTGATCTCAAAAGCTCAGATGATTTCTTCTCAGTTGCCACTAGGGACGTGTCAACAACAATAGTGTGGATGTGCGGTGATTGGGAAAGCGAGACGTCTTCCGGGATCTTTACGGATAGCCAAGGCGATCCACGTGATACTAAGGGCGATCCAGTCGACTACCCTAAAAACACTAGTTTCGACAGGCACTATCACGACTGTGATGAGTACTGGGTCATAATCGAGGGTTCCGGAGTGGTTGTGAGTGAAGGCAAACACTACGAAGTTGAACCTGGTGATTGCTTGGCTACGGGTATGGGCTTTCATCATGACATCGCGATCTCTAATGAACCAGAATTTAAGGGAGTGTGGTTTGAAACGGGACTAGAGGGCCGTAAGAGAAAAGGTCACCTCTGGGAGCACACGCACGGACCAGCCGTACCGCAGCTGGACCGTGTATAACGTAGTCAGCCCTAGGTAGTTGAATGTTTGCTGCTTGATTGATTAGTGATTAAGTGTCGTTACCCGAGTTCTTCGTGAGACGGTCATACTCGACCTCAGATGCTCTTTTCACCCCATGCTTTTCAGTCCAAGCTTCCAGAGCATCAGGTTTTACCCTAGATTCCTTGTCTTTCTCAGCTCCAACAAGCTGTCGGGCAATGGGATCACTTACTTTGTCTAGCAACCATTGGGGTTGTAAGTCGTAGTCGAGTGGGCTAATCCACCCGTACGAATATCCCATCATGAGACATTTTCTGGGGATGCTGGTGCAGTTCTCACCAATACTGTGGAAAGTCCGGCTCTCAAAGAGATAAGCGTCCCCAGCTCTAAGTTCTAGAGCAACAGCACCGGTGGGGTCAGTCTGGTCCTCTGGAATTTCTAGCTTCCTAGTGAGGTTGTTGCTTTTAGGAAGTATAAGAGTGTTTCCGCTGGATTTTGTAGTGGTATCAGAGAGCTGATAGACAACTTTGATTAGGACTCGCGGGTACCTGTGGGGTCCGAGGTCGAACGGACTTTCCATAAAGTCACGATGCCAGTTTCTGCTTGGTACTTCGTTGGCGCCGTCTGGATACTTGTAAATAATGTGGGATTTAGCCAATCGAAGGTTGAAGCTCAGCAGTTGTACTACTAATGGCAAGGTTGTTTCCCACTTCAGTAACTCCAGGAAAACTTCGTTCTCAGGTAAAACGTTGGCTAGGCTTGCCCGTCGTTTACCTGTTTCTAGGTATTTGCGTTCTACAACCTGATCGCAAGCGTCCGTAACACGGGCTAACATATCTGCATCTAACGCTTCAGGCACAACTAGATACCCATTCTGGTCAAAAAACTTTCTCTGATCTTCACTGATTCTGGTGAATTTCATGTCTTCTTTCTGCGAGAAAATTGTGAATACACAAGAACAGTATAAGCTGAGTAGGAACCCAACAGGGTTGCTATGTTCCGTAGTATTCTCTTATCGCGTCGTTATTCGGGTACTCGCCTCCTGCGTTGGGTGTTCACGGATCATAGCGGTGATAGCAGATGAAAGGGTAATCTTGAGCGTTGTGCCCGCATCTAACCAAAGCGATTTGCGGGCCCAGGAGGAACAATGGCCCCACTCGGTACCCCAAAAATTATCTATACTCGCGTTGATGAGGCGCCGGCTTTAGCGACCTATTCATTTTTGCCAATCTTACAAACTTTTATTCAAGCAGCAAATATTGAGCTCGAGATCCGTGACATTTCGCTGGCCGGGAGAATTCTAGCTCAGTTTGGTGACCACCTTCTCGCTGACCAAATAGTATCGGATGATCTGCATTATCTTGGAATGTTGGCTACTAAGCCGAACGCCAACATCGTAAAGTTACCGAACATTAGTGCGTCAATGCCCCAGCTTAATGCAGCGATCGAAGAGTTACAGAATAAGGGCTATGCTATACCCGACTATCCCTACGAGCCAGAGAATGATGAAGAGTACGTTATTCGGGATCTCTACGATCGTGTAAAAGGTAGCGCTGTTAATCCGGTACTGAGAATGGGTAACAGTGATCGAAGGGCACCGCCTTCAGTCAAAACATACGCTCGTACGCATCCGCACTCAATGGGCACATGGAGCACCGAATCAACTTCCCACGTGGCAACAATGTCATCAGGGGACTTCCGTCACAACGAGGTTTCAGCAACCGTAACTGAGACTGATACTGGTCCGGCTCGAATAGAACACATCACGATTAATGGCACTGTCACCACCCTGAAGGACGGAGTTGACCTTGAGTCTGGGGAAGTGATCGACGTTAGTACCTTGAGTTGCACGTCACTCCGGTCTTTTCTCAATGAGCAATACACAGATGCAAAGGAGAAGGGATTGCTGTTCTCTGTTCATCTCAAAGCAACGATGATGAAGGTGAGCGATCCGATCCTTTTCGGACACGCGGTCTCTACTTACTTTGCAGATCTTTTTGATACATATCAAGACACCTTCCAGGAATTAGATGTGAATCCGAACGAGGGCCTAGCAGCACTTTTCCGCAAACTCGAAGAATTGCCTGAAGACAAACAGGAAGAAATTGAGAACGCAATAAGGGTTGCTATGACAGATGGGCCTGACCTTGCAATGGTTGACTCTGATAAAGGCATCACCAATCTTCACGTACCAAGCGACGTAATTATCGATGCGTCTATGCCAGCTGCAATACGAAGTTCTGGGAAAATGTGGAATGCGAATGGTGCTTTACAGGACACTAAATTCGTTATTCCTGATAGCAGCTATGCTGGTGTCTACCAGGTAGTTATTGACGATTGCAAGGCTAACGGTAGTTACGATCCGGTCACGATGGGCTCTGTGCCTAATGTTGGATTAATGGCTCGTAAAGCTGAGGAATATGGATCGCATGACAAGACCTTCGAAATAGAAGAAGCAGGTACAATTCGCGTTCTTGCCAATTCAGGCAGCATTCTTCTCGAGCGACCGGTTGAAGCTGGTGACCTCTTTCGGATGTCTCAAACAAAGGACGATTCTATTCGTGATTGGGTAAACCTTGCTGCTCGCCGCGGTCAAGCTACTGGTGCACCAATTGTTTTTTGGCTTGATGGAGATCGGCCCCATGACAAAGAGTTAATTTACAAGGTCAGAACCTACCTCAAGGAGCACGATAATCAAGACCTAGATGTTCATATTCTCTCACCTATCGAGGCTACCTTCTTATCGTGTAAACGTATTCGTCAGGGACTTGACACTATTGCTGTTACAGGAAATGTACTACGTGACTACCTTACAGACTTATTCCCGATTCTAGAGGTTGGAACTAGTGCAAAGATGCTTTCGGTAGTTCCTCTCATGGCGGGCGGTGGTCTATTCGAGACTGGCGCGGGTGGTTCTGCGCCAAAGCACGTACAGCAGTTTGTACAAGAGGGACATCTCCGCTGGGATTCTCTTGGTGAGTTCTTAGCCATAGCTGCCTCTCTTGAACACCTAGCAGAAGTTTTCGATAATCCCTCGGCTAAGGTCTTAGCTGCTTCGTTAGATAGGGCTAATGCTCGTTATCTTAATGACAACCGTGGGCCGTCACGTAAAGTCAACGAAATCGACACTCGTGGTAGCCACTATTTTCTTGCCCGTTACTGGGCAGAGGAGTTGGCCTCTCAACAAGAAAATACTAATCTCAACTCTCGATTTAAAGTCCTTGCTGACAGACTTGGTGCCCAAGGCGTGACTATCGAATCCGAGTTGTTGGCGGCGCAAGGCTCTCCTGTGGATCTTGGTGGTTATTACATGCCCGATGAGACCAAAGCCGTTATGTCGATGCGACCAAGCGTTACCTTAAACGCCGCACTACAAGAACTTAAAGGAGAACTGAAAATCTAGAAAAAGATCGGACTGTTTCTCGAGAAGAAACAATTAATGAGTTGCACCCACTGTCCTCTTGACATAACTTTGGTGGTTGTTGATGATGCGTATATGCATGGTGGATAGGGGAAGGGAAAGAGCAGTGAGACAAAAAATAATTGTGTTGTTTTCTTTGGGTTTCATAATTGCGCTAGCAGCATGCGCCCCTAAGGAATTGGGGTCATCGAATAGATCCTACAAAGGTGAAAAGGATGCTTTGTACGCGGTTGTTCTTGAGGCGGCGTCAGCAGCATCTGTCGAGTTTAAGTCAGACAATTGGGTAGTATCACGCAACGAAATAGAAAATCATTTCTTGGAATTAAAAGCTAATATGTGTTGCCAGAAAAAGTTTATTGGTATTTCTTGGGGCAAGAACTATGAAACACTGTTATCGGTCAAGCTTACTCACATTAAAGAAAACAAAGATATTGCCCAGGAGAAAGGAACCAGAATTACTATCAAAGGAGGCCTCAATACCGCTGCCATGGCCAACAGAATATGGGAATTAATAGACGCAGAGTTCCCGAGGCTTAAGCCAGCCCGTCATAGACTCCCAAGTTAATACATTCAACCCCAACAACTAACCTTTTCTTTTGACATTCTTTTAGTATTTACCGAGAAGAGGCTTAAGAAATCCTTGACAGCTAACCTGTGTCAACTGAGGTGGTTGCAGAGTGTTTTGAGATGTGCAGTAAAGGCTAGAAATGCTGTCTTGGCAGGTGCTGACGCCCTGCATATTAATTTGGTGCATCACCCCAATCTGGCACGATACACATCTCACCATTGCGTAGAGCCGACTCGTGTGCCACAACCCCAGCCGCCATATAGCGGACTGCTTCCCAGACGTTAATTTCCGGAGTGCGTCCTTTAGCCACAGCGTCCACGAATTCGTGCACTAAATACGCGTGAGATCCTCCGTGCCCACCATAAATACTAGATCCTTCACTTGAGATTAGGAGGGCCTTCTCTATTTCTCTAGGGAGAGGGTCACGCATTTCCTCAACCGTTAATGGTGTGCAGGTAGATTTATCAAGCCAGCAATTATCCCGAAATGTACCTTCCGTACCAAACACGCGCAAGGTTTCAACGCCAGGGTGACCGATTTGCCGGTGCTCACAGATACGCATGGTTGCACCGTTACTCATATGGAAAAGAGCTGTCTCATTGCTGAATTCTTCTCCAAAGTAGTCATCCGGTTCAGGTGATAGGAAACCCCGAGCAGTGACCTCCAGTGCGTGTGCACCCATAACTGAAATTGGTCCGCTTATAGAATGGGTAGGGTAGTGCATTGGCGCACTTCCTGTGTCTCGTCCACCCGATTCCTGAGATATCCACTCCATGCCAGCCGCGCTTGCCAATCGCCGTTGTCGCACTTTGCGCAAATTGGATTTGTCCCAATCCACATCATGCAAGTACTCTCCTTCTGAATAGACGAAATGACCAAAACAGCCTGCTTCAGACTGACGGCGGCAATACATTGTTTCTGGTCGGTAGAAGGTTGTCTCGCCTAACATGTATAGCTGTCCTGTTTGAGTACATGTGTTTACGAGTTTGTCGCACCACTCTAGAATTTCCTGACCGTCGGGTAGAGAAACCACAGGAACCGCACTATAAACATGTTTTCCGGCTTGCATGGCTCGTATAGCTTGACTGGCATGGAGCCATGGTTGGGTGAAAATAGCAAGCGCCTGCAGGTTACTTCGACAAATCTCTTCGAAAGAAGAGTATAGGTCTCGCGGAGCGAGTTTATTTTGCAGTGACGGCCTGTTTGAAAAGGCAGCCACACGCTCTGGCTCACGATCACAAAGCGCAATACGCTCGACGAGTGGATGGGCATTAAAAAGTTCAACGAAACTCGACCCAAAGCTTCCAAGTCCTATAATCCCGATACTAATTCCCACGCTCTCCACTCCTCCCCTAGTCTCTACAAAACCAGTTAACGACAATAACGTATGGGGAGATAATAGCCTTCATTTATCAGAATAAAGTATGCCATCACTTTTATAAGGCATGGACATAACCTGTGGCATTTACGCAGTTACGGCTTTGCATAATATGTGTCTCCCGCTACTCGTTAAACAAATGTTTCGAATACGAGAAGTAGTTTTTCTTGGGTATTTCTCGGTCTTCAGATGGAAAAGATGACGCTGTGTGTTCTAGGGTGGTAAGAATCTGGTTACTCGAGATCCTGGTTGTCCGTAGTAGCCAAAATCTAAAACGCGGAGGAGAGGCCAATGACGGAACCTACTATCACGCGACTCGAAGTTGTCATTTTCGAGCATGAGACTCAGGACATGGGTACTGACTACAATGGGTTTAACCAAATATTTGAAAAGGGTTCGGTATTGAAGACTCGGCCTGCAGTCTTTCGGATTCACACGAGCGAAGGGATTACTGGTGAGTATCTTGCTGGTAACGGTGCTGCCCGGATTGAATCTATAGCTGACTACCTTCTGGGGAAGAATCCATTTGAGCGAGAGAAGATTTATAACGACTTAAAACGAGGCTTGAGACACACAGACCGCACGGCTATGTGCCCGGTTGACGTTGCCTTGTGGGACTTTGCTGGAAAGTGTTTTAACGCCCCCATATACCAGCTGCTCGGCGGATATAAGAAGACGCTCCCAGCGTACGCTAGCACCCTTCATGGTGATGAGAACGGGGGCTTAGATTCGCCCGAGGCCTTCGCTGACTTTGCTGCCCAATGTAAGGATTTAGGGTACTCAGGCTTCAAGATCCACGGTTGGGGTGATGGGCCTATCAGCCGTGAGGTAGCTACGGTGCTTGCTACTCGGGACCGTGTTGGTAGCGCAATGGACCTAATGATTGATCCGGCGTGTGAGTACGAAACGTGGGCCGATGCTTTGCGGGTTGGTCGCGCCTGTGATGAGGCAGAGTTTTTCTGGCTGGAAGATCCTTACAAAGACGGTGGTGTGTCAATATTTGCTCACAATAAGCTCCGAAGCTTACTTAAAACCCCTCTACTTCAAACTGAACACGTCTTTGGGTTAGAGCATCATGTTGATTTCATTGTGAACGGCGGCACTGACTTTGTTCGAACGGGAGTTTACGAAGATGGTGGCATTACTGGAGCTATGAAAGTGGCGCATGCTGCTGAGGGTTTTGGTCTAGACGTCGAATTCCATTTCGGAGGTTTAGCGCATCGTCACTGTATTGCTGCGACGCGCAATACCAATTATTATGAGCTCGGACTTGTTCACCCGAATGTGTTGCGCACTAAGCCACCTGTATACCCACCTGAATTTACAGACGAACTCGAGAACATTGACAGTGACGGCTGCGTAGCTGTTCCACAGGGACCAGGTCTTGGCGTGGATCTAGACTGGGATTACATCAAGGCTCACGAGATTGACCGTATCGTTCGTGAATAATTAGGCCCTGGTACCACATAGTTTTAGAATATGGGGGAATTAGCAATGAGCAGGGATTTCGATAAAGATTTTGCAGCTCGCTTACAGGAAGTTTTTGGTAGAGATGCGGGTTGTGAGGGGCCACTCGTACCTGCCGGTGGGGGCCGGCGTTTTGTCGGAATTGACTTAAGCCGTAACTTAGATCCTGGACAAGTGAACGTTTTGCTTGATGGGCTTGCCCACTACGGTATTTTGAGCATACCGGGTCAGGACCTCAAGAAGTTCTCCCTAGCCCGGTTTGAACGATTTGCCAATCACTGGGGGGCGTTGGTGCCTCACCCTAATAACTTTCTTCGAGGCGGTAAATCAGCTCAATCAGATGGTGCTACTGACGGCGCCATCGAGTGGATTCCTTTTGCACGTCGTCGCTTCGCAGCCGTGAATACAGTTTTCCCAGGTCGCCTTGAATGCCTACCGCACGAGTCACCAGCTGTTCTAGTTGTTGCCAATTTCCAGGGTGATTCAAAAGGAGGAGGGCCTCCTGTCAAAATCGAACCTGGCGGGTCTTGGCATACAGATATTGAGTACGAAGCGTTACCCATCTACGTATCAATGTTCCTCGCACACAAGTTGCCTGAATCTCGTGATGCTGAAGGAGGTTCATGGGTTGCCGATCCAACAAATTGTGGATCAAAACATGCCCCGTACTTTGAGGGTTCTGATCCTGAACTCTACCGACTAAGGCATAAGCTTCCTCTAAATGGAGAAACTTCCTTCTCTGATACTGCAGCTGCATTCTCTGCATTACCAGAATCAGAACAAGAGTCATTGGAACTAACAAGGGTTCGGCGGCGGCTTAATGAGGGTGATGAGGGGTGGCTTGCTCCGTTGGTTCGCACTAATCCCAGATCTGGAATCAAGTCCCTCCATAGTCCGGTTTGGGCCTCTCGACCAGGAGTGCGGCCTGCTGTTGAAGTGGATGGCATGACTCAGCAAGAATCAAGAAAGTTCCTAGACCGGCTCGAGATGCATGTTCTACAGCCGCAATTTCGTTACGACCATGCTCATGATCCTGGGGACGTAACCCTATGGGATAACTACATGACGTTGCACACTTCTCCCCCGATTAAAAAGAACATTGTTTCGATTGACGACGCACGACTGTTATACCGACTGAGTTGTAAAGGGGATCCACAAGAAATCCTGCCACGCAACGACTCACCAGAATGGCTCGAAGAGCATATCAATGGCGCATATTCTACGCCCGAGGAGATTATCAACTCAAAGTGAACCAGGTAAATCGGTCTGAAACTATGGCTTCCTTATAATCAAGGCTTTTACAACCAGGGATCTATAACGATCTTGGCTCCCTCGCCTCGGTCGAGAATCTCGAATGCGTCTTGAAGTTTTGTCATTGGCATCTCGTGACTGATTAACAAATCTATCAACGGTGATTCCTGTATAACCTTCATGACTTTGTGGTAATCAGTGCGGTTATAGAGCCAGGACCCAACAACAGTCAACCCTTTCCGGATCATATCTCGACTTACTTCGATAGTGAGGTCATCTCGGGACTCTCCAACGAAGACTACCCGACCTCGTCGGCGGGTAGCATCAATACATAATCGTTCCGCCATAACGTTACCGGAGCAATCAATCGCACAATCCACCCCATGGCCGCTCGTAAGGTCCCTGATACGCATTTCAATTGTCGGATCATTAGGATCCAACACGACTTCTACACCCATATCGAGAGCTCGTTGTTTACGCCAGGCAGATGGTTCAACACCAATTATCCGAGCATTCCGGAACTTCGCGTTTACGATCGCTCCTAATCCTACGGGACCGAGTCCTGTGATCAGGACAGTATCTTGAGCATTGACGTTAATAGCTTCTAGGCCGCCGAAGGAAGCGCCAACACCATCTATAGCCATGGTGGCTTTTGCGAAACTGACGTCTTCAGGAATCTTTGGTAACAGCCAAGAAGGTTTTAATGTGAAGTGAGCGAATGTTCCACTTCCACTCTCTGAACCATTAAACTCCTCGAAATTGTAGTTGTTTTCGCAATAAACATAGTCGCCTGAAATGCAAAGCTCGCAAGTACCACACGGGTACTGGGGCAGTACGACTACCTTGTCACCCACTTGGACTGATGTGGGTTGGGCGACAGCAACAACTTCCCCAGCACCCTCGTGACCCAAAATAGCTACTCTGCGTCCGGTGGTATAGGCTTTGTACTCTGTGCACAAAGCCGATGCGCGAATTTTCACCACGACCCAGTCACTTTGGGGTTGGGGGTCTGGTAATTCAACGAATTCCACTTTGCGTTCGCCAGAAATAGTTGCTTGGATCAATGTATCTCTCCTTTAAGCTAGATCGCGTTTGATTTGCAGTTAACCAAAAGCACTGTTCCGCTAATTACATCCCAGCACCGCCATCGACCGTGATCATTGAGCCAGTAACCATAGCCGCCTCATCACTTGCTGCAAACAGGAAAGCATTTGCCAGGTCGTCCGGTGTCATCAGTCGACCCATTGGGGTGCTGCCAAGTCTACGCTCGTAATTCTCTGGATTTTCGATGCTTGTTGACCAGTCGTTCGGACTGTACGAGTTGTTGCCCCGAAGGAAAGGGGTGTCGACATGCCCTGGTGAGATGATGACGCATCGAATGTTATCTCTTGCATACGAGGCAGCAGCTGACCGTGTCAGCCCGATCATTCCCATCTTCTGAGCTGCGTAGGCTGGACTTCCACCACGGGGTCGGATCGCAGCTAGAGATCCCATGTTTAGGATCGCTCCTTTTCCAGATTTTCGCATTGAAGGGATGACAGCTTTAATCCCGAGGAACGCACCGGTAAGTCCCGTATCCATGATTACTTGCCATTGCTCCTCAGTTTGTTCGTCAAAGCTTACGCGGAAATTTGCGCCGGCAAGGTTACAGAGAACGTTAACGGCTCCAAAAGTATCCTCTGTACGTTGTACGGTCTCTTCCCATTGAGCGGCATTCCGTACATCGAGCTGCGCTGCGATTGCCTTTCCTCCAGCTTTTTTCACGTCCGCGACTACTCGCTCGGCCGCTTCTAGGCTCAAGTCAGCTGCGCAGACTGAAGCGCCTTCCGCCGCGAACCTACGGGCCTGAGCTCCGCCCATAGCTCCCCCACCCCCAGTGATAATAGCGACTTTACCCTCGAGCCTACCGGTCATATTCCCACCCCATTAAATGAACTAGGTTTTCACAAAACACTTGAATTGTAGCTACATCCCTACAATAGCGCACAAAACCATCCTTATTCCTTAAATACTCGTGATTTAAAGCCAACGCAATTAATTAACGAGTATACGATCCTATTAAAAAAGTCTCTGGGATCCCTAGTTTAATTAACAAACTCAAAGTCTTTACTTTAAACACGGGTTGATTAATTTACATATATTGCAAATTTAGTGGTCAATTGCCAAACAATGCTTCTCGACGCCAAGTTGCCCATTGAGCCTGGGTTTCGAGACTACGACCTAGGGAACCGCCCGCATCAACCACTAAGTTTTCACCGGTGACGTGATTGCTTTCCTCCGAGGCAAGGTACACCGCAGCGTAAGCAATATCGTCTGGTCTGCCGGCACGCTTGAGGGGCGAACGCTCATCATAAAGAGACGCCAACCTTTCGACTGCGCCCTCCTCTTCATCTGTTGAGAGCTCATCCCGCTTCGCACCCAGGAAAATAGGGGTCATGATGCCACCAGGGGAAATACAGTTAAGTCTTACTCGGAATTCCCCTAGTTCAATAGCTAGGCATCTGGTCATGTGAATAACTGCTGCTTTGCCAGTAGAGTAGAGCATAGGGCCATAACCAACGCTAAGCCCAGCTATAGAAGCATTATTAACTATGGTTCCACCACCAAGCTTTTTCATCACAGGTACGACGTGCTTAATACCTAGAAATATCGAGCCGATTTGGAGATCCATGGCGGTCTGGAAGTCTGCATAAGTGAGTTGTTCCACTGGTCCTGAAGGACCTCCCGAACTGGCGTTGTTGAAAAGACAATCGACTCGGCCCCACCGCTCCACGGCAGTGCTGATCATTGCTTCGACGTCTTCCTCTTGCGTGACGTCAGTCCTCAAAAAGACAGATGAGGCGCCGAGTTTATTAGCTAACTGTTCTCCCTTTTCCGTTCTCCTTCCAGCCAGCAGAACCTGAGCTCCTTCCTCTACGAAAATTTCTGCTGTCCGATAGCCAATGCCGCTAGTTGCGCCAGTAATGATTACAACTTTTCCCTCAAGCCTACTGCTCATTCTCTGCTCCTCTGATTTCCTGTGGTTTTATTGGTCGCTAGGATTAAGCATACCGTTGATGTCGATGATGATGCCGGTTGTGATGGGAGATTTTTCGTGAAATTAATTTTCGAATCCGTTGAGATCCTACGAGGTATTTGTAGGATCTCAACGGTGGAACGTAGGTCGATTTATCCCGATTATGAGGTTGAATCTTTAGTATTTTCCTGAAAATATCGGATAGAATTAGATATTAGGTTGTAACTCCTAAGCCTAGTTTCGGATTTACTCTGGTGCAAGTTCCTAAGTAATCTGAATTTTGGAACAAGATGCCCTTGGAGGGAAATGTTAATGGACGACAGAAGTTCTGGGAATCGAGATAAGCGAGGAAACTGGCGACCTAATGAACCTATCGCAAATTCGCCACTTTTTACGTTTCCACCACAGCCCCTAAAATTCTTGCGTTGGCTCCCGAAGTATTTCGTTCCCTGGAACCTGATGTTCATGGGTCTTGCTGCGGTCTTTTGGTTCTTCCTAACTCCAGATAAGGAAACAATGAAGACCCTATCACTTGGTTGGATTTTTTTGATTCTAGTCCGAAATTCCGCCGTTGTCCTTCTTGTCAACGGGCTCCTTGAGCTCCGTCTTTACTTTCGGCGATCTCAGGGGAACCAATACAAGTACAATCCCAAGTGGCCAAGTGAGAACCCTACTAATGCGTTCATCTTTAAGAAACAGGGCATAGATGGCATCATTCGGACATTTACCTCCGGCGTACCCATCTGGACGGCCTATGAGGTACTCATATTGTGGTTTTACGCAAACGGTTGGGGATTTTGGACAACCTTCCTAGATAATCCCGTATGGTTAATAGTTTTTGCCTTGCTTATGCCTCTCTATCACGAGGTGCACTTTTACTTAGGTCATCGGTTGTTACATGTCCCGGCTCTATATAAACGTTTCCACCGCATTCACCACTTGAACGTCAACCCTAGTCCCTGGTCTAGCTTGGCGATGCATCCGGTAGAGCACCTACTGTACTTCTCAGACCTTTTAATTCACCTGATTTTGCCGTCCCACCCACTTTTACTGATGTACAACTGTCAGATCACAGGGACCGGAGCAGTCGTTGGCCATGTTGGTTTCGAGAAGATTGTTACCGGTGCGGACAGAGGTGTTGACACTGGTGCTTATGCGCATTACCTTCACCACAAATACTTTGAAGTTAACTACTCTGATGGTGCAGTTAACCTTGATCGTTTGGCTGGAACGTGGCATGACGGTAGTGAAGAAGGGTATGCGAGGATGGAGGCTAAAAGAGCCAAAAGACGGGCTCAACGACGACTAGGGGTAGCCGCCAACCGGGAAATCTGAATCTGGGTTTTCAACCCCGAAAACGCAAGGACACTATTTAGTTCGGATGCTATAGAGCAAGGCCTACAAGCCTAGAGGACTTTAGATTCAAGGGGGTGTTTCGTGGAAACGGTACCTGATCCTAACTTCTCTTTGATTGAACTTCCGACTCAATTTAAGGCCCGTAAACACACTGGTCGAGCGGATTTTAGGGACCAAGGATTATTCGACTTATTCAACGCTAAAGGCCCCGGTTGCATTCGACATATCTTCGTGGGTTACAAGCCTTTTGGTGACTACCTACGCATCAGAATTTTTGTTGATAACGACACGTTGCCACATGTGGACATGGACCTAAATGCGTTCTTCGGTGTGCTTCTCAACCTTGACCCACGGTCTACTGAATACCGAACTGACGGTGCTGGGATCAAGGTCCTGCCAGAAAGTGGATATAACTGCTACTTACCAATTCCATTTCAGACATCATGCAGAATCACCCTGGAAAACACCGCACCAAACCGCGTACAACTGTACTCCCAAATTGACTGGCAGCAATATCCCGCTGATACTGAAATAACACCCTTCCGTCTTCATGCAGTACATCGGAAGGAGACGCCTGCAGCAGCTTCGTTAGGCGGTACCTTCCAAATTGCTGATATAGGTGGGCGCGGATTCGTTGCAGGGCTTTTTAAAGCAATTCGTCAGCGTGATACCAGCGACCTGATCTACCATACGGGCGGAGCAGTGTGCCTTATCGACGGGGAGACTGATCCCCACGCTATCCGTGGCTACAACGAAGAGGATGACTTTGGTTTTATCTGGGCCTATCGTCCCTACCGTGGTCGGTGGACTGGGTGTTCCTACGTAGATATCACTGACTCAGATTCCGGTGAAGATGCGACTGAATTCGCAGCCTACCGATTCTATGGTCCTGATCCAATACCATTCCAATCGTCACTGATCATCTACTGCGGTTCCAGAGCAGACGATACGGAGAGTGTACTTTACTTCTACAAAACACTGAGATCTGAGCTCCCTCTCCCAGAGGCGCCTCTATCGTGGCAAGTCACGGGACCATTTCGGTGTCACACCTTCGATGAGTTTAAGAAAGCCGAAGTGCCCGAAGATACGCACGTGTGGCCAGAAAACTGGCACCAGGATGACCGTACATTACCGACACTTACAGTGACTTCAAAGCGCACTTGGGTTGACCTGACTTGGGAATATCGTGGTCGCCGGCAACTATGGAATGATTACGCTACAGAGTTCACCGAAAAGTCGAGTCCTGTTCAAAACAATGAAAAACCAGTAGCGGTATCAGCCTATGCCCGGGCCATGCTGAGATCGACGGTGGAGCGCAAGGTCAACCTCCACTTCGCTTTCGATGACTGGTTCACCCTATGGGTTAATGGTAAGAAGATTGATACTCGTCAGCACGACCATGGGTTCGAGGCCGCCTCCTTTGCTGTTGATCTTCGGCCAGGTGAGAATGAAATCCAGGTAAAACTCAGTAATTTCGACAACCAAGAATACAGATTATGGGCATTTAGTTGCGCAGTAGTGTAGCTGTATCCTCCCCACACGAAAGTCCTTAGCCTAAGCAGTAAATTATTTGTAGTCGGACGTCCTACAACGCAAGAACAGGCAATCGTATTGTTTCGCTATACTGTGACCATGTTGGCGTCACCTGCGGCTTTCGACCTCCTTGCAGATGAGGACATGAGCCGTTTCGAGGAAGACGGTTTTTTAGTTGTGCGGAACCTCATTAGTGAACCACAGGTCGAAGAACTAGTTGTGGAGTACGACAAGGCAGTGCGTGGTGATTACGGAGATTTGAGCTGGGACCAGAGGAAGAACAGGAGGAAAAGTATTGAAGGGAAAATGGTCCAACTGGCCAACCCTTCTCAAGTTATTCCTGGATGGTCAGATCATGAATATATGCAGAGGAGCCTTGCGATAGCTCGACAGCTTCTTGGGAATGACCTTGAATATCAGTACGATCAACTAATTATGAAACCGCCGTACCATCCGGCAGAAACCCATTGGCATCAGGATGCTGGTTATTGGAAAAATAACCGAGCTGTAACGTGCTGGCTTGCTCTGAGTGAAGTGGTCGAAATTAACGGAGCAATGCGGTTTCTTCCTGGGAGCCATAATAAGGGGATAGTTGAACATATGAATGCATCCGAGTATTCAGAGATCGATGGGGCTTTAGAGGCCGTTGTGGCAGACATAAGTGGCGCGGTAACTATTCCTTTGGAACCAGGGTCAGCAACTTTTCATCATTGCCGAACTTTGCACTACGCTAGTGGAAATTTCTCCGATGTTCCACGAAGAGGTTTGATCACACACTTTTTCCCCACAGAGTAGAAAAGTCTGTCAAGAACTCATATTATGGTCTGGTAACCCTGAGGTTGCAGATTAACTTCAACAATTGTAAGTAGTTTGTTTGATGTTTCCATTAAGGAGAACGAATGAGGTTCGTGGCGCTGCTCTTTGCTTTCAATTTACTGGGTGCTGTTCTCGGGCAGAACCCAGAGGCTTTGGACGCTCAACGTTGCACAGAGGTGGAAGCTTGTGCCCGTTGTGAAGGTGCTAGTCAGGAACTAATAACTTGCAGGCGGGAAGCCCTTTTGCAGGCAGAAATTCAGCGACTGGATGACGTAAGAGTATCAGGGGAAGCAAAAACAGCATTACTGCGAGAGTGGGAAGAAGATTTCAGGAATGAATGGGTAGAAATAGAAAAAGAACTCCAGGAGAGGCAAGAAGAACGGAGGCAGGAAAGGGAAGAAATGGCGAAGGAGTGGGAGGAAAAACAGCGAACAAAGGCAAAAGAAATAGGTATACAAAAATACGGCACTGTAGCAGCATGGGAAGAAGCAGAAGCTAAAAGTGAAATCAGGAAAAGATATAAGAATCTAGGTTGGTTCGTCCTTTTCTCAGGCTTAGTTTTTGTGGTTATTTGGCTGATAAGGCGTACCCCCTACTATTATTCCTAAGATTTGTTTTGATGGAAATTGAGCCAAACAATCAGTAGCAAGATCAGAGAAGAAGCCCAACCATTATTACGACAGAATCTTCAAGAAAAGAATTGTGGAAAGCATCTTGGCGAGTCAATTTATTACTCGTATACTCAGGTAACTAAACTCCTGAAAATACTTCATTCTCTATATTAGGCCCTTGTCTTTATAATATTTTGTTGCTCACAACTTGACCATAAACACCCTCAACCTGGTAATCCTGAGGGTCAAGACTCACTCCGACAATTTCACTAAAGACGTTTGAAGTAGCCTGCAAGGTAACAGGTGGTTTAGGGGAAACTTCCGAATGTGTTGACTAACTAACTGCTTGTTCCCACAGAGTAGAAAAGTCTTTCAAGAACTCATATTATGGTCTGGTAACCCTGAGGTTGCAGATTAACTTCAACAATCGTAAGTAGTTTGTTTGATGTTTCCATTAAGGAGAACGAATGAGGTTCGTGGCGCTGCTCTTTGCTTTCAATTTACTGGGTGCTGCTATCGGGCAAGATTTAAAACACGACGTGAGTATTCGTTCCATCCGGGAGACGATTGAAGGTATTGTTTATCACGTTTATGTCCATGTTGAGAACACTTCAAGTAGAAAGATTCCTGTTGACGGTATTACCGTGCGTTTTGCGGTTAATAAACAGGCTCAGGTTCATCAAAATGAGCTTATCCCTGACGGGAACGTAGGTTCTTCTGGGCGGATTCCTTATGTCGTGGAAAATGGAAACCTGAGACTAGATAAGGGCCCTAAGGACTCTAATGTTTTCATCCTTACTAATAGAGTTGTACTCCACCCAGGTAATCAGCATACTTATGGCTTGCAGTACATTGTAGACCCTTCATACGTTGATGCTTTTGAGGGTGGCATGAATGAGGCTATTAGCGTTGAATTTGCTTCTCAGGCAGAAAACTTGGTGCGAGCGGAAGCAGCTGAGTGGCAAGCAAGCCAAAAACAGGAAAAAGATGCGAGACAAGAAGAAGTTATAAGAAAAGCTTGGTTAGAAGCAAGGCTAGAAGAAAAATTAGAAGCAGAGACAAGGCGGGCGGAAAAGGCTAAATGGGATGCACTACTTGATCCGGCCAAGGATGAAGTAGCTCAGGTACAAAGAGTTAAAGATGTGAATGATACCCAAAAGGAGAGTAGTCGTGGTTTTTTAGACATGTTGTTTCCCGGATATCTAATCGTTGCGGTTATTGGATTGATCTTTGAACGTATGTATAGGAATAAAATCCGCCCCGGGTGGCTCAGATACTACTGGTTTTTTCTTGTTTTTCTTTTAGTCGCGTTAAGCATTTTGTTATTCGTCCCTGTCCCGATCAATGTATTCATGATTGTTGCTGCTGCTGTTGTCTGGGTCGTTGTAGGCGCTTTAATGATTATTTCTAGCATACTTCCCTGGAAAGCCTCATCTATTTTAGGAGGCCCCATTTCACCCCAACACGAGTCCTCAACTGTTGATTTTGAAATGGACGACTCGCCACAACACCCTCACAAAGAGTCTTGAAAAGTAGCTGTCAGAAAAAGCTAATTTGATGTTTTTGTTGTTAATTTTACCTACTTTCTTGGGCCTTCTGCTGGTAACAATTCTTCGAATTGTTGAAGGAGTAATGGCAAACTATTTCCTTCTAACATGGAATCTGGCATTAATCCTTGGGGCGATTGCCTTAATGATTAACCTTATTTTTTATCTAAAGTCGTTTTTTAGGAAATCCTTAGGTCAGCACCACATTCGGCCATACTGGTTTCGAAAAATCCTCTGGCCAGCATTTTTTAGTTGTTTGTTGGCTCCCATAGTTTATATTCCTGTTGGGAGCAAAATAATAGGGTTAATTTTAGAGGTGTCACAAACAAGCACGCTCCATTATTACCAACAGAATTTTGGTCCTGGTAACCCAGATGGCGTCTTTGACGCCACTGTGATCTTGAGTTTTGTTGTTAGTTGGGCAATGGTAATCGGCGTTAGGAAGTTGGGTGATATCGTTCACAGCCGCGAGTAGCCTGTTTAACCGCGTTAGAGGAGAATGCATGAAAACGTGGGTAATTGTTCTGGGCCTTTTATTGATAGCTTCCCTGTTTGGCTGGTATAGCTGGCTAAACCAGTAAACGAATTATGTTGTTAAATATGAGGTTACTGGAAGGAAGTTCCTTTACAGAGAAGTCATTCTTAGTTCGGTACACTTACTAAGTAAGGTCTTTACACACTTAGGGGGATAAATATCGTGCGATTCGTTGTGTTAGTTAATGATGATCATGTTGCTTGGGATTGGCATACAGAAGGTTGCAATCTACTACGTGAACACGGAGAAGTAGAGTTTCTATGCTTACCTACAGGCATTCGAACCGGGGATGCATTTCAAGAGCCTACTGATGAAGTAGCTACTGTTTTAGAAGATTTTTATTCCCAACTAGAAACAGCGGACGCAGCAGTCATCGGACCTTGGTACAGCCCCCCAATGCTCCCCGAACACTGGGCAGCAGCAGAGAAACTAAAAGTATTCTCCGGAACTTTCGACCATCGCTTTGGCGACTGGTTCGAGCA